>CAZNMS010000290.1:0-10978 GCA_964573505.1 uncultured Planctomycetaceae bacterium | reverse complement strand
CCACAAACTCATCAGCCTGAGCAGCCGGGTCACTGCTGGGGAATTTGTCCGCGAGCAACAGCGCACCGCTATTGAGCATCGCGTTTCGCGGTCGGCCATTGTCCGCTTCCAATTGCTCTGCGGAGAAGAACGACATCTCAGACGGCAAGTTGTCGACGAGTCGCTCAACGCCGTCGGCTCCCAACAATTGAAGCTGCCTCAGCAACAGAAACGGCTTCACGATGCTCATCAAGGTGAAGCGAGCGGAGTCGGCTCCGGCGGCAACAACATCACCGTCGCTGCCGGCATAGCCGACCGCCAAAACGAGTCGGTCAATGAGGCTGTACCATGGCAGCGCCCAACCGAGGCCCGCGTTCTGCAAATGCGCTCGTCCAACAGCCAAAGCGCGATCAAGAGCGACAGGCGAGAAGAGTTCGGACAAGACAGCATGCCTTTCGAGTTTCGGTGAGATGCGAAGCGAGGTTTGTCGGTCCGGTCTTATCCGGTCTTCGACGTGCCGCCTGAAGGCGGAGCTACGAACAACGCTCATCGTCAAGAGCGAGTCCGGCTGCGTCCATCGTGTGCGGATGCGTCATTCGATGCCGCGTGGAGTAGATGCGCTGCGCGATCACTCGTGCGAGTGCGGAAGAACGCTTGTAACCCGCTGCGTAAGCGAGGGCGTTTGAAAGGGCAGCGGTCATGCTCACTCCCTCGCTGACGCTTTTTGGAGTTGCGTTGTTCGATGTGGAGTGCGGCGATTCATCGCTGCTTCGGGTTTGCTGCGTAGCCGCTCTTTGTTCTTTTTGTCGAGTCGGAGCTGGCGCGGGTGCGTTAGAGGCGAAGAGAAACAAAGACAAAGACGGCTCCGCCGAATGGGAAAGCGGTGAGTAATCACCGTACTCCATAGAACTTCGCAAGATCGGCGCTCCACTCATGCTGCATTGCCGAATGCTGCTGTCGGATTATATACAATCCGTGCCTCGCCAATCGGCAGCCTCTCTTCCTCTTGATATCGAGCCCGAAACATGCAGATGAATTTCAACGCGGTTCCGACCAAAGACGAACTCTCGACCATGCAGCGCGATCTGCACTTCTACCCGTCGGCTACAGCAAGCCCCGCGACACTCAGTCGCAGTCAAATCGAGCAGTTCAATCGCGACGGTTATGTGAAGCAGTTGCGCGTCTATTCGGAGAGCGAGATCAATTCGGTCCGCAGCTACTTCGACGGCTTGCTCGCCCGAGTCATCGCAGCGGGCGGTGACAGCTATTCCATCAGCACCGCGCATCTGAAGTACGGACCGGTCTTTGACATGCTCAGTCATCCGAAGATCGTCGCGATCGTCCGCGATTTGCTCGGCGAAGATGTCATCGGATGGGGCTCGCACTTCTTCTGCAAGATGCCGCGCGACGGGAAAGCCGTCGCATGGCATCAAGACGCGAGCTACTGGCCGCTAACTCCGTCGAAGACCGTCACCGTTTGGCTTGCGGTTGATAAGGCTGATCTCGGTAACGGCTGCATGAAGTTCATCGCCGGTTCGCACCACTTCGGGCACATGACCTATCGCGAGAGCAGCGAGGCCGAGCACAACGTGCTCAATCAGACGATCGAGAATGTCGAGCAGTACGGCACGGAAGTCGTCGACGAACTCGAAGCCGGAGAAGTCTCGGTGCATTCCGATCTTTTGCTGCACGGCTCGGATGCGAATGAGTCCGATCGCCGCCGCTGCGGATTGACGCTGCGTTATTGCACTCCCGATGTGAAGGCCGGGAGCAACTGGCACGCAAAAGGCGTCGTCGTCTCCGGTAAAGATTACTCGGGCAATTGGGCGAACCCGCCGCGCCCGACAATGGAGTAAGGGATCGTCGAAGAATGACTTCCCGGATTCGTAGCATGGACGCCTACGTCCGTGCTGCGTCGCTGTCGGACGTAGGCGTCCAACCTACGCGACGCAGAATCGGGAACTGATTCCTCGACTGTTTCTCGCTCGACTTTTGCCGTTCGTAGTGCGTCGATTTATCGACGCCTGCGATTCGCGCCAGCCTGAGTTGCACTTTTTCGGTCATGACTTGCAGGTGTCGTCGTTCAAAAAAGACGCCTCCGGCGAAATGGAAAGCGGTAATGAATTACCGCACTCCAAAACGAGCGCAAAGATCGAGCTAAGCGAGCCTGCGCACGCAACATGTAGCTCATCCTACACGCTGCGTTTCGCGGATCAGCTTCGTCTTGCTGCGATGAATAACGCTGACGCACGACTCATTTGCGAGAGACTCCATCTTGAAGACCGCGTCAACAAGTCGAAGCCGCGCGACTGCGAAAGCGGCTCGGGTCGATCACGGGCAGCGTCGCACGGCCGTCGCTGACGCCATGCTGAGCGACATCTTTCGCGGGCATCTCAAAGCGGGAACGCGGCTCGTCATTCATGATCTCGCCGCGCGTTACGGCGTCAGTCCGACTCCGATTCGAGAAGCACTCGCCACTCTTGAGGGCATCGGAGTTGTCGACATCGCACCGAACTGCGGCGCGGTCGTGCGACGCATGACCGCGACCGATGTTGAAGAAGTCTCGCTCGTTCGGAACGCGCTCGAGTGCGCCGCCGTGAAGCTCGCTTGCGGACGGATCGAGACGGCTGAACTTGAAGAACTCGCGGCCCTTCTTCGTCAGCAAGCAAAGACGGCGCTTAGCGTCGCGCGAGCATCCTCAGACGCATCGCTGCGAGAGATCAAGAAAGCGATCGACGCCGCTCGCTCGCTCGATAGTCGACTGCATGACCTCATCGCTGAAGCGAGCGGCAATCGTTTCCTCGCAAAGGAACTCGGTCGGCTGAAGTTGCTCTTTCGCACCTTCCGCGATGCTGCATGGGATCGACGTCGAGCGGCGGCTGACCTTGCCCGCTTTCCTGAAGAGGCTCACGAGCATCTCGCGATCGTGACTGCTCTGCTTGCGAACGACGCAACGGCGGCTGCACGAGCAATGGCGCGGCACATCGAATCGGGAATGACGTATTGGGCACGCGGGTTAGAGACATGACGCACTGCGGCATGTCATTCAAATTCCACTCACCACTGTCGGCGGAATTCATCGACGAAGACCCGACAACTGACCCGCCACTCATTCATATGGGGATGCGTGCGGAAGTTGCCGTCGATCACGGCGAGCAACGCGCGGAACACCACTGCGAACTCTTCGCCGAGTTGCCGATATGCCTGCTGCTTGAGTTCTTGACTCGCGTTCTTCGCTCCGAACAAGCGGCTGAAGAATCCTTGACCGACGAGCGTTTGCACGTCCTTTGCCATATCGCGCAGCTCGCAGACGCGCGAGATCTCGAGCGCGACCGACTCCGTCCCGAAGCGGTTCGTTAAGAACTCAAGCGTCTCAACGAGCATCTCTTTCGCGGCCTCGATGACGTCGACTTGCCGCGCCGCTGCGGCATGCTTGCCGAGCGTTTCGAGCAGTCGCTCCAGAATCGCCAGCAGCGCAATGCACTCGTCCTGAAGTCGCTCATCTTGCGACTCCGGCGAGATGTCGCGGTTGACCGCGAGCTGCCGACTGAATTCATCGAGGTTCATGAGACATGACCGTTCGGGATGAGGCGCTGACCGAAGGCTTGCGAGTGGATCGTTGTTCGAGACTCAAGGCCGCGTGATTGCTGCGAGTCGCAGAGCAACTCGCTTACGTAGTTCAGGCGCTCTGCGACTGAGATCTGACCGCTACTTCGCATTCAATTGAGCGAGATGCTCTTCGACGGTTTCAACGAGTGCTTCGGGAACGAACGGCTTCGAGATGTAGCCCGAGCAACCGACGAGTCGGCCTCGCAGCCGATCGAACATGCCGTCTTTGCCCGAGAGCATCACGACGGGGATATGCCGAGTGGCTTCGTGCTTCTTGACGAGCTTGCAGAGCTGATAGCCGTCGAGTCGCGGCATCGTGACGTCCATCAGGATGAGAGCCGGATTGTGCGTCGCGATCTCCTTAATCGCCGCCACTCCGTCGAAGGCCGCGACTACGGTGTAGCCGCGCTTCTCAAGAGTCATCGCGACGAGCTTGCGCACTGTCGGGCTATCGTCGACGACCAAAATCGTCTTGCCACTCTTTGCCGGAGCAGGCGTCGTGACCTGCGGGATGTCAGCGACCTTTGCGTTCGTGATCGCATCGGCTTCGACAACTTCGACTAACTCGTCAACGACTTCCGGCTCTTCCGCCAGTTGATCTTCGAGGAAGTCACCGTGCCCGTCCTCTTCGTGTTGCGGTTCTTGTTGGGGAGCCGTTTCGAAGTGGCGCGTCGAGTCGCTCACGACTTCTTCGCGGTACGGCTCAGCGACTCGAATCTGCACCGGAGCAACGGGCTCAGCACGATGCGAACTCGCTTCGGCAACTGTCTCTGATGGAGGAGCAAACATGACATCGGCTAAGCGCGACGTCGTTGCGGGAATGAACGGTTCGGGCTGCGGTTGAGGTTCCGCGCCGAACCAATCGGTCTTCGCTGCTCGCCAAACAGTCGGCTGCGCTTCAACCACTTTCGGCGGAGTCGGCGCAGTCACAGTCGATGAAGTCGTCACTTGCTCGGACTCATTCGTTGCCGCAGTGACAGTCACTGCCACTTCCGGCACGACGTTCTCAGAGACCGTGAATGGCACTTCTCGCGCGGCTTCGTTCCACAACGCAGACGGAGCAACTTCGGCGAGGACCGGCTGAACCGGCGGCGCACTCATTTCAGCGACTGGCGGCTGAGGAACAATAACTACAGGAGCCGGCTGCCACTGACTTCCCCAATCGTCGGTCGTAGGAGACGCAGCAGAACTCGCTTCGGTGCTAGCACCCAATCCGCCCCACAAACTCGCGCGAGTCGTCCCAGAAGCAAATGCACGCGACGGCGCGAAGCTCTCAACAACCGGAGTTCGCTCAATCGGTGCTGCCACTTCTTCAGCAACCGCAATGACGGGCTCAAACTCGGCCGGCGCATCCCAATCACTTTGCGCAGCGACGCTCTCGACGACGCTGCTTGCAACCGCAACGGGTTCAGCAACAGCGGCCTCAACAGTTGCTTCAACTGCGACCGGCGCTTCGAACGTTTCAACGGGAGCAGCGATCGTGCTCGCAACTTCCGCTGCGACTTCTGCAATGTCCGCGACGAGTTCTTGCTCGACTTCGACGACTGATTCTGAGGCGGAGACAACTGGCACCGCGCTCGGCAGAGCAACGGGAAGTCCTGCATCAGCCACTTTGAACGCGGCCATTGCGCGAGCCCAATTCAAGCCGGCTTGCGCCAATGCCTGATAACGCGGGTCGTCGAGCGCCAGTTCTAAACAGTGGACTGCATTCAGCGGCGAGTCAGCGAACCATGCCATCCACAACCAGACTCCTGCGTCCTCCGGAGCATCTTCCGCTGCCTTCTGAAGATGCATTTTGGCCAATGCCGCATTGCCAGCATTGGCGGCAGCGACGGTGCGACGAAGCGACTGAAACTCGGACATGACGGTTCCTCAATCCGAAATGGAGACATCGCCCCAATCATCCGACTTCAAGACCCAATGAGGCTTATGGGAACCTAGAACACGAGCAGCGTGCTCGACCGGCAAATCAGGCAGGCGCTGATCTCATCGTGCTGAGCCGTCAACAAACCCTGCGGCTTGAACGAGTCATGCCGGTTGCAACAGTCATGCGACGCAAGCCGATCAGTCAGCACGAGACCGGCATCAGTCAGTTCGCCCGCGCGACCGCGAACTCTTTCATTGGGTGCGTGCCTCAACGCCGAATTCGCTGCCGGTAGTACTTCAATCCGGGCACAAAAAAGCCGCCCGCTGAGACCGCACCGTAAAAGGCAATGCTGAAGTCCGGCATGTCCGACGCTTGAATCACGGCCATCAAAATGCCGGTCACAAAGAGCGCCGCCGCTTGCACATAAAACTTACCGGTGAGAATGCTCGCTTTGACGAGAAACACCATTCCGCTGATCAACCCGATGATCGGCGACAGCGCGAGCACCGGCATGCCGAGCACTCCCTCAACCACAAATAGCGCCATGCTCGCGATCATGCTGCTCGCCCAAATATGGACGATCTGCCGTTCGACGAACGTGACGGGACCGGCTCGACGACGTAGGCCATAAAAGATCGAGGCCCACAAACTCATGCCGAAGACCCATAACCCGAGATACGGCCAGCGCGAGGGTTCTCGATTCGCCGCAGCGTCTTGCCACTGCATCCAATTCGTCGTCAAACACAACATCAGCACGACGAAGCTATGCAGCATCCATAAGAGGCCCCAGTTCTCGAGCAACGACGCATGATGCGTTTCACGAAACGCTCGGCTCAGCACCTGCGTGAACTGCGACGACCGCGCTGAGATCGGCTCGTGCTTGAGGAACGATTCAAGATCGTCCGCGAGCGCATCGGCAGTCGCGTATCTCAAGTCCTGCGGCTTTTGCAGGCACTTGAGTGCGATGACTTCGAGATCCGCATCAGCTTTCGGATTGATGATCCGCGCCGGAACCGGCTCTTGCTCGAGCACCATCAGCACGGTGTCGAGCGGCGACGCGGCTTGAAACGGCGGTCGTCCCGTCAGCATCGCGTAAAGGATCGCTCCCAAACTGTAGACGTCGGTCGCAATCCCGATCTCACCGCGCTGACCGGCTGCTTGCTCGGGCGCCATGTAACTCGGAGTACCCAGTATCGCACCCGACTGAGTCAGCGACGCGAGTCCCGACGGATCATCGCTGCTCGACGTCAGACGCTTCGCGAGACCGAAGTCAGTCACATAAGGCCGGCCGCTCTCATCAATGAGGATGTTCGACGGTTTGAGGTCTCGATGCAGTACGCCGCAGCGATGCGCATGAGCGATCGCGCGGCAGACGGGTAACAACAATTCCGCCGCGACTTTCGGAGCAAGCGGCCCGTTCGCCAGTCGCGATGCCAATGTCGAACCATCAATGAACTGCATGCTGAAGAACGGCTGCTCGTTGTGCTCGCCGACTTCGAAGACCTTCACGATATGAGGATGTTCGAGTCGCGCGGCGGACTCTGCTTCCGCGCGAAACCGCGCGACATCCGCCTTCGATGCGAGATCGCGCCGCAGAATCATCTTGAGTGCGACCGTGCGAGTCAGACTCTTCTGTCGAGCGCGATAGACGACGCCCATTCCGCCGCGTCCGAGTTCATCAAGCAGTTCATAGTCCGCGAGTCCGAGAGCAAAGCTTGATGGCGCGATCTCGCTCTCTGCGTCGTCAGGCAGCACGGTCGGCGACGCAAAGTTCTCGGCCATTGCGACGGCGGCCCATAGTTGGCGCAACTCAGTTGCCAGTTGCGGATGCTCTGCGGCCACTCGCTCGATCTGCGGCTCTTCTCCGCGCTGCTCTTGAGAGAGCAAGTCGTCGAGCAACTGCGCCAGCAATTCATCGTGATCCATTGAGCGAGCCTCTCGGTCCTACGTCCGTCGCATGAGCGCTTCATCCGACACCGACTGCGGCGATCGTTGTAGCGCTCCGAGTCGCAGACTACTGAAGCCGTCGTACTCGGTCGCGTCCCGGAATCGAGACCGCGCGTCATCTCTTCTCTTGCATCAGAGGATCATGCTCATGAATCGACTTCATCGCAGTGCTCGTCGCATCTCTTTGGCACTCATGTTCTCGCTGTCGATCAGCGCGGCGCCACTCAGTGCTGCCGACAGTAAGGCGTCGCCGGAAGATCGCATCGCAAAGACAAAGACCGAACTGCAGAGCCCCGATGTCGGAGTGCGGCAAGCAGCGATCAAGTCGCTCGTGCATTCCGACATCTCCTCGAAGATGTTCGCCGAGATGCAAGCGGCATTGTCAGACAATGACGGAGCAGTGCGTTCCACTGCCGGAACAGCGATCGGCAATCTCGGAACGCAAGCCGTTCCCGCAGTCCCTCAACTTCTCGCGCAACTCAAGAGCGATCCCGAGAAAGAAGCTCGCGAGACGGCCGCTCGTGCATTGGGACGCATCGGTAAGGCTGCGACTGCGGAACGCAGTATGGTCGCGCCACTGCAAGCGGCTTCGAAGGACGATGCTGATCCCGTCACGCGAGTCGTCGCACTCGGTGCCTTAGCGATGCTCGACGTCGATCTTGCCGGTCAGATCACCGCCTTGAGGAAGTACCTGCATCATGAAGACGCTCTTGTGCGGATGAAGTCCGCTCATGCACTCGGCGGTATTGGCATCGCCGCAAAGTCAGCGGCCCCCGAGATCGTCGCGGTCCTCAAACGCGAAACCGACGAGCACCGTCGCGGCTACGTCGCACGAGCACTCGGAAATACCGGAGATCCCGCATCGCTCCCTGCACTCGAAGAGGCTCTTGCGAAAGAGACATACGATGGAGCAAAGGGAGAAATGCGCGGCGCGATCAATCGGTTGAAGATGCTCGGCGGTCAAAAGTGAAACGCTGATTCGGCCTCTCTGCATTGCTATATCCCAATCGCCAAAACACGACTTGACGAGTCATGTTTTGGCGATCTGCTTACTCGCGGACAGTTGTCGCTCGCACGTTGTTGTCTTTGAGTTAGAGTGCGTGACGTCGCAAGTCACCAAAACACGACTTGACAAGTTTCGTTTTGGCGAAAGGAACCGTCATGACGTTTATCGCTCGCGCTCAAGAACTGAAGACTCTCGAAGCCGCTTACTCCGCAAAGAGCAGCGCCTTCATTCCTGTCTACGGACGCCGTCGCGTCGGGAAGACCGAGTTGCTGCTGCAGTTCACTCGCACGAAACCCGGCCTCTACTTCGTCGGCAAGCAAGCACCGGCAGAGATGCAGCGTCGCGAGTTTCTCGATGCCGCCGCGATCGCCTTTAACGAACCACTGCTTGCTAACGCTCGGCTCGATTCATGGAAGCAGATCCTCAAAGTGATCGTCGAGCGCTGGAAGGGGCCGAAGAAACTGGTGCTCGTGCTCGATGAGTTTCAGTGGATGGCCGGAGCAAGTCCCGAATTGGCGTCCGTCTTGCAAGAACTTTGGGATCACGACTGGAAGCGTTCCGGCAAAGTGATGCTGATCCTTTGCGGTTCGTATTTGGGGTTCATGGAGCGAGAAGTGCTCGGTGAGAAGAGCCCGCTCTTCGGGCGTCGAACGGCGCAGATGCACCTGCGACCGTTCAATCATCTCGATGCGGCAAAGTTTCATCCGAAGTATTCAGTCACCGATCAAGCTCGGGTCTATTCGCTCTGCGGCGGCATCCCGGCTTACTTGCTGCTGTTTCGACAAGACGCTTCCGTCGAGCAAAACATTCGCGAGCAACTGCTGACGGAATCAGCGGCGCTCTATCGCGAAGCTGACTTCCTGCTGCGCGAAGAACTGCGGGATCTCATCAACTACCACTCGATCTTGCAGGCATTGTCGCAGGGTAAGAGCAGTCCCGCCGGAGTGAGTCGCGAGACCGGCATCGAACAGCGAGCTCTCAACTACTACCTCACTCAATTGACCGAATTGGGCTACGCACAACGGCGTTACCCGATCACCGACAAGAAGCCGGCGCAGCGCGATGTTCGATATGCACTCGACGACCCGCTCTTGCGGTTTTGGTTTCGGTTTGTGTTCCCGCATCAGAGTTCGTTGCTGTCGCTCGGTCCTGATCGCGGTTTCGGGACCGTCGTTGAACCGCATCTCGATGCGTACTTCGGTCGCTGCTTCGAACGACTCTGCCGCGAGTCTCTGCCACTGATCTACGCGCGCGACGGAGTGCGAACGAACTTCAAGGTCGGCGAGTACTGGGATAAGCACACTCAGATCGACGTTGTTGGCGTTCGTGACGACAACTGGACTGATCTCGGTGAATGCAAATGGGGCGACGTGCCGTCATTCAAAGCTCTCGAAGCCGAACTCGACGAGCGAGTGGCGAAGTTCCCGAACGACCGCAATGCGACGATCGGTCGGCATCTCTTCGTGAGGTCAGCGAAAGCACGTTCGAGGAATGCCGTACCGAGTTGCCGAGTACACACGCTCGGCGATCTCTATGCCCTCGAATGAGTCGCGCAACCATTGCAACGGGACGCTCCGAACGAACCGGCACAACCGGCTTAGTGCGGCAGAACGGGGCGATCGGAAGGCCACAAAAAGCCGCTGAATTAGGCATGACACGCGGGTTCTGTCTGATCGGCAAACTGCCTGCTGATCGACTAACTCACCGAAGTCTTTACTCCTTGACCGTCCCCAAGAACCGAACCAAGATCGCTGACACAGGTTGAAGAGCCGGTTCCGATCGCGTCGATGCGGTTGAGCCGGCTCATTCTTCGTCAACACCGACTTCAGCCCTCAGCCGATTGATCCGCCATGAAGATGCATATTCTCGGCATAATTCTCGCCTTCCTCACTGCTGCGGGAGCGACGACGACAGTCGTCCTCGCGCCGAAGGTGCTGCAGGTGCGGTCTTCATGGATGAAGAACGTCGAGAAGAAGCGCGACGCCTATCTCAAGACAAAGGACGAGCCCGAGAAGCTGCGAGCTGAACTCAAGAAGTATCAGCTTGAGTATCACCGCGTGAATTACGACTGGGGCAAAGTCTACACCAACGTGAATGTGAATCAGGGCGGCGTCGGCGTGATGGTGCAGGGAGTCGGCACGGCGGAAGGTGTCCGGCAGGGGCAAGTCCTGCATCTCTTTCAGCCTGATGGCAATCAAGGGACGAGCTATCTCGGCCCCGTGCGCGTTGAGAATGTTGCTGACGGTCAGTTCGCTGCATCAGCAACATGGACCGTGCGGCAGCAAGACGCCGCGACGTTTCGCTTCGGTCAGCCCGGCTTCCGTATTCGCGAGAATGTGCCGGCCGCAGACCTCGAAAACTTCGTGAAGATGCAGCATGCGATGTCGCTCAAAGACGTCGATCTGAAGGACGCGAAGAAGTGGCTCGACTACGCCCAAAATCGCGATCGCAAGACGGCAGAGGATCAACTCCAGTTCCGCATCAACGAACTGCACGGTGATCCCGCTCAAGCGGATAAGAAAGGCTTGCTGCCCGATCATCTCGTTGACGGTCTCGTGACTGCGATCGAG
>CAZNMS010000289.1:0-10978 GCA_964573505.1 uncultured Planctomycetaceae bacterium | reverse complement strand
AGAAGCGACGGACTGCAAGTCCGTCGTACCCCAAAACGGATGTGTTCCTCAGAAGTCATCGCACGCGCAATGGAATACAACGCTCACATTCTCGCCCCCCAGAAGTAGAGGAGCTTCACTGTGACGACCGAACGACTGCGAGTCTGCCAACATCCGCTCGTGCAACATCATCTCGGTCATCTGCGCGATGTCGGGACGTCGCCCGTTGAGTTCCGTGCTCTCGTCAAACGACTTGCGGCACTACTCGCGGTTGAAGCGACGCGCGATTTGGAGTTGAGCGACTCGACCGCAACAACGCCGCTCGCAGTGACGAATACGAAAGTGCTCAGTCAGCGAGTGGGGCTCGCACCGATCTTGAGAGCCGGACTCGGGCTCGTCGATCCATTCTTAGAACTCATCCCGACTGCTGAAGTTTGGCATCTCGGCGTCTATCGCAATGAAGAGACGGCTCAGCCGGTCGAGTACTACCAGAAGCTGCCGAAGTCAGACCCCGTCGACATCGCGTTTGTGCTTGATCCGATGTTGGCAACGGGCGGCTCGGCGACACATACGATCGCGCTGCTCAAGCGCTGGGGCGTCCGGAATGTGAAGATGGTTTCGTTGCTCGCGGCACCGGAAGGAGTCGATGCGCTGTCGAAAGCATGGCCCGACGTTGAGATCGTCGTCGGGGCGATCGACGAGCGCTTGAACGATCGCAAATTCATCGTGCCCGGATTGGGAGACGCCGGCGATCGGCAATTCAACACGTTGCGTCGTTGATGTTGAGCCGCATCCGCGTTCGATGGCAGGTCTGAATTCAGAGGACGTATAAGACGATTGGGACGCATAGGACTGATAGGAAAAGGCGATCGCTTTCTGATGATCGACAACGTACTCGGACTCCTTATGAGTCCTCTGCGTCCTATCGGTCCTATCAGCGTCGCTGCCGCTATTGAGCCATCACCGGGGAGAACAATCCGTGAGTCGGGATTCGCGATATGAACTGCTAGAGCGCATCGGGACCGGAAGCTTTGCGACCGTCTATCGAGCGCGAGACAACGAGCTCAATCGCGAAGTCGCGGTCAAGCAGATTCACGAGCAGTATCAGCAACTGCCCGAGCAGATGGATCGCTATTGGCAAGAGGCGCAACTACTCGCCTCGTTGCAGCATCCCAACATCATCACGTTCTTCGACATCGACCGAAAACGCGGATGGCTGATCATGGAGCTGATGCAAGGCTCGCTCGGTGATCGCATCGCGAAAGAGCCGATGGATATCAGCTCGGTGCGGACCGCACTGGCTCACTGCTTGAGAGCACTGAAGTACTTGCACGCGCGCGGCATCGTTCACGGCGACATCAAGCCGAGCAACATGATGATCGACTCGCGCAAGCGAGTGAAAATCGGCGACTTCGGATTGGCTCGGCGCGTCAGCGATGAAGACGGCAGCTTGCTCAAGGGTACTACAAAATACATGGCCCCCGAGACGGTCTCGGATGAGTGGGGCGATGTCGGCCCGGCGTCGGATCTCTATTCACTCGGCTTCGCGGCTTACGAGCTGCTCTGCGGCCCGAACTTCAGCAATCTCTTTCCCGGACTGGCTGCGTTCGGGCGCGATAAGCAGATCGCATGGATGATGTGGCACGCGGCGCGCGATCGAAAATTGCCCGAGATCAAACGCGTCCTTGAAGGTGTGCCCGACGACATCGCAACGGTCGTGACGCGGCTTTGCGAGAAGGATCAATCGCAGCGCTATGCAACGGCGGATGAAGCACTGTCCGATCTCAACATCGACGTGAAGATCATCAAGCAAGGCGGCGACGATGCTCCTCAGCCGGAGCCGAAGAAGCAGCAGCGCATCATCGCGATCGCGGCATTCAGTCTGAGCTTGATCCTCAGCGCGGCGATGCTGTTTCTGCCGACGGGCGAAAAGGCCGCCGAGAAAGCGGTCGAGGCGAAAGAGCCCGATCGCGGAGTCGTGAGGCACGTGCATGTCGAAGACAACACGCTCGTGCTCGAAGCCGATGACGGACAGCCGAAGGAGATCAAGTTAGGCAACGCTCCGCGCATCTTGCTCAACAACAAGAGCTTCATTTTGGCGCGCGATCTCGAACCCGGAGATCAAGTCGTCATCGCGAAAGGCAAAGACGACGACGGCCGCGCGCGGCTTGAGATTAAGGTCGCTCGACCGGATGAAAGCGCGGGGCTCGTCACGAACCTGCAAGCGTCGATTGGCGAGTTTCGCGTGCAGATCACCGAAGGTGCTCAGCGCGGCGAACTCTCGATCCGCACGAATGCGCGGACCGAGATTCTCATCAACGGCCAACAAGCAACGCTCGATGATCTCAAGGATGAAGATCGCGTCACGTTGCGGCATGTGCCCGATCCGAAACTCGGTGAGAAACGCATCGCGACAAAGATTGATGCGCTGCAGAAACGCAAACTCGAAGGCTTCATTCGCGACGTCAACAAAGGCACGCTCACACTGGAAGTCCGCCGCACCGACGGTTCAAAGCTCGTCGCGCTGCCTTCAGCGAACGACTGCAACGTGACGATCAACGGCAAGCAGATCGTCGACGGCAAGCTGCTCAAAGTCGCGGACCTGCAAGCGGGCGATCGAGCTTCGGTCACTCATCATCGCGACATCATCGAAGTGCATGCGTTGCGCATGTCGCAGCACAAAGGCACGTTGCTGGAAGTGAATTTGGCAGCGTCGTCGCTCGTCGTCGGCAACCCCAATGGGACCGAGCGGCGCGGCTTTGTGATCGGCAAGAAGACCGCCGTCACGATCAACAATACGGAAGCGGAACTTGCTGACTTGCGCCGCAACGATCGCATCGAGATCACTTACGACAGCGCTAATGAGCGAACCGAAATCTCGGTCGTCGATGCGCTGCGACCGGAAGTTGAGAACCGCTTCGCGCTCGTCATCGGCAATCAGGCGTATGACGACAACAAGATCTCGAAGCTGCCGTATGCCGTCAGTGACGCGAAGCTCGTGCATGACACATTGCTGACTCGCTACGGCTGTTCGCGCGATCGAACGCTGCTGCTCACTGATGAGACGAGCGTGCGACTCACTCAAGCGATTCCCGATTGGCTGAAGAAGACGACGCCTCAATGCGAGCTGCTTGTGTATGTCGTCGGCAACGCATACGTCGACGACGCCAATCAGCCGTATTACGCCGCGAAGGACTTCGATCTCACGCGGATGAAAGAGACCGGCGTCTCGCTCGCATGGCTGCGCGGCTTGCTCGAAGAGAACCCGGCAGTGGAGAAGTTGCTGCTGCTTGATGTCTCGTTCGCGAGTGACGGACTCGATCAAAAGCAGCAGCCCGCAACGCAAACGATGCTTAGCGCGCTGAAGCCGCCGAAAGATCCCGAGGTCTTTCGCAAGTCATGGGCGATCGCCAGTTGTGCCGACGGTCAACGCGGGCTCGTCAACACCGAGAAGCAGCACGGCGTTTTCGGATGGTTCCTCGCGCGAGCACTCTCCGGCAAAGGCGACAAGAACGCGGACCTGCATCTTGAACCGACCGAACTGTTTGATGATCTCAATACACAAATGGCTGCGGTCGAGTTCACTGCAAAGAACCGCAAAGAGCCGCTGAAGCAGACGCCGGTGCTGTTTCGTCCGAACGATGCACCGCCAGAAATGGACCGCTTGAGTCCCGCCGCAAAGGAAGCGGTGCGCGGGTTGTTCGCCAATCATTGGGGTGTCACAAAATTTACCCCCGCCGCTGAGTCTCAGCTTTCGACCGACTTCCTCGCGGCCATTCGCGCGACGGGCGACGAGCCTGATGGCAAGCTGGCCTTCGCGACGGTCCGACTCAAAGTGCGGAACGACGACAAAGACGCTCAGAAGTACTTCGAGCAAGTGAAGCTCTCGCATCCGAACTTGCGCCTGAGCTACGAGGGTCTTTGCTGGATTCACAGTTACGCGAACCGCTTCCGCGAGATGATCGCCGAACTGCAGCGACTGGCTGAGCAAGTCAAAGCGTTACCGGCGGACGGCGAAGTCGACGAAGACCTGAAGCGGCAACTGGAGTTCGCCGGTCGTCTGCGCGAGTTCGCAGGCACGATCGTCGAAGAGTCGCGGCGTCCCGAAGCGATGCAATTAAAATTGCTCGACACAGCGATCGCCGCGCTGCCCGCCGGGACCGCTGAGTTCTACGAAACCGGTCGTCAGGCGGTGCGAGCGAAGTATCAAGACTTCGAAAAGAAGATCGCGAAAGCATCCCCCTCAGACGCGCGGCTGATGGAGCTCGATCAGAAGCGTCTGACGTCCTACGCCCGCTTCGACTTCGAAGCCGCCCGCCAATCCGTGCTCGCCGGTCTCGATCGAGAGAAGTAGCACCGAGCAACGATCCCTCGCTGAGTGCCGCAAGACTTTGTTTAACGACGCAGCGAAGCAGCATCCGATAGTTGCCTTTCGCTCCGCAAAAGGAAGCTTTTGCGGAGCAAAAGCCGACAATGCCTTTCGCAGAGCAAAAGGCGACTATCGACGGCGCAAAAAAAAGAAGCCGTCATCGACTTTCGATGATGGCTTCTCTTTTGAAGGCGGAGAGGGAGGGATTTGAACCCTCGGTACCGTTTCCGGTACTCCGGTTTTCGAGACCGGCACAATCAGCCGCTCTGTCACCTCTCCGGGAGCAATGCGGGCGGGACTCTAAGGAACGCTCTGACGACCAGCAAGAGTTTCCTGTTCGCGCCTCGTGCAACAATCTCGCGAGATTTCGTGAGTGCTCCGCATCATCGTGCAGTCGGTCAAAATCGGTGCAGGACGGACTTTGCGAATCGCGTCGTGAACGGCGGCGCGACCAGCTCGCTTCCTGCTGCTGCTCCGGCGCTCGCAAGCGAACTGTGATCGATGCGTCATCGAATCAAGCCGCCTTGCTGCTATTGGCGGATCGCGTCAGCCTATTTGTCTTCGACTTCGTCTCTCGAAAACGAGCAATGCATCTCGTCGTAAGATGGCCGCTCTCGGCCGTCTGCGTTTCGCGGGTGCAGCTTCGATTCTCGGAACTCGGGGAGCGAATTTCGGACGCGAAGCGACCGAACAACATAGGCGAGTCGCACAAACACCTTTGAGTAGCCGAAGTCGTGAGACTTCGGACGCAGTCACTGCGACTCCGAAATCTCACGATTTCGGCTACGGTCGATTGCGGTAACACCGCGTTTGGCGAAGGACGGCCGAGGGCGGCCATCCTACGCGCGATATCTCTGACGCGACTCGGCAAACATCACTTGCGGCAGTGCCGCTGTAGGAAATCTTGCATGCCAGTTTGGTTGAACGATGCGGTGTCTTCGGACTTTGAATTGAGCCCTCTTGCCTTACTCGTGCGTCTGGCCGCAGCGACATGGTTCGGCTGCCTCGCGGCACTGATTTACCGTTTCACGCAGCGATCCGAACGTGGCGAGTCCGCCAGTCTGACTCCGACGCTCGTGCTACTCTCGATCATCATCGCAATGGTCACGATGGCGATCGGCAACAGTGTCGCGCGAGCTTTTAGTCTTGTCGGCGCACTGGCCATCGTTCGCTTTCGAACGGTCGTCGAAGACACGCGCGATACGGCGTTCGTCATTTATGCGGTTGCCGTCGGGCTCGCTGTCGGTGCTGGACTGATGCTCGTTCCGTTGCTGAGTCTGCCCTTTGTTGCCGGAGCTGCGTTTGCCTTTCGTCGCGGGCCGTTGACCAATGGTCTACGCGCGGCCTTTGAGACGCTCGTCGTGCGCGTCGGAGTCGGTGCCGGACGTCATCCCGATGCGCTGCTTTCAGATGTGCTCGTGAAGTATCTCGACTCGCAAGACCTCAAATCCGCCGAGACCGCAAAGCAAGGCTCAGCACTCGATCTGACTTACCTCGTGCGAGTGAAAGCCGCTGCCGACCGCATCGCGATGGTCGCTGAACTCAACACACTCGTCGGAGTGCAAGAAGTGAAGTTTTCGAGAGGCTGATAGATGACGTTGAGCTCTCCCCGAGAAGTAGCTTGGGATTCCATCCCGAGCCGCAGCGGGACAACGTTCACATTCACGCGTTGAATTCGCCGTCATGAGAGATTTCGCAGTCTCGTTTTCATGCCCCCCCACGTCCTTCGGACATTGGGAACAGCCTCGCACGGCGTGAACTAAGGCTTTGGCCGTCTCATCCCATACTGCGCAACCGGGGGCACGCTGCAGCACGAACGATTTACTGAGGGCTTCAGCGGATGCAGAACGGAGTTGCGAATCATGTCAGGAAGTTGGATCTGACAAGCGAGCTTCCTAAAGCAGGCTGCGCCGGCACCCCAGAGAATGTACGACGGACTTGTAGTCCGTCGATCTGCGGCGGCGACGGACTGCAAGTCCGTCGTACAACGATGCGCGCACAGCTCGCTGAAGCTACGAAGGAAGAAACTACTGCCGGGCTCGCACTCGCAAACGAACTTTGATCGAGCCCTGAACGACCGCTGGCAGATCCCTCTTGCTCGCGACGACACACCGATGCGTCGCGAGTTTGTCCGCAGGCTACGGATCGCAAACTCTGTCCCGCGCCCATCCTCTACAGATTCCCGAAGTCCGCATTGACCCGATTTTGGGACGCCGCCACCTTTCCGCCGGCCTTCGGGCTGGGGAGACAAGGAAGGGGAGGGAATTCAGGATGAAACGTCAATTTGTGGTGCTCCTGTTGGGGAGCATGCTGCTTGTCGGCTGCGCGCCGCACTATCGCCGCGCGGCGATGTGTCCGCCGAATCCGTGCGGGCCTTGCAATTCGTATTACATGTCGTCGCAACCGTGCGGCACGAGCGAAGTCATCATCTCATCGGACTCAGGCTCGTCCGTGATCACCTCGCCGGGCGGCATCGACAGCCGAGTCCACTCGATCGAGAACAATCTCGACTCGCTGCGCAATGACGTCGGCAACCTTCAGCGACATAACAATCAATTGGATCGGAAGATCGACAAGATCGACCGCGCCACTGAGGGGCTAGGCCCGCTGAAGTAGTTCGGCAGCCGAACGATTGCCTGATGCAGTTGCGAGTGGGAGTCGGCGTTGAGCATGTAGCTTTTGTGACTCCATCGTATCGCAGGGGGACGCTCTTCACTGACGCGGGGTAAGAGGAGAGCGAAGCTCTTGCGCGGCGAACGATTGATTGGCACAACCGGAGCGAGCGTCTCAGTCGATTCGTCTGCCGGAGGTGATGCACTGCTCGATGAAGCCGGACCTCATCCGTGATTCGCGTTGAGTCCGATCTCCTGAAGCGATGCCGGGGAAGCTGCGCGAGGATCATGCCATTCGATCGCTCGGACCTCGGCCCATCTTCGGGACCACTGCATCATGATTGTCATCGTTGGGTTCATCGTTGTGATTGGCTCGGTTGTCGGCGGCTTCACATGGGCCGGGGGCAACGTGCTTAATCTTTGGCACCCCTCCGAAGTTGTGACGATCGGCGGAGCGATGCTCGGTGCGGCGATCATCATGTCGCCGGGCAAAGTGCTGAAAGACACCGTCACGGGTTTGCTCGGCACGTTTAAGTCAGCGCCGTTTTCTAAAGCGTGCTACGAGCAACTGTTTCAGGTCATGTATCTGCTCTTCCGCATGGCGCGGCAGGAAGGCGTGCTTGTGCTCGAGTCGCACGTCTCTGATCCGCATGCCTCGCCGATCTTCAGCAAGTTCCCGCTGATTCATCACAACCATCATGCGCTCGACTTCATCTGCGGAGCGATTGGCCCGCTGATTGACGGTTCGGTGACTCCCGATCGCATCGGCGCGATGTTGGAGGAAGAAATACATATCATGGAGGACGAGCATCACGGCCCGATCTCAACGGTGAGTAAAGCGGCTGACGGATTGCCGGGGTTCGGGATTGTGGCCGCAGTGCTCGGCATCGTGATCACGATGGGTCACATCGACGGACCGGTTGAAGAAATTGGTCACATGGTCGGTGCGGCGCTCGTCGGAACGTTCCTCGGGATTCTGGCGTCCTACGGTTTTCTCGCGCCGATGGCGGTGAAGATGGAGTTCAACGGTCACGAAGAAATGGCCTTCTTCCGCACCGTCGCAACGATGATCTCGGGCTTTGCGAATGATCTCTCGCCGAAAGTGGCGATCGAGATGGCGCGGCGCAAGTTGGGTTCGGGCATACGTCCGACGCGCGAGTATGTCGAAGAGTTATTGAAGAAGGCGGAGTCGGCTTAAGGGGTCAGCGGGGCCACTCAACGAGAGCGATAGGACGGAGAGGATTTATGGGACGAATAGGGTTTGAGGAGTTCGTCCTATTCGTCGCCTCAGTCCAATCCGTCCCCTGACTCCACAAGGCAGCGTGCCTTCCAGCAACAAATAGCGGGTCAAGCAATTGTGAAAGGACTTCAGTCATGGGCGGCGGAGGCGGCGCTTGGAAAGTGGCCTATGCGGACTTCGTGACCGCCATGATGGCCTTCTTCCTCGTGATGTGGATTGTCGGTCAAAGCCAAGAAGTGAAGAAGCACGTTGCTCAGCACTTCAAAGACCCGTTCCATCTCGCAGAGGACGGCTCGGACTCGAGTTCGGGCAACACCGACTTGCCGTATGAGGGCTATGGCTCGTCACCGAAGAAGTCGAAGAACAAGAACGAGAAGCTATCAACGGGACCGAAGGCCGGACTTCCGGGCGCTCAATTGCCGCCTTCGCCTGATGACAAATCACAGCTCGGCAAGAAGCCGCATGTCATTCAGTTGCACGACGGACAGAAGTCTGCGGTCGGCTCGATGATCGTCTTCGAAGAGACAAGCATCGAACTCGATGCCGGCTCGAAAGAGCAGCTTCGTCAGTTCGTCGCATTGGTGCTCGGCAAGCCGAACAAGATCGAGATTCGCGGGCATACGTCGCGTCGTCGCTTGCCGGAAGACAGTCCTTACAAAGACTCATGGGCACTGAGCTACGAGCGCTGTCAGCAGGTCTTGAAGTATCTCGAAGACGCCGGCGTCGAGCCGCGCCGCATCCGTTTGAGTCAAGCTGCGGGTTACGAACCTTACACCTCGAAGAAGGAAGCCGAGCGGCAGCAGAAGAACTCGCGCGTCGAGATCTACATGCTCAACGAGTACGTCAATCAGCTTGTGGGCAATGACGACGAACGCGGCGAACGGTTTCGCTGAGGCGACCGGTCAACGACAACTTCGAACGGCGAGCATTGGCTGACTCAGTGAGTGCGCCGTTGCTCGCGCGGAGTTAGTTCTACAGCGCAACTGGTAGCTGAAATCGTGAGATTTCAGGCATTTCAGCCGTCCGAAATCTGACGATTTCGGCTACGGAAACTGCACTGTGGAGTTAGTTGTTTGACCGTTGCCTCAACACTGAAAGCCGTTGAATGAAGACCGCGTTGCTGTTGCTGTCTCTGTTGTTCGCCGCGCCGTTTGCGAATGCGGCGGAGGGATCGAAGTCTCTTCCCAATGTCGTCGTGATGCTCGTCGACGATATGGGGATGATGGATACCTCGCTGCCGTTTCTGACGGATGCTGAGGGGAAGCCGAAGCGTTATCCGCTCAATGACTACTACCGCACTCCCAATATGGAGCGGCTCGCGCGGATCGGCATTCGGTTCAACAACTTCAACGCGATGAGCGTCTGCTCGCCGACCCGCATCGCGATCATGACCGGGCAAAATGCCGCTCGGCATCGCACAACGAATTGGATCAATCCCGACAACAACAATGCCGGGAAGAACGGTGCTCCTGAGTGGAATTGGCAGGGACTCAAGAAGGGCGATGTCACGTTGCCGGGGCTGTTGCGAGCAAGCGGCTATCGCACCATTCATGTCGGCAAAGGTCACTTCGGCCCGCGTCAGTCAGAGGGTTCCGATCCGACGAATCTCGGCTTCGACATCAATGTCGGCGGCGCGTCGATCGGTGCTCCGGCGAGCTATTACGGGAAGCTGAACTATGGCAATGCCGGCGGGGATCAGAAGCAGACGTCGCGCGCTGCGGTGCCCGGTCTTGAGAAGTATCACGGGACTGACACTTTTCTTACAGACGCGCTAACGCTCGAAGCGAAATCGCACATGAGCGACGCGATCAAGGACGACAAACCGTTCTTCCTCTACTTCGCTCAGTACGCCGTGCATGCGCCGTTCAACTCTGATCCGCGCTTTGCACCGAACTACAAAGACTCGGGCAAGCCGGCTCCGGCTCAAGCATTCGCGACGTTGATTGAGGGAATGGATAAGTCGCTCGGAGACGTGCTTGATCATCTCGACAAACTCGGAGTCGCCGAGAACACGCTCGTCATTTTCTTGGGCGATAACGGCTCGGACGCACCGCTCGGACATGAGCATGAAGTCGCGTGTGCCGCTCCCTTACGAGGCCGCAAAGGATCGCACTACGAAGGCGGCATGCGAGTGCCGTTCATCGCTGCATGGGCAAAGCCGAATGCCGAGCACGCTCAGCAAAAGAAGCTGCCGATCGCAGCCGGAGCGATTCAGCACCAGTTGGCGTCAGTGCCTGACATTTTTCCTACACTGCTCGGACTCAGTGCGACGAACATCCCGAGCGGCCATTCGGTCGACGGCAACAAACTCGACGCACTGCTGACGGGCAAGCCGGATGCCTCGCGACCTCAGTCGTTTCTGATGCACTACCCGCACGGGCCGCATCGGAGCGACTACTGGACCAGTTACCGCAGCGGCGATTGGAAAGTGATCTATCACTACATCCCGAGTCGGCAGTCAGGCGGCTCGCACTATCAGCTCTTCCATCTGAAAGCCGATCCGTTCGAGCAAGCGGATCTCGCGACAAAGGAGCCGCAAGAACTTCGGCGGATGATGGGCGAACTCATTGCCGCACTGGAGAAGCACAACGCGGTCTATCCCGTCGACAACGATCGGCAGGCGCTGCGTCCGAAACTGCCTTAGCACGCACTCGTAGCATGGGCTTCTAGAAGCGTGTCTGAGGAAGTCGCAAATAGTCGTGGTTCGCTCCGCGAACCAACGTCTGATGTTGAAAGGCGTCGTCTTAACAAAGCTTGAATGCGTTGGTTCGCGGAGCG
>CAZNMS010000288.1:0-10985 GCA_964573505.1 uncultured Planctomycetaceae bacterium | reverse complement strand
AGCGTTCCGGGGCCGACCGGCACGACCCGCTTTCGGCCGAGACGCACCACTGCCATTCCCGCCTGAATCGCATCCTGTCGCTCATACGGAACGAGATGCGGCAAGCCATTCGTAAACCCGATTACTTCGGCCAAAAGCGAAATGTCTCGGCCGTGAAGTTCGCATTGATCACCGAGTGATAATGGCAATGCGCAGGCGAGTCGGTCTTCGACAAATTTCAGTCGCCCCGTTACCTGCAGCGTCTTTACTCGATCGAGTTCCTGCGTCACTCGCTTCAAATTGAGTCCCAACATGATGCCTCCCGCAACTGCTGCATCATTTGATTCATTTGCTCCCGCAGGTTGTGCGACACAGTCATTTCGGATGTCGACGCTCGAACGTTTCCTCGATCGAGCGACGGATCGTCCTCGAATATTAAGTCGGGACTAGCAGCGAGTTGCCCGTCTCCAATTTGAGCTTTTAGCAGAACCCGATCAGCCGGGTTGAGGGCGACGGTTACAACATCCTGAGTATCAAGCCGCTGCACGATTTCTTGTACGAGCAGCTTCACATCGAATTGCTCAGACGAAATGGTCTCATGCAGAAGCTTCGAGGCGATCAGTTCCCCGAGATGAATGGCAGCTTCTTGTAGTTCGATCTTGAGTCGCTCGGGCTCCTGCTTCAGTTGAGTCACAAGCTGTCCGAGATTCTTCATGAGCGACTCGAGTGCTTGCCGCGTCGCTCGGGTCCGCTCGATTTCGACTTTAAGCTCGTTTTCTCGCTGCAGAACTGCTGCGGTCGCTGCCGGATCCGGTGCTTGCCGCCGCTTCTCCAGCTGCGATCGCAGTTCGTCGAGTTCGGACCGCAGCACATCAAGTTGAGCTGACGGGCCGCCGGGACGCAGCGATTCGCGCCGCCCTGCCCCGTCGTCTGATGACTCAATGAGCGACGTTGCCTGTCTCGGATCCAGCAATTGAACGCCGCGAATTGGCAGAGTGAATTGGACTTCGATTTCCTGCATTCGCAGAACTCCGAGGGAGAATGACGCCCGATTTTCGACCTTCAGATGCAGCCGCAACGGCGAGTTCAAGCGGGCCTTCGATTGGAGCATAGGTCGATTCGAAAAGATGCCTCAACATGACTTCTGAAGCACTGAAGGCTCGATTGCATCACCTCTGAGTGAGCTTCACCATCACCCGCCGCCGGTCGGTGAGAGGCATTGGCGCGTGATCGAAAACTGCGTGCGTTGGATAAGTTGCAGTGATACCCGACGGTACGGTGCCTGCCGCTTGCTTCAGCAGATCTCCATCGAAACGACCGGGACGAGCAATGTCGGGCCGTCTGATTGGATGCCGAAACTGAGAAGCACCTCGTTTTTCGCACCGGCCGGCACCGAGCAACAGCGACGATTTTTGAGCGTGATCACAGGAAGTTCTTGAGACTATGGCGATTGAGTTTGCGTGTCCGATGTGCGGGTCGACGATTCGAGTTCCTGACGCGGCATCGGGAAAAAAGGGAACATGTCCGGCATGCCATTCAAAGCTGCGAGTTCCGGTCGTTGCGGCTCCCGAGAGTGCCCCCCCTGCCCCTCCGCCGGAGCCAAAGTCTGCTCGTTCAACTGCCGCCGCGAGCAAGAAGTCGAGTAAGGCAAAGGACGACTCAGACGAGCAGCCAAAAAAGCCGACGAAGCGCGCGAAGAAGGAAGACGCGCCGTTCGATCCGTTTCTCGATGCCCTCGCGAATCCAGTTCACGACGGCGAGGAGACGAACACCGCCCTGCTCGATGCTCTTGAAGGACCGCGTCGAAAGTCGAAGACAGCGAGCAAGTCCGCTCCTGAGCCCTCGAAGCCAGCACCGCGCAGCCCTGCTCCTTCTCGCCGAGTAGCAACGATCGTCGAAGAACCCGACGAACCCGGTGAAGAGATACCCGAATTCGCAGCCGCTGAGGCAGACGACGAGCCGGCTGAGTTCACGATGCCGAGTCACTTCACGGACGAGTCTACGGATGCGCCTGAGCCCGCTCCGGCGCGCGGGGGCGGAGTCGTTAAGAAGTTGAATCAGCAGAAGGCACGCAGTTCGAGCAACTGGATCGGCATCGCCTTTTTTGTGATCTGCGGTATCGGGCTCGTCGCGGGCGTCGCAATGTTCGCCATTAAGAACGACACAACACTCGGCGGTGATCGAGTTGCGTTTGCGATTGAGCGAGGGATTCAGCTTGATCCGCGTTCGCCCGACTCAAGCTTGATTCAAGCAAGCGAGGAATCGATCAAGACCGTTCTCAAGCTCTTCAAGAAGTCGCCGCCCCGTATTCAAACCGAACTCGTTGATACCGAGTTCGGAGTCGCCGGTGACGAGCTTGCCATCACCATTCGAGAAGGCGCGACGGCTCAGTTCTATCGCTTCCCGATTGAACGAGAGATGCGTGAGTTCTTGAAGAAGAACCGCAAGCAAATGGATGCGCGCCGGATCGCGAGGCATAAAGCCGGACTGAAACGCTTCTTCGAGAAATGGGACGTCGGTATTCGCAATCGCGAGCACCCGAAGGAGTTCGCGTTTCGTGACGATGTCGGAATCTGCACCTGCATTGGGGCGCTCGGGTATTCGATCTCCGCGACCGTCGGCGGCACGGTCTACCCCTGCATCTATGAAGACGATGAGAGCCTCTACTTCCTGCTGCCGCGCGGCACGACTCAGTTCAACGTCGTCGGTCGCTACGGCCTTGAATCGGAAAATCCGCCGTCACTGTTCCCCGGCAACTATCGAGTCGTCGTTAGGAGCAACGCGAAGTCGAAGTCATCGAGCAAGAGCAAGAAGGACGAACCCGAAGCGGATGAGATGCCGGAGAAGAAGGAAGGCATGATGTCCGAACCGTCGGACGACGCAGATTCGAAGTCGAAGGACTCGATGCCCGCGAAGTAGTGCTCCTTCAAGTGCTGATTCGACGAACGCAGCACGACAGTCAGCGAGCGAGCGCTGCTCTCAGAACCATGCGCCGTCACAGAACTGGCGGCGACTTTGCAACTTCTCTCGCTTCGAAAGGAATCACTCGCATGTCAGCGTTCGCGCTCCTCATCAGTGCCCTGCTCTTCTTTTCCGGCGACGACGTTCAATGGCTACCCGACGTCACTTCAGTTCCGGCCGCTGCCGCGAAACTCGAAGCCCCCTCGTTGCAGCCACTCTTGAAACGCAATGACGGCATGCCGGTCACAACTGCCGAGCAATGGCCGGCGCGTCGCGCTGAGATACTGGCTGCATGGAACGAGTTTCTCGGTCCGATGCCCGAACGACCGAAGAGCGGCTTTGAAGTGATCGCCACAGAGGAACTCGAGCGCGTCCTTCGCAAGAAGATTCGTTACGAGTGCGAAGCGGGCCTCTTTGTTGAGGCGTACCTGCTGGTGCCGAAAGGAGTGATGCAAGCGCCGGGCATTGTCGGGTTGCATCAAACGACTGGCCGAACGATCGACGAGATTGCCGGCATTCCGGGCGCCGGTGCCAATCAGCAAGCGATCGGATTGCGACTCGCGGAAGCGGGCTTTGTTGTCATGTGTCCGAAGAACTTCTTGTGGGAGAACGCGGCTTCGCTCAACGACGCCGTCGCGAACTTCAAGAAGCGGCATCCTGAAGCACTCGGCATGCGGAAGATGCTTTACGACGCGATGCGAGCTGTCGACATCTTGCAGTCGGCTCCCGAATGTCGTCCGGGCAAAGTCGGAGCGATCGGCCATTCGCTCGGAGCAAAGGAAGTGCTGTATCTCGCGGCCTTCGACGACCGCATTTCAGCAACCGTTGCGAGCGAAGGCGGCGTCACCTTTCCGTCTACGAACTGGGACGCGCAGTGGTATCTCGGGCCGACCATCAAGCAGCCGGGCTTCGCTCGGAACCATCATGAGTTGCTCGCACTGATCGCTCCTCGTCCGTTCTTAATTCTCGGTGGAGAGCAAGGCCCCGGCGCTGCTGATGGAGTGCGAAGCTGGACTGTGATCGAGCCGGCTCAAGCCGTCTCTCGCTTGCTCAATCAACCCGTTCGAGTGGGCTTATTGAATCACGGCAAAGGCCACTCGATCCCGCCAGACGTGTTTGAGAAGAGCGTCGAATGGCTGCGGACCTACGTGCGCGATTGACCTCAACTCGCTGCGTCACCGCAGTCTCTGGTATGCCGTTGCGGTTTCACTCAGCCGTAACTGTCGCGACCGACTCACGCAGCGTTTGGAGAATCCGCAGTACGTCTCACTTTGTGTCTGAGATTCGTCCTTCGTACGTTCTGCGCGACGTGCGCCTCTTGTTACGACAGACCTGCTTCAAAACCTCTGCGTCCTTCGCTCCTCTGCGGTGAAAGCCGATTTCATGAACCACAGAGGAACGAAGGACGCAGCGCGGCAGTGCCGCAACCGAAATGTACGACGGACTTGTAGTCCGTCGCAGCCGCAGATCGACGGACTACAAGTCCGTCATACAAGGTGCGCAAGAATCTTCTCGTTTCAACACGCTTTTCACCGTTTGCAGAGCAGAGAAGACATCACCGGATGCGCCGCTGCCTCTCGGTTGAGGGCACAGACAGCGTTAGGAATTGTCGGAGCATAACTTCCCGGATTCGTAGCATGGCTGCCTACGTCCGCACTGCGGCGCTGTCGGGCGTCGGCATCCGACCTACGCGACGCAAATCGGCAAGGTTTCCTCGACGATCGCTGAGTGCCTTTGTGTGAGAACTCTTCTTCAATGCGTCCCTCATCAAGCAATGTATTTTTTCTTCCTCTAGAGAACGAGGTTTTGACGATGCGGCAGATTGGCTTCAGGCATTCTTTGCGCGACTCGGTGCTGACATTCGCGCTGGCACTTCTTTCGACCTCGCTCTTTGCCGACGAACCGAAGAAGGGCTTTGATCCCGGTCCCGATACCGAGAAGGCGGATGTCAAATTTCTGACACCTGCCGAGTCGCTCAAGGCGCTCAAGCTGCCGGAAGGTTTCACGGCGACGATGTTCGCTCACGAGCCCGACGTGCGCAATCCGATCGGCATCGCGACTGACGAACGAGGCCGCTTGTGGGTTGCTGAAAACTACACCTATTCCGAATCAAGCCTCGGTTGGAACGACAAACTCAAAGACCGTGTCCTCGTGCTCGAAGACACGAACGGCGATGGCGTTGCCGATAAGCGAAAAATCTTCTGGGAGAACGGTCGGCGTCTCACGAGCGTTGAGATTGGCTATGGCGGAGTGTGGGTGCTCGACGCGCCGAAGCTGCTCTTCATTCCCGACAAGAACCGCGACGACATCCCGGATGGCGAGCCCGTTGTGATGCTCGACGGTTGGAACGATTCGGCCATTCGACACAACATCGTCAACGGCCTGCGATGGGGGCCTGACGGCTGGCTGTACGGTCGGCATGGAATTCTGGCTACAAGCTATGTCGGTCGTCCCGGAGCTTCTCCCGACCAACGCACGCCGATGAATGTCGGCATCTGGCGGTTTCATCCGACGCGGCATGTCTTTGAAGTCGTGTGCAACGGCACGACGAATCCATGGGGCATGGACTGGGACGAAAACGGCGAGCTGTTCTTCATCAACACCGTGATCGGTCATCTCTGGCACGCGATCCCCGGTGCCTACTTCCGCCGCATGTACGGCGAGCATCTCAACCCCAACGTCTACCAATCGATCGAACAAACCGCCGACCATTTCCACTGGGACACCGCCGAGAACTGGAGCGACATCCGCAAGCTCGGAGTCACGCCGACGACAGACAAGGCCGGCGGCGGGCACGCGCACTCGGGACTTGTGATAGTTCAAAGTTCGCGTTGGCCAAAGGCATATCAAGGCTCGGTCCTAACCGTGAATCTGCACGGGCACCGTATTAATTGTGACACCATCGTCCGCGAAGGAGCGACCTTCGTTGGGAAGCATGCATCGGACTTCCTCGTATCGAGCGACCCATACTTTCGCGCGGTCGAACTTCACATCGGCGCTCGGGGCGAGCTCTACATTGCAGACTGGTCCGATGTTGGCGAATGCCATGAAAACGACGGAGTGCATCGGTCATCGGGACGCATTATTCGTGTAGCGCCACCTGGCCTGACTCCGGAAATTGAAAAGATGGAATGGAATTGGCCTAACACCTGGGATGCGGGTTCAATGAAGTGGACCTACGCGATGGCTGTCGGCACGGAAAACGAATGGGGATCGCGACGAATGCGAATGAGGATTGCCGGTCTCACGCCGAATCCCGCTCCCGATGCGACCTCCGACCCGGGCCGCAACATGCCAAGGGGCATTGAGAAAGAGACTGCTGCAAGCGCCTTGAGGATGATGTGGTACGGAACGGCGCGAGGTGGCTTGACTGAAGAATTCATTCGCGCCGCGTTGGCGAATCCGCATGAGGAAGTTCGACGTTGGGCAATTCACTTGGCCCTTGACGCGAGCCATATGACGGATGGCGTTCTTGGGGATTTCAATCGACTTTCATCCTCTGATAAGTCCGGCCTTGTGTTGACCTACCTCGCTTCCGCGCTTCAGAAGCTGCCGAATGACAAGCGCTGGACGATCGCAAATGGACTCGCGCAGCATGCCGAACTCGCGAATGATCGCGTCTTTCCGTTGATGTTGTGGTACGGCATTGAAGCGGCGGTTCCGGCTCAGCCGGATGAAGCCGTGAAGCTGGCTGCCGAATCAAAGATTCCGCTCATTCGCGAGTTCATCGCGCGGCGGCTCTCTAGCAACATCGAACGGGCTCCTGAGCCGGTTGCGAAACTCGTCGGACTGCTCGGCGAGAAGAGCAGCACCGAGGCCATGCAATTAGAATTACTCAAGGGCCTCTCGACCGGCTTGAAGGGCTGGCGCAAAGCTCCGGCTCCGAGCAATTGGAAGGCGGTCTCGGAGCAACTCGCCAAGAGCAAGAACGCCGACGTGCAAACCCTGACGCGCGAACTGTCCGTCGTGTTTGGCGATGGTCGAGCACTCGATGAACTCCGCAAGATTGCCGAGAACAACAACGCTCTGACCGACGAACGCCGCGCGGCAGTGCGAGCATTGGTCGTCGCACGGGCTCCGAATTTGGTGCCGCTGTTGCAGAACCTGACGGGCAATCGAGAACTCGTCGTCGATGCCGTGCGCGGACTGGCGGCGTTTGATAACTCAGAGACGGCGGGCCTCTTGGTCGCGCGCTACAAAGGCTTGTCGTTCCCCGGCAAACAAGAAGCGATCAGCACGTTGGTCTCGCGTCCGAACTTTGCTCGTGTCCTACTGACGGCGGTGAAGGAAGAAAAAATACCGCGCGGCGATGTGTCCGCCTTCCAACTGCGACAACTGCAAAACCTCGGCGACGAGTCCCTCAAAGCCGACGTCGCCAAACAGTGGCCGGAACTCGAACAACAATCGAAAGAGAAGACCGCCTTCATCGCCGCACTGCGCGGCAAGATGACTCCCGAGACGCTCGCCAAAGGCAACGCCTCGCAAGGCCGGTTGCTGTTCTCGAAGAGCTGCGCCAACTGCCACACGCTGTTCGGCGAAGGCAAGAAGATCGCCCCCGACCTGACCGGCGGGCAGCGAGGTAATTTGAACTACCTCTTAGAAAACATCATCGACCCGAGCGCGACAGTGTCAGAAAACTTCCGCATGACGGTCTTCACTCTCGAAGACGGTCGAGTGCTCAATGGAGTGATCGTCGAACGCGCCGAGAAAACTTTGACGGTCCAAACCGCAACCGACCGAGTGACCCTGCAAAAAGACGAGATCGAAGAACAACGCGACTCAAAGCTCTCGATGATGCCCGAGAACCTCTTAGCCCCGCTCACTGACGAGCAAATCCGCGACCTGTTCTCGTACTTGCAGTCCGCCAGCCAAGTGCCGCTGCCATAGCTCAAGCGTTTGGATGACCAACGAAGTGGAGGATGCCATGCAAGCTGCCGTTTCTGTGGAACTCGAAAGTGACATCGTCGCGCTGTTGCGACCGCTCAATGTTCCGGTCGCAAAGGCGATACGTGAGATCGTCGCCTTGGAGTTGTATCGCCGACGGAGTATCTCCAGTGGTCGAGCGGCGGAACTCTTCGATATGGAACGTCTGGAGTTCATCAAACACGCTTCGCGACTGGGAATCTCATTCTTGGACATGTCGCCTGAGGAATGGGACGACGAACTTCGGGAGGTCGCGAAGCTGTGAGTACCGCTCCCGTTGTTTGCAACTCAAGTCCGTTGATCGCATTGGCTCAGTTGGGACAGCTCAAACTCCTGCGGGATCTCTTTGTCGAAGTCATCGTGCCAACTGCTGTTGTGATTGAGACGCGAGATTCAGTCGTCCTACCTGACTGGGTCGCATCGCACCCAGTGGTCTCGACAACTGCAGCTCGCATGTTGTCACCGGTCCTGGGACCGGGAGAACGAGAAGCGATTTGCCTCGCGGTCGAGTCCAATGCCCGACTCATCATCTTGGATGACCTACCGGCACGGCGTGCCGCGAATTCGATGGGGCTCGCGGTGATTGGAACTGTCGGCCTCTTGCTGGCCGGCAAAAAGAAAGGTCACATCGGGACCATTAAACCGCTGCTGGATCGCCTGCGAGTCTTCGAGTTCCGCATGTCCGACACGTTGTATCAGGACGCGTTGAACCAAGCTGAGGAATCATCGCGGCCGCGACCTCACTTCGATTGCGTTCCCAGGCGGAGCCTGGGAACGAGTGGCTTCGCGCCCTCGTGTTTCGAGTTCTCTCCACTCACTCACTCAGCCATAGGTTCTTCGATGACTCGACTCTCGCTGCTTGTTTGGATGTTGTTTGTGCTGGTGTCAGTCGGCACCAGCTTCGCCGATGACGTGCCGGTTGATTGGGTGCGAGTCACCGATCAAGCCGCTTGGCGGGCGAGGGACTCGCAGGGCGAGGTAGTGTTTCGCGATCGACTCTGGGTGATGGGCGGATGGTTCGACTCGTTTAATGCTCCGCCGCGCGATGTTTGGAGTTCAGCGGATGGCAAAGAGTGGACGCTCGCAACGCCGGAAGCTCCGTGGAAGCACAGCGACTTGCCAATGACGCTCGTCTTTCAGGACCGCATGTGGCTGATGGGCGGTTGGTACAACGGACGCTTGCCCGGTCACTCTGCGAGCCGCGAAGTTTGGTCGTCGACTGACGGGCGAAAGTGGGAGCAAGCCACCAGCGAAGCCGGCTGGTCGCCGCGCATCGCTGCGGCGGTTGTCGAGTTCAAAGGCCGCATGTGGATGCTCGGCGGAACCGAGAACTACTACTTCGGTGACGACTCCAGTCTGAAGAACGACGTTTGGTCGTCCGCCGACGGCAAGCAATGGAAATTACACACCGCAAACGCTGGTTGGTCACCGCGCGCGTACCATCAAGCTGTCGTGCTCGGCGGCAAGATGTATGTCTTCGGCGGCGGGAACTATGTCCCGAAGTATCACGCTGTGAATGATGTGTGGTGCTCGGAAGACGGTGAGCATTGGACGCAACTGACAGAGCATGCTCAGTGGTCGCCGCGTTTGTGGTTCTCGTCGGTCGTGTATCGCGACCGCATGTGGGTGCTCGGCGGATGGTCGAACAATCCCTCAAAGAACTGGGGCGATGTTTGGCATTCGCCAGACGGCATTCACTGGCAGCAACTGAAATCAAACGTCAGTTGGAAAGAGCGACATGAGCACTCGGCTTATGTGTTTAAGGACTCGCTCTTCATCGCCGGAGGTCACGCTCAACCGCTGAGCCGCGAAGTCTGGTCGTTGACTCTGCCGAAGGATTGGAAGCAGTAGGAAGGGGCGAGAGGCAAGCGGTGAGGGGCAAGAAGAGACTTCGTTTCGAAGTCTTGCGGCAGCATGAGTAAGAAATGCTACATTCACTTCGAGATTGCGATCACCGCACATCAACGACGCAGCGACTCATTTTCAATGTCTGTCACGAACATGCAGCCGGGACTGTGAGTGATCACGAACTCCGGCTTCGCTGCCATTACGGCGGCTTGTGGCGTTACTCCGCAGGCCCAGAAGACGGGGATCTCACCCGGTTCGATCGGCACAGAATTGCCGAAGTCGGGACGATTGATGTCCGCAATGCCGATCTGCTCCGGGAAGCCGAGATGCACCGGAGCGCCATGCACGTCGGGAAACTGAGACGTGATCTGCACTGCTCGGATCGCGTCAGCAGGTTTGAGCGGTCTCATTGAGACAACGAGCGGACCATGAAACTTACCCGCCGGCGCGCAGGGCACGTTCGTGCGAAACATCGGCACGTTGCAGCCCAGTTCGATGTGCCTCACCGGAATCCCCGCGCCGAGCAAGCCTGCTTCAAATGAGAACGAGCACCCAATCAAGAAGCTGACGAGATCGTCTCGCCAATACCGAGTGATGTCGGTCGGTTCGTCGATCAACGAACCCTCGCGCCATACGCGGTAGCGAGGTAGATCGGTGCGGATGTCGGCTCCCGGAGCGGTGCCTGTTGGCACTGGGCTACCGGGTTCGGTGACTTCAAGCACCGGGCACGGCTTTGGGTTTCGTTTGCAGAACAGCAAGAAGTCGAACGCATCCGCCTTCGGCAGCACGACGAGATTTGCCTGAGCAAACCGCCCTGCTAGTCCCGACGTCTGCCCGGTGAGTTGCCCCGCTCGACACGCCGCTCGGACTTCGTTCCCAAGCAGCAATTGGTCCGGTCTTGAACTGCTCATTGACGATGTCCTTTTAAATACACGTCGCAAGTGGCTTCGGCATCGGGGGGCGACGAGCAGTCAATGCAAACCAAATATTGGCCATCGGCGACGAGCGAGTGACGACTCGCAAATGAAAGGCACTCTGAGCGAGGCAAGTCGAGCGGAGATCTCACATCTGAAGCCGCCGCTGACGATGCAAGGGAAGCGGCGGCTAACGCGCCGTCCAGCCGCCGTCGACGACCATCATGCTGCCGGTTGTGTAGCTCGATGCGTCGCTTGAGAGGTAAATCGCGGCTCCCTGAATCTCTTCCATCCGGCCCCAACGATTGAGTGCGACGGCTCCGACAACGTTCTTTTTGGCGTCCTCGGTTTCGGCGATCG
>CAZNMS010000287.1:0-11003 GCA_964573505.1 uncultured Planctomycetaceae bacterium | reverse complement strand
CAGCTTCGAACCGCCAGTCAGCCTGCACGGACTGGAAGTCCATGCTACTCGGACAGACTCCTCTAAGTCCCTGCGACTTAAGATGCTCTTCGCTGATGCTGAGTGGCGAACTTTCAAGGAATCAAATGCTCGAACTGAAGCAGCTCATCAAGACGTTTCATCCCGGTACACCGAACGAAGTGCGTGCTCTTCGCGGAGTCGATCTGACCATTGAGCGCGGCTCGTTCGTGATCGTCATCGGGACGAACGGATCGGGGAAATCGACGTTGCTCAATGCGGTCGCCGGTTCGTTCTTTGTTGATCGCGGCTCGATCACGATGAATGGCGAAGACGTCACTCATTGGCCCGAACATCGCCGCGCGAAGTTCATTGGTCGCGTCTTTCAGAATCCCTTCACGGGCACCGCGCCGAATCTAAGCATTGCTGAGAACCTCGCACTCGCAGCGAAGCGCGGCCGACGCAGAGGACTCGGCGGCGCGCTGAACTCGGAACTCTCAGAGCAACTGCGTGAGCGAGTGCGTTCGATGGGGCTCGGAATGGAAGACCGGCTGACGAATGCGATCGGCAGTCTCTCGGGAGGCCAGAGGCAGTCTCTCACGCTCTTAATGGCGGGGTTGCTCAAGCCCGACTTGCTGCTGCTCGACGAGCACACTGCGGCACTCGATCCGAAGTCGGCTGATCAAGTCATTCGTCTGACCGACGACATGATTCAGCGCGACAAACTGACGACGCTGATGGTCACGCACTCGATGCATCAAGCGGCCTATCTCGGCGACCGACTCATCATGATGGTGCGCGGGCAAGTGATTCATGACTTTCAAGGAGCCGAGAAAAAGCGACTGACTCCCGAAGGCTTACTCGAACGCTTCGAAGAGGTGCGGCGCATGGAGCAACTCGACGAAGCCGCCGCCGAGCAACTGCGTCGGCAATATGTGTGATCGCAGTTTGACGACCGATCTGACCGTCTCGAATTGCAGAAGTGCACGCTCTCCACTGATCCCGCGTCAGTGGGAGCAACGACTGATCCGCTAACGACCACAAGATGAGGCTTTTTGTGAAGTGAGTTGACGACGGAGTTGTTCGAACTGCCCTTAGCCGACCAGGCGCGGCTTCCACCGACGCAGGGTCGGTGGAGAGCGGATTACATGGCGCTGATTGGCGTTGTTAGCCAACCAATCGTGCTTCCACTGACGCGGGGTCAGTGGAGAGCTAACCCCTGCAATCAAAAATACGCGTCTGGCCTCTGATGCGGTGCGATCGCATGCGGGATGATGCTTCACTCACTGAGTTGAGTACTCGTTACAAACACTGCTCGACTCGGAGAATCAAGCTACGAGATGCGCGCAAGGCGCGCTGCTACAAAGGAACGATCTTCGCGACATGTCTTCGAATGGAACCGCTTCATGACTGAGACCGCTTCGACTCCGCGTCGCACTTTGAACCCGCTCTTCCTCGTCATCGTCGTGCCGATCTTGATGCTGATGTTGCTCGTCGGCGTCGTGATGCTGGCTCAGAAGTTTGTGACTCAGCAGGGGCTGACTGAGTCCGAGGTCAAGCTGCCGGATGGCTCGATCTTGAAGATCGAGGCGCTGACGTTCGGCAGTGCGCACAACTTGAGCTATCAAATTCCGGTAATGGGCTTCGGGGCCTTTACGGGCAGCGGAACGAGAATGCTCAGCGCAAGCGCCGGCCCAAAGCAGGTTGTGGTATGGATGTCGCGGCGCCATGCCGAGTCGAGACAACCGCTCGATTTCGAGTGGTGGCAGGAGAACGTTGTTGTCGACGCATTCGATGAGGAACTCTCGGACTACGACCTCAATCACGGTTCATCGACTGTGTTGCATCAACTCTCGGCGCACGGCCACTCAATGAATTACGTCAATCAGCGGCCATTGAAGTGTGATCGGACTTCTTACACCGCATGGGTCATTGCGAGTGCCTTACCGGTGCATCGTTCGAAGGACGATCGCATTCGTCTGAAGGTCAAGAACACCGATGGAAAAGTCGTTGCCGAGTTCAATCTGCCTCATCCCTCTCCGACTGCGTTCCCCGTTTGGACCGCCGAGTCGCTGCCTCGCACCTTTACGAGTGGTGATCTCGAAGTGACTGTGAAAGACCTCACGACACACGGGCATGAATACCGCTCAAACGATCGACTCACGACGAACTATTGGGCGAACGCAACCGCTGAGTTCAAGTGGAAGGGGATGCCGACAAACGAGTGGCAGCAATGGGCACACTTCAAATCGCCATTGGGAACGACCCTCGGGACAAGTTCCATCGATCCGACCAAGAGGGAGAAAGTTTGGCGCATGCAGTTGACGTGCTCGAAGATTGCCACTGCTCGGTTCGACGCCGCTGAAACCGGCACCATCAAGGGCCTCAAGCTGCAAAAGGCCGAGAAGTCCGCGAACTCAGGACTCGCCGAGACCATCAACGGCAGCACGGTTGAAGTGGTGACAATTGGTGGCAGCGGAAAGCAGAAGTTTGATCTCACCTCAACGCGATTGGGTTTCGGGAGCGGAAGCTACTCGTCGTCCAATGGCAACTACGTCTTCGAGAAGTCTGTGCATTGGCAGTTCGAATCGCGCGGAGGCGGCATCACGAACATCACCGTCGACTCGCCGTTTGCATGGATCTTGCTCGACCGAGGAGCCAGCAGTGTCAGCAAGTCGTTCTACGTAAAAGTGGTGGACGATCAGGGCCGCGAGGTAAAATCTGAATTACAGGGAATTCAAAACAATCTCTCGGTCCTCTACCTACAACCCGAGTCGGACGCGAAGACCGTAACGCTCGACATCAAGGTGCACTCGCCAGTGACGTTCGAGGCGTATGTCGAACTGCCCGAACCCAAAGTGCAGAAAGCGCAGTAGCGTGAAATTTAGGGGGCTCTCACAAGGCGGAGCACTCCAAGCATCACGATCAGCCGCGCTTCACTCGTCGTTGTTGTCGACGATGAGCTGACACTCGGGCAGGCTCTCTAAGAACATCCGCCCGTAGAATTTCGTCCGCACGCGCGGGTCGAGAATCACCACTTGCCCCGTATCGCGCTTTGTGCGGATCAAGCGACCGAAGCCTTGCTTCAATTTGATGATCGCTTCGGGCACCTGATACTCCATGAAGGGATTGCCGCCTCGCGCCTTGATGGCTTCGACCCGCGCTTCGAGCAGCGGATGATCCGGCACGCTGAAGGGCAACTTCGTGATGATCACGTTTTGCAGCGCGTCGCCCGGTACGTCGATGCCTTGCCAGAAAGTCTCGGCCCCGAAGATCACTGCTCCGTCTTCGTTCTTGAAGCGCTCCAACATTTGATTGCGCTGCAAGCCGTCGCCCTGACAGTAGAGCGATAAGCATTGCTGCGTGAACCATGTTGAAAGTCGGTTCTGGCAGTTCTTCAACATGCGATAGCTCGTGAAGAGCACGAACGCGCGGCCCTTCGTCTGAGCGACGTACTTCTTGATCTTCTCGCAGCAGGCCGTCTCGTACTCAGCGGCATGAGTCGTCGGATCGGGCATCGCTCCCATCAGGATGAGCTTTGCTTGCCGCTTAAAGTCGAACGGACTGCCGAGCTTCTTTTGAATGGCCTTATCGACGCCCAATCGAGAGCGGAAGAACTCGAAGCTCTGCTTCCCGACGGCCAATGTCGCGCTGGCGAGCACGACAGTGTCGACCTTGTTGAAGAGTTCCTTCCGCAGCACCGGAGCAACGTCGATCGGCGATGACGTGAGCTGAATGTTCTGCCGTCGTCCTTCGCTGATCTCGATCCAATGCACCGAGTCCTCTTCCTGCTTCAGCCACAGATCAAGCTCTTCCGCGACGGCGAGACAGCGGTCCGCCGCGCCATTGAGTTCGATCTTTGCCGCATCGACACGCATGTCTTCCGCGCGGTTTGAGATCTGAATCGCGAGATCCTTCAGCGCCGGCGAGAGTGTATTTTCAATTTCAGGCGGCTTACGCACGCGGCCGTTCGAACTGCAACGTGTCTCGCGCCAGAACATCACGTCGTTGAAGAATTGGTCGGCAGTCGACCTCAGGTTGTGAACCATTCGCTGACAGTCAACGAGTTGATGCACGACGAGCACGCCCTTTTGAGCCCGGTCGTTGTAGAGCTTGCTTAAGAGGTACTCGACCTGACCGCTCGTGATCGACAACCCGAGATGATCCCCGGCAACAGCTTCGACCGTATGTGCTTCGTCGAGAATGACGACGTTGTAGTTCGGCAGGATCTGCCCTCCTTGCCGCCGCAACGCGAGGTCAGAGAAGAACAGCGCATGATTCACGACGAGCACATCCGCGTTCCAAACGCGACGCCGTGCTGCGAAGTAGTGGCAGTCCTCATAAGTCGGACATTTCTTGCCGAGACAATTGCCGGTCTCGCTCTGCACTTCGTCCCAAACGCTCGACGGCGGACGCGTCGACAAGCTCGACAAGCTGCCGTCAGTTGTTGTCTTCGACCAGTCGATGATCTGCTTGAGCGAATCGAACTCATCAGGCCGAATCAGCAACGAGCCCGAATTCGCCGCCGCAGCTTGCACGCGCCTCAAGCTGACGTAGTTCGAGCGTCCTTTGACGAGCACCGACGAGAACTCAGTGGGCAACACCGATCGCAAGAAGGGCAAGTCGCGCCCGTAAAGCTGTTCCTGCAAGGCGATCGTATGAGTCGACACGATGATTCGCGGACGCGGCGGCGGTTCTGCTTTGCCTTGCTGGCGCGGCGGTCGTTCGTCTTCATCTTCGGATTCAGCCAATGCCTCTGCCGAGATTTGTTCTTTGGCTTCGAGCACCGACAAGATCGCGGGCACGAGGTACGCGAAGCTCTTGCCAACTCCAGTACCGGCTTCCGAGACGAGATGCTTCTTCTCGGCGATCGCTTGAGCGACTGCATCGGCCATCTCGATCTGCTGAGGGCGGGCTTCGTAGTTCGGCAGGCGCGCGGCGATACGGCCTTGCTGCCCCAACACCGACTCAACATCAACCGCCATTCAACGCCCCGCCTTCTGTGTCTCTAAACTCTCACGCTTCAAACAAATGGGCTTCGTCACTCCGCGACAACCGAGTCTTCGATAGTCGCCTTTCGCTCCGCGAAAGGATGCTTATGCGGAGCAAAAGCCCCATAAGAAAATCCCTTTCGCAGAGCGAAAGGCGACTATCGAGTGCGGCTTTGCCCCGTCGTGTAACGACAAGCCAAAGGCGTCGTCGTAGTCCTTCAAAGGGCGTGTCCCGAGAAGGCCGCTTATAGGCGTGGTTCGCTCCGCTAACCATTGTCTTATGCCGAAGAACAGTCTCAATCATAGAGTTTGAAAGCGTTGGTTCGCGGAGCGAACCATGACTATCGACGACTCAGACTAACTCGCGCACGGCACTCATCGACCGCTGACGGCACGAAAACGCTGCGTCGTCGGGCATGCAACAAAAAGCACATCCGTCAGACGCGATCGCGAAGAACTCATTCGGCATTCAGCCTGCAATGCACTGCAAGCGTTCGGGCCACTCACCTTGTTGCCTTGATGAGTCACGGACATCGCTCGGCTCACGGATTCCTCTGAAACCCGACGATGCACATGTCGTCGCTCTGCGCTCGGCCTTCGACGAACTTCGTCACGTCATCAACGATCAACTTGATGAGCGCGTCGACTTCGAGCGGACCCGTTTGCACTGCAGTCTGCAGCCGTTCGGTCCCATAGAACTTGCGATCGTGCCGCATCGCCTCAGTGATGCCGTCGGTGTAGAGCAGCCATGTGTCGCCCGGATTCACCTTCAACGTGACTTGCTGGAAGGTCTGATCGGGAATGATGCCGAGCGGCAATCCGGCTTCTTCGATGTCGACGAACTCGACCTTTCCCGACAGATCGCGACGCAGCGGCGGCAAGTGCCCGGCATTCACGTAGATCAGCTCGTGAGTTGTCGGATCGAGAATCATCATCGCGCACGTGATGAAGCGATGACCGAGACCACTCGTCGCGATCTCGCCATTCAAGCCTTCCATTGCTTCGGCAAGATTCGGCTTCGTCAGCAATTGGAACCGCGCTGCCGAGTAGAGCCGCGCCATCAGCAATGCTGCCGGCACGCCTTTGCCCGCAACGTCGCCCATCGTGATCGCGATGCGACCGCCCGAGAGATCAACGTAGTCGTAGTAGTCGCCGCCAACATGCTGAGCCGCTTCGTAGTAGTCCGCGAAGTCGTAGTCCGCATTCTCCGGTCGCTTGTTCGGCAAAAAGCCGAGCTGCACCTGCATCGCGAATTCGAGATCGCGCTGAAAGTCCCGCTGCTGCAGCATCGCTTGATGCATCGTCGCGTTCTCAATCGCGAAGGTGCATTGCGTCGCAACATTCACGAGCACGTCGAGATCATCTTCCGTGAAGCTCGATGGCAGCGCGAAAGTCGTGACCTGAATCACTCCCAGCTTCTCGCCGCTTTGAGTCACGAGTGGGACGCACATCATCGAGCGGATGCGTAAGCCCGCGATGCTCTTGCTGCTCGTGAAGCGACTGTCGTCCGCAGCATCCTTTGAGAGCAGCGCTTCGCCGGTCTTCATCGCGCGTTTAACGATGGTCTCGCTGATCGAGAGCGAGTCGTCCTGCGCATTGCGGTTCTTCACAGCGCGCGTCTTGAGCTTGTCGTCATCAGGACCGTCGGCCAGCAAGATCACTCCCTGATCCGCTTGCGGGAAGATCGTGAAGATGCCGTTGAGAATCTTCGGCAGCATGTCGTCGAGCTTGAGCGACTGACGCAGCGCCTTACCGATCTCAAGGATCGCGCGAAGTTTGACTTCCGGCTTCACCCCGAGTCGATGTCCCGAGCCACTCGCAGACGCATCCATCTTGCCGACGATGGAAGATCGATCGTTGTCGTCCGACAGCGCATTGAGATCCGGCAAAGTCCCGGTTGTGCCATTCTGTCCCTGAGCACGCTTCATCAAGCCGGGATCTAGCTTGATGTCAGAAGAACTCCCCCCCTCATTGAACGAGAAGAGGAACTCGCACAACCGCACGATGTCGCCGTTGTTGAGCTGCTGCCCCTTTTGAACCTGCTTCTCATTGACGAAGGTGCCATTGCGGCTGCGGAGATCTTCAATGAAGAACGCGCCGTGCGACTCGACGATCTGCGCGTGTTGCCGACTGATTGAGCCGTCATCGAGCAGGATGTGGCAAGTCGGGTGACGGCCAAAGATCGTGCGGTCGCCCTCTAGCGGCACGATTCGGCCAACATCCGAGCCCTTAAGAACCTTCAAATGCGCCACGACATAGTTCCGCTTCGCGAGAATCCATCAACTGCGACCCACCGCAGATGCAGCGATAATAGGTGTCGCTGCTGACTCATGCCATCAGCCGAGCAAGCTCAATAGCATGCAATCAAAAGCACATAGGCGAGGCTTTTCGGTGCAAGATGGAGTGACACGACGCGAGTAGCTGCTGGTTGATCGCGAAAGTCCGGACCGGCGTCGCGCTACGACGACGGGCTCGCCGCCGTCTTGAGATTCCTTGCACTGATCTTTTGACGAATCGGCCGAAGTTGCTTGCTGCATCACGAGAACCCGCACTCCGTTCAGAGGGAGCTATGCCGCTTGTCATTGCGATTGCACTTCGGCTGAGTGCGCAATGATGCGTCGCGCCGAAAGCGACTGGCTGCGACGGGTCGGTTCGTCTTTGACGGCGGGGCGCAGAATTGAAGCGACGATGAGCCCGCTCATGATCGGGATGGAATCCCAATCTACTGCTCCCTGAAATGCAAAGAGCCCCGTCGAATGACGGGGCTCTCGGTTGGCAATAATGCTGGCTGACGATTAGAGACGCGGCTTCTGTCGCGGCCCCATCATCTGCTTCTTTTGGCCCGGCTTCTTCGGGTCCTCTTCTTCAGCGAAGAGCACTTGCTTGCGATTCGCAGCAGCCTCAGCGGCGCGGCGTTCCATCGCTTCGTAATCCTTATGCTCTTCTTGCCATTCCCATCCCATTGGCTCACGCAGTTCACGCTCCGCGAGATCGGCCCATGGGGTGCCGCCATGCTCGTCGACAACGCGCGAAAGGTACTCAGTCGCTTTCGAAACGAGCTTCTTAACGCTCGGGCCGGCTGAGATGTCTTTCGACGGCTTGATGTTCCATGTGTTACTGCCCTTGTTGGCGAAAACCTTCGGAGCAACCTTCATCTGAGCCATCAGGATGTTGTAGCCCTGAGCACGAGCTTGAAGCGCTAACGCTCGGCCATACGCCAAATCGAAGGCGGCGCGCCAACGGGGTTCCTTCACCTTTGCACGATCCTTCTCGCCGGGCTCAAGACTCTTCACGACTTCGTTGACGAGATACTCAAGCTCAACAACCTGACGTTGAGCAGCCGTCGCGGCCGTTCGAACGGCGTTGTCGTTGTCAGCGCGGAAGGACAACGGAGGCACGCCCACTCGCTTATTCGACGATTGGAAATCACGCGTCTTCTCGGCGGTTTCAACGAGTGCTCGCTTCGCACCGTTCTTCTTGAGTTCTTGCAGATAGACCGACTCAGGTCGGTAGTCCGGCAAGTAGTTTCGCATCACAGCAAAGTCGAAGCGGCCGTTTCGATGATCGTCGGTGATGAGATAGATGCCGCCGGTTTCGGCACAGATGCGAGTCAAGTGGTACGGGCCGAGACCCGACGAGAGACGCGAAAGATCAACGCCAGTCGCACCCCAGAACGGCAAGTCAACCACTTCCTGACGGATCGACTCAGGCCCCTGATCGATCTCGATGTCTTCGTCGAAGGTGCCGTTCTTGTCTTTGTACTGCCATCGGACATAACCCTTCTGGCGACCGAAGGGCGAAGCGTGAGCAATCGCAAACACCTTGATGCCCGCTGCGACGTAAGCCGCTGAGACCTTCTCCAATTGGTCCGAGTCATCGCCTCGCTCGTCGGTGCTCAAAATCACCATCACGTTGTGACGGGGAGTCATCGTGCGATACTTCTTGTAGCGTTCGACGATCTTGCCGAGTGCTCCGAAGATGTTTTCGATGCCCGCATCGTCCTCTTTCATCTCCATGACGAGCTTCTTCGCTTCTTCAACGTCATTCGTCGGTTCTGCACCGTAGAAATGCACGTCCTTGCCGAAGCCCACAACCGCTGTCTTGAGATGCTGATTCTTGTTCGGATCAAGAGCCGCCAACTGACCGTAGATGTTGGCAAAGCGAGTCGTGATCTGATCGCGACGTTGCTTCATTGAGGGTGACTCGTCGAAGAGCCAAACAACGAGCGTCGGTCGTTCGCGGAGCGAGTTGATGATCTCAAAGGTGACGCGATCAAGCGAACCTTCAACACCGCCCGTTCGTTCGGCGGTACCGCGAGATTCAATGTTCGTCGCGAGTTGTCCTTCAGCGACTTGCGGAATGGCGGAGACCGGAGCCGAATCAATCACGAGGACTTCTTCCTCGATGCGGCGTTGCACGGCCTGCTGAACATTGCCGCTGACCACTGCGGCGACTGCTTGCGAGCCAGCAGTCTTTGAACCGTCACCGTTGTTCCCAATGCGATCGGTAATCGTCGCGTCGAACCGGAAGTCCAACTCGGGAGCAGCTTGCTGATCTTCCGCGACTGCAACGATCAAGTTTTCTGGTTCGTCGGCCGTTTGAGCAAACTTGTAGCTGCCCAATGCCAAGAGGATGAGAACGTGTGCGCCGAGACTCGCGGCCCATGAGGGGATTTCGCGATTGGTCGGCGGGGCGTCTTGAGCAACTTCGGGAACCGTGCTGGGCTCACTCACTGCGGGCTCCTTTCATCTCGATTGGTCTGAAGGCCACATCGTCGCGGCCACTGCAGATAGTTCGTACTGGCACCAAAAACAGCGGGCGGGAAAGTAGTTGCCGCTTCTTGAGCGAACAACTCTGCTTCTCGCAGTTGGGTAAAGAGTTACGAAAACTCATTCCTTCGGATGCGGCCTGAGTAGCATGGACTTCCAGTCCGTGCAGCCTTTTCGACGTCCGCGATCGTTTGACGGTTGCGGTTGAGCGCGGGCTAGAAGCCGATGCTACGACGACTCCGACGCGACAGTAACTGCCATCGCCTCCGAGATGTTCGGCAGAATCTGCTACGACAAGCAGAGTTTGTCGGCAGGGAACACCGGGCCTTCGACGCACGTCCGGCGATAGTCCCATGAGCCATCGTCCTGCTTGACCCGAGTGACACAGCTAAAACAGATGCCGAAGCCGCACGCCATCGGACTTTCGAGCGATAGCCAGCACGGCGTGCCTTTTGATTCGGCGACCTTCGCAACGGCAGCCATCATCGGCTCGGGACCGCAGCAATAAATGGCCTCGGGCGGTTCCGACGAATCATAGCTCTGCTTCAACAGGTCGGTCACATACCCGTGATGTCCGTAGCTGCCATCATCTGTCGCAATGCGGACTTCGAGGCCATTGAGGTGCGTGAACCAATCGAGTGCCGCGAGGTAGTCCTTCGAGCGGACTCCGTAGCACATCGTCAAAGACTTTGGCCGAACAGCGGGTGCTCGCTCGCCCGTGCCGTACTTGCGAAAGCCGAGTGCTTCTCGTGCGACCGCTCGAAAGGGCGTTTGTCCGATTCCGCCAGCGACCAAAAACAGCCGCTTGCCATCCGGGACCGGGAAGCCATTGCCGAGCGGTCCCCACAACTCGACTTCGTCGCCCTTCACCCAGTGCGACATCAAGTGAGTCATCTTGCCGACAACGAGATACCCGAAATCAATGCCGACCGCCTCGCCGCTCGCATCGCAATAGACATCGAGCAACGCGAACGGTCGCCCGAGCATCGGGTCAGCGACGCGCGGATCTCGAATCATGAAGAACTGCCCCGGCACAATTTGCCGAGCGATCTCGGGACATTCGATGCGCAGCCGAAAGGTGTCCTTCGCGAGTTGTTCATGCTCCACAACGCGACCGCGTTGATGAGCCGCCGTCGGCACCAGTCCGTCCATTCCGTGCGTATCAGTCATGCGAAAGGCTTTCGGTATCTTAAGATAGGGGTAGGGAGAACTGATTGAGTTCAGTCCCCCCTCCCTCCGAACCGGA
>CAZNMS010000286.1:0-11016 GCA_964573505.1 uncultured Planctomycetaceae bacterium | reverse complement strand
CATCCGTGTGAGACACATCCGTGTGAGACACATCCGTGTGAGACACATCCGTGTGCGAAGCTGAATTGCCCAAAGACTTCGCACACGGATATTTCCCACACGGATAAGACGCGCCGTAACAAACCTGTCCTTAGTAATGGCGTCATCCGTTCGATGAGTTCCCGAAGAGGGCGAAGACATCGACTGCTCAACATCAAGAGTGCCCGCGAGTGCGTCTTATGGTCGCATCTCGAAATGCCGCCACTCGCTCACGCGGCGATTACGGCAGAGCGGGCAGCCATGAGCAGTAATACATCGCGCGCGGCACGCTCGCGTCGAGCACCTTCTGCCACATGCTCTCGGATGAGTGCGTCTTCGCCGTGCCGAGCAGCTCTTCAACGAACGACGGCTGATGCTTCAGCTTGACGGCTCGCACTTTTGCGATGCCGAGTGACTCGCGCAGCTTTTCGATGACTTCATCTTCGAATGCAATGTCGTCGATGAGGCCGAGATCCTTTGCTTGCTTCGCCGTGAAGACTTGCCCGGTCGCGAGCTTCTGTCGGATCGTCTCGGCATCGAGATTGGCGCGGCCCGCATCGACGATGCCGACGAAACGATCGAACGAGTCATCAATGATCGCGCGCCACACTTCGCGCTCGGCGTCATTCAACGGACGCAGCGGGTTCATCGAATCCTTGAACGGGCCAGTCGTCAGCGAGTCAGAGACGACGCCGAATTTCTCAGCCAGTTTGCTGACGTCGTAACGCGGGATGATGACTCCAATCGAGCCGGTCCATGTTGTTGGCTCAGCAAAGATCTTGCCTTTCTCGCCGACACCCATCGCGACATAAACGCCGCCCGAAGCCGCCATGCGTTTCATCGAGACATAGATCGGCTTCTTCTCCGCGAGTCGCGTCAGCTCGCGATAGATCTGATGGCTGTCCGCAACGAAGCCGCCGGGACTGTCGATCGACAGCACGACGCCTTTGACGTGCTCGTCCTTCTCACACTCTTTAATCATGTCGATCGTGCGTTCGGTGAAGGGCGGCATGATCGTGCCGCTGATCGAGATCACGACGATCAGATCCTTTGCGTGCTCATCGCCGGAAAGGAACTCTTCTCGATAGGCTCCGCCCATATCGGGCGCGGGGGCATGAGCGCTGATCAACACGAAGTTGAGGAAGACCGACATCATGAAGATCGAAATGGCGACCCGCCCGAGCCAATGCTTGAACATGCTGGGTTGCGGCGGCATCTGCACGATCACAGTCGGCACTTGAGTCGTCGGTTGAGTCACTGGTTCAACCGGTCTGAAGTCATCACGGGAGTCGGTCATGAGTCGAAGTCCTTCGGTAAGTCTGAGCCACAAAACGATGGCGAGTTGTAACGACGACTCCGACTGCTCGAAGCGCGACTGCGCGACAAAGACGACTGAATCTTGCCGCGCGATGCTTCGTCAATGGCTGCTCATCGCGGTCGCAGTCACTATCGCTTCGTCGCTCGCGCCGAAGCCGCTGATTGCTGACGAGCCTTTGCCGCCGGAGCCGCCGCTCTCGGCAACCGATCGCGATCACTGGGCCTTTCGCCCGCTTGAGCGACCGCGCGTCCCGCAGATCGCCACTGAGACCGCGCGACTGAAAGATTGGCCGCGCCAACCGCTTGATGCGTTCGTGCTGAGTCGACTCATTCAGGCACGGCTCGAACCGGCACCTGAAGCGGATCGCATCACGCTCATTCGACGAGTCAGCTTCGATCTGACTGGTCTGCCGCCGCGTCCTGAGGCCGTCGATGAGTTTCTCAATGACACTCAGCCGGATGCTTATGAACGGCTCGTTGAGCGACTGCTTGCTTCTCCGAGTTATGGCGAGCGCTGGGCTCAGCATTGGCTCGACCTCGCGCGCTTTGCCGAGACCGACGGGTTCGAGCACGACAAGACTCGGCCCGAAGCATGGCGCTATCGCGAGTGGGTGATTGACTCGCTCAATGCGGATCTGCCTTATGACGAGTTCGTGCGGCAGCAACTGGCCGGAGATGAAATCAGTTCGGAACTGCGCGTCGCGACCGGCTTTCTGGTGAGCGGTCCCGACATGCCGGATCTCAACGTGCAGGACGAACGCCGCACGGTCTTTCTCAATGATCTCACGGGGACAGTGAGTTCGACGTTGCTCGGTTTGCAGATCGGCTGTGCTCAATGTCATGACCACAAATACGACCCGCTCAGTCAGCATGACTTCTATCGCCTGCGTGCGTTCTTCGATCGAGCGTTCGACTTCAAACGCGACGTACTCATGGCGCCATTGAGCGGTAACAAATATGACATCCCGACCGCGTTCTTGATTCGCGGCGACTTTCGCCGACCGAGCATGAACGTCGAACCGGCTTTCATTCGAGTCGCGAATCGAGCGGACGATCGGCCGCGCGTCAGTCCCGATCGCAGCAATCTCCGCAGCGAACTGGCGCGCTGGGTTACTCGGCCCGATCATCCACTCACAACGCGGGTGATGATGAATCGCTTATGGCAGTTCCATTTCGGCGAAGGCTTAAGTTCAACCGCGAGCGACTTCGGAGTGATGGGCGACTCGCCGCTGCATGCAGAATTATTGGATTGGCTCGCGACCGAACTTCCTCGGCGCAATTGGAGCCTCAAGGAGATGCATCGCATGCTCGTGACCTCTGCGACCTATCGCATGACGAGCCGCCTCGCAGAGGACGCCGATGCCGCGACGGTCGCGAACTGGAAGCGAGCGACAAAAGAAGACGGCTTGCTGCGCTTGCTCTCACGACAGCGCCGCAAGCGACTCGACGGAGAAGCGATTCGCGACGCGATGCTGTCCGTCACGGGCCTCTTGAATGAGCGACGAGGCGGGCAAGGCGTGCGACCTCCATTGCCGCCGGAGTTGATTGCGACGCTGCTCAAGAGCCAGTGGGTTCTCAGCGAGGACAAAGCCGATTGGAACCGCCGCAGCATCTATCTGTTTCAACGGCGTAATTTGCGTTACCCCCTCTTCGAAGCCTTCGATCGCCCCGACGGCAACGCGAGTTGCCCGCGCCGCAACCGTTCGACGATCGCTCCGCAGGCGTTGTTCTTGCTGAACTCCGAGTTGTCGTATGACCTCGCAAAGACGTTCGCGGCCTCATTGAAAACTCAAGGCGGAACGACCGCAGCCAGTCGCATCGACTCGGCCTATCGCACCGCGCTCGGGCGACTTCCGACCGAAACCGAGCGGCGTCTCGCACTCGACTTTGTGAGCGACGCAGACACTGCGGCGAGCGATCGAAAGCTGACGGATTTCTGTCTCGCACTCTTCAATCTGAGCGAGTTCATCTACGTCGATTGACTCGTCGATCCGGTCGTCGAGCGAGCCTACTACTTTGAGGATGAGTGCCTAACATCCCGGCCCTTTTGGGCAACGTCGTTAACGATTTTTGAAGTAGCCGAAATCGTCAGATTTCGGGGAGTCACGCAGGACTCGACCAACAACTGACTTCAATCCGAAATCTGACGATTTCGGCTACTTACAAACGCATAGCCCGAGAATCCTTAACGGCGTTGCCTTTTGGGGCTGCGGAATCTCAATCTCAGTCGCGGAGCGACTGAGCTACGTAGGCGAGTCGCTCCGCGATTCGCGCGCCCCGAATCAAAGCCGTGCCGCGCACATTGCACGGCGACCGAGACTCAATCAGTGCAGCGCTTGCTGCTGTGACGAATAGAGAAGAATCAAAGGCTCTTACCCAATGGCTACTCCTCGCGTTTGTGTGTTGCGTGCTCCGGGAACGAACTGTGATCCCGAGACTGCTTTTGCTTTTGAGTCGTGCGGAGCGAAGGCGGACCGCGTGCATCTCATGCGAGTGCTCGAGAATCCGCAGAGCTTGTCGGACTATCAAATCCTCTGCGTGCCCGGCGGCTTTAGTTACGGCGACGACATCGGAGCCGGAGTGATCTTCGCCAGTCAGTTGCACGGGCAACTCGCCGACGCGCTGAAGCAGTTCTTGTCAGCGGACAAACTTGCTCTCGGGATCTGCAACGGCTTTCAAGTCTTGATGAAGGCCGGAGTGTTGCCCGACGGTGCTGCTGGAGTTGCTGCCGCTCATGACGGAGAGCGAGACGCAACGCTCACATGGAACGACAACGGGCGCTACACCGCTTTATGGGTGAAGCTGAAGACGCAAGGCTCGAAGAGCGTCTTCTTAAAGGGCATCGACGAGATCGAAATGCCGATCGCACATGCCGAAGGTCGGATTGCGGTGAAAGACGACGCCGTGCTCAATCGCTGGCGCGAACGCGGTCAGATTGCTCTCTGCTATCACGGAGACGCAGCAAGCTCGAACGGCGAACGATTGCCGTATCCGCAGAATCCCAATGGGTCATTCGCCAACATCGCCGGTCTCTGCGATCCGACCGGCCGAGTGCTCGGCCTCATGCCGCATCCCGAGCGATTCTTGCATGCGACTCAGCACCCGAACTGGACCCGCCTGAAACTGCGCGGCGAAGGCGCCGGCATGCAGGTCTTCCGCAACGCCGTCGAGTACTTCCAGTAGATTGGGATTCCATCCCGATCGTCAGCGGCACAGCGTTCCCGCAATGTCCGTGCTGCACCGTCAAGAGAGAGCCGGCGCGTATGTAATGAGCATTACCCTGCCCGTTAAAAAGACGTCGTAGGATGGCCGCTCTCGGCCGTCTTCTTCCTCTTCATCGCGAAACGCATGACGTCTCATCTTCTTCTTTGCGAAAGAAGAAGACGGCCGAGAGCGGCCATCCTACATCGCTGCGTTCGCTCGCTATCGCCTTCGCTTTAGCACGATGAAAACGCCCTCCGTGTCGAGATCGAGCAGCTCCCACTTCTCCGGCTCGCGTCGCAGCTCGCGGACTTGCGCGGGGGTCTTGATGTCGCTGTAGCGGTGCCCGGTGTCGATCACGATGTAGTCGGTATCGTCGGGCACGCGGTCTTCGTAGTTCGCAACGGCGCGCGGATAGTGGCTGTAGTCATACGACCGTTCGTAATGCGTCAGCCTCGGATGCACGAAGTCGGTCGAGGCGACTCGCGCTGTTTGAGGGATCGCCGCCAATACGCGTTCAATGAGTTCCGCGCGGCGCGTGATGATGTAATTCGCCTTCCAGTAGGCGACCGAGCCCGCATCCCAGAACCGAATGCCGAGCGGACTTTGTCCCGCTGTCACGCTCGCAAGCAGCGCGCTCATGAACGTGAAAGCTGCGAGAAAACCGACATCAGTCCCCATCGGGCTCGTCCCGATGGTCCCGTGCCTCATCGCTACTGCTTCCGGCTTCGAGCGGCGTCGTAGCCATAAGGCAGAGAACCATCGGGACGAGCCCGATGGGGATTGGCCGACTTTTGAACTCGCGACGGTGCGAGCCTCAAGAGCTCCGGTCACGGCCCAAAACAAAAGCGGCACAACCGGCGCCTGAAAGTGATGACGCGGAAACGGGTCTTGCTGAATGACTTCGTTCAAGCAGAGCAGAACTAAGAGCGGCGCTGAGACCAATGCTCGTCCCGGCGACCAAAACACCGCAAAGCCGAGCGGCACAAACACCGCCGCCAAATAAACAATCGAGGGCGCGGACGTCAGTTCGCTCAGGACTAGCACGGGGCTCGTCAGCATGTTGAAGACGACTTCGCCGAACGACTCGCCGAACTTCGAGAAATAGCGGACATAGTGCAGTTCGTTCCCCGAGCGGAAATACGGCATCGCAATGCGCGTCGCGATCAGCAGATACGCCACTGCAAAGACGACGAGCCCAATGCCGGCAAGCCAATGCGGAGTGCTCGTCGCACGATCGGCTTGCTGAGTGGCATCGGCGTCATGCGTGACCGCGTTCGACGGCTTCAACGCAGACGCGCGCCGCTGCGAAACGAAAGCCGATACCGCCCACCAAACGCCAAACGGAGCGAGTGCGATCGCGTAGTCCTCTTTCGCCGACAGTCCAATCAGCAAACACAATGCAGCGGTCTTGAGGCGTCGCCGTTCAAACTGATCGAGAGCAAAGAGGTAAGCCGGAATGACGAAGGCTTCGGGCCGAAACGTTTTGAAGTCGATCGCGATATCGAGGAACTGCATCGGCGGATAAAGCAGATAGGCCACTGCAACGCAGCAGCCAATGCGGTCAGAGCCGGTCGCTCGTCGCGCCATGTAGAAGACCGGCAACGCTCCCGCCGCGAGTGCAACGCTCTGACAAAGCTCAAGCAGCAAGTGCGACGGCCAAAGGGCATACAGCGGGAGTAATAAAAGATGCACGACCTGAATGTGCTCGCCGAAGAAGAGCCCTTGATCGAGATACGAGCGAAAGCCTTTGCCGTGCGTCACGTTCCACAAATGCTCCTCGTACATCGCCGAGTCGCCATGCGGCAGCATCAACGTGCGATAAAGCTGCCAATTCATCGCCGTGAAGACGACGACATAAAGCAGCATCGCCGCGCAGAGTGCGATGAACGCAGACCGTTTAACCGCGACCTTCTGGGGAGCGCGTGACATGCCATCGACGTCGGTCGCGTCAGACGCGCTCCCGAGCGGGTCGCGGCTAAACGGTCGCAGCAATCCCGCCATCAGCGTCGCGCCCCATCCGGCAAGTGCAATCGAAATGACATGCGCCGCATTGAGCATCAGCAGCGCCTCAAGCTTCGTCGCTCCGGCAATCAGCAAGATGCCATCGAGCAACACGAGCACTCCGCCGAGCATCCACCAGCGCCAAGCGGCCGTCAGAGTGGTGCTCATTGTCTCCAGCGCGTCCGCGTCTTCGGCGAACGAGCGTCGCTGCGCTGCAAAGCGTCGCATGAGTCTCGTAACGCCAATTGCAATGGCGGATGTCATCGCGGTGGCAGCGAGCATCGACAGATACGGAACATCGACCATTGCCGAATGATCTGCCGGGTCGATGACGACTTCACCGCCGAGCCACTCCGTCACCGCTCGCAAACCGACGGAACTGAGAACGCTCTGTGAGGCGAGCGGCGACTCAAGCACGGCCTCGCAACTCCAAGAAAGTAGCACGCACCCCATCAGAATCGTCCCTGCGGCATGCAGAGAACTCGTCGCAAGAGCTTGTCGATCGCCGAGACGATTCATGTTGCCTTTCACTCTGTAAGTCAGCCGGAAGCGGGAGTCGTAAGACGAGCGGCAGTTGAGAACCTACCGGCGAATTCATGTACGACGGACTTGTAGTCCGTCGCGCCTCGTCTTCGACGGACTACAAGTCCGTCGTACTGGTATGAACTCCTCCGCCGCTCGCCTAAGACGGCGCACGCGAGCGTGCTCGTACTACTCGTTCGCGATTTTTGTTGTGGTGCGACGCTCCGCGTCGCGACTCCCGACGCGGAGCGTCGGGCCACAATGGATGCGGCTTCGCCGCGTCCGGTAGCCGCACAACTGGGGGATCGTCGAGGAATCACTTCTCGATGCACCATGTTCCGTCGAGGCCGAGTGTGATCTCGCGCTGTTGCAGGGCCGCGAACTCATCGACGGCACGACGCACGCCCCAGAGCCCTTCGGCGTCGCGCCCGGTTCCGTAGTCGTGCCCGGTGAGCAAGCCGCCGTTTCGAATCTTCGGCCACCATGCAAAAAGGTCCGCGCAGACCGCCTCGTAAAGGTGATTCCCGTCGATGAAGGCGAAGTCGAGACTGCCTTCCGCAAACCGCGCGGCCGCTGTCGGCGAACCCTCGCGGAGCACGAAGCGCCGCTCCTTTGCGAAGTCGGTCCACCAAACGGCGTGCGCCATTGCTCGCTCGAGTGCTTCGGGACTCTGACCGCCGATCGTCGATTTGCCTTCGTATGGCTTCCATGGATCGACCATCCACAACTTGAGATCCGCTCGTTCTCTCAGCAGAGCCTCGGAAGTGTGACCGTAGAAGACTCCGACTTCGGCACCGGTGATTGCTCCCGGCAACTTGCCAATCCAGCGCAGCAACTGGGTCTGCCTCTGCGAGACCGAACGCTCAAGACGCATCACATCGGGTTCTTCGTTGAACCACTGGAATAACAATGACAGGTAGTCGGCTTGCACGCGCGGGTACCACTCGGGCCATGTCTGCATGACGATCGCTTGATCGGACTCGCTAAAGGGCATGATTGCCGGACGCGTCGAGAGAGCGCGGAAGTACTCGCGACAAAACTCGGTGCGACCAATGAAGAGTCCTGAGTTAATCCAATGTCGTCCCTGCGCGACTGCCGCCATTGGCAGCGACGATTGGAACTTCACGAACTCCGGCAACTGCGGCCAGCACGTTGAGCCGGTTGAATTAAAGAGCAAGTCGCACGTGAAGTGGCGGCGAAAGCGATCGACCGCGATCTGCGGATCGTCAAAGAAGATCACATCGCACGAGTCCGCGCCGATCACATAGGGCGTCTTCACATTCGCGAGTGCCTCCGCCGTGAGCGCGAACTTATCGAGGTTCTTCCAGTTCGTTTTGCCGCGTCCGAGGACGAGCGGCTCAATGCCCAGTCGCTGCAAGCTGCGTTCGAAGATGCCGCACGGTTTATCGGGGCGAGCCGTCCGTTCGCCGCTATTCCATGTCATCAATGTTACATCGGGGCAAGCACAACGCTGCGGCGGCTGCGTCATGACCTCATCAACGAACCGATGCCAGTGCTCCGAAAGCGGGCCGGGACAATGAGCCGCAATCGGGTTCGAACGAAACAACGTATTGGTGATGCGAACGGGCATTGATCTGCTTTCGGACTTTCCAGTGACTGTAACAACAACTGCAGAGGCTCAGCATGACTCGCAGCGAGCGTGAGCAGCATTCGTAACCGCAAACCGGCTTGACGGTGCGAGCGTAGTCATTGGCCTGCTAGAGCGGACCGCGAATTCACGCGCTACTTGCACGCGACGGCGGACTCGCAGTTGCGATTGCTTGTCTCACCGTACCGTGCCGCATGCAACTTCAACCACAGAGGTTCGCCGAGCACTGAGAAGACGGAAGACACACAACCTCAGCACATCCGGCGGTCGGTTTGCGCGCGACTTGTCGTAGGTTGTCATCAAAGGTCGCTCCCCTAGACTCCCCCGCCTTTTATGGCCGGATTTCAAGAGGGCGGCGCGGAACCGTCGCTCTCATTTCGCAGGCAATGTCGACCGGTGTCTTCGTCGCTGAATTCGAGAGGATTTTGGTGCGAGGATCGGGTGCCTGAAGTCGAACAACTTCAGCGACAAGCGTTGTCAGCAATGTCGACTCTCCTGAGCGATTCGAGTCCATTGCAGACGCCACTTCGATCGGACGTCAGCAGCCTTAGTGACCGGACAATGCAGATCAGTGGAGCGCGACGGTCCCGCGTCGTGCTCCGCAGTTTGAGGCAGCAATGGCGAAAGATTTTCTGAAGGGAGCCCGAGACCATTACGACGTTGTGGTAATCGGCAGCGGACTGGCAGGGCTCACATCGGCCAACATCCTCGCTCGCGCGGGACGCTCGGTGCTGCTGCTCGAACATCATTATCAACTCGGCGGAATGGCCACTTGGTTCAAGCGAGCCGGCGGGCACATCTTCGACATCTCGTTGCACGGCTTTCCCGTCGGCATGATCAAGTCGTGCCGCAAGTATTGGACGCCCGAGATTGCTGACTCGATCGTGCAACTCAAAGGCATCCGCTTCGAGAACCCCCAGTTCTCGCTCCGCACAACCTTCGATCGCGAAGACTTCACGCGGATCATCACGACTCAGTTCGGCGTGCCTCAGGAGACGGTTTCGAAGTTCTTCGACACCGCGCGGGGCATGAACTTCTACGACGATCAAGGCAAGACGACGCGCGAACTCTTCGAGCAATTCTTCCCCGGTCGCGATGACGTCGTGCGTTTGTTGATGGAGCCGATCACGTATGCGAACGGCTCAACGCTCGACGACCCGGCGATCACTTATGGCATTGTCTTCTCGAACTTCATGAGCAAGGGCGTCTTCACGTTTGAAGGCGGCACCGACAAGCTCGTCACGCAGATGAAGGCCGAGATGGAACGCAACGGCGTCGACATTCGCATTCGCTCGCAGGTCGAGAAGATCGAAGTCAGTCCCGATCGCAAAGTCACCGGCGTTGTCGTCAACGGCAAGCGGATCGGCTGCAACGCCATCATGTCGAACGCGAACCTCAAGCAGACGATCTTCGAACTGGCCGGACAAGAAAACTTCGATCCTGACTTCATCGAGGAAGCGAACGCCGTGCGCCTCAATACGAGTAGCTGTCAGGTCTACATCGCGCTCAAGCCCGGCGAGAGCTTCGACAACTGCGGGGATTTATTATTCCACTCCGAGCATCGCGGCTTTGATGTCGACGCACTCTTGAGCAAGCAGGTCAGCAGTCGAACGTTCTCGTTCTATTACCCCTACACGCGGCCGGGGCACGATCGGTACGTCATCGTGTCTTCAACGAACGCGCGGTTTGAAGACTGGGCCAGTCTGTCTGAAGAGCAATATCAAGCCGAGAAGCAGACACTGATTGAAGGCACGCTCGACTGCTTGCAGAAGTACGTCCCGAACATCCGGCAGCAAGTCGATCATTGCGAAGCGTCAACGCCGCGCACGTTCCAGCATTACACGCGGCACTGGCGCGGAGCTTCATTCGGCACGAAGTTCGAAGGACTCGCGGTGAGTAAGAAGTTGCCCGAGCAAGTCGGCGGACTTTTTCACGCAGGCTCGGTCGGCATCATCATGTCCGGCTGGCTCGGCGCGGTGAACTACGGCGTCATCGTCTCGAACGACGTCGACAAGTATCTGACGACGCCTGCGTCAGTCGCCCCATAGGAAAACATTAGGGTTGTCACTGAAAGCTGAGACCATCATGGCAATCAAGTTTTCGCCGCTAAACGATGATGAATTGGAATGGCTGCGAACAAAGGAAGCAGCGGCAAGGGATCTTGTTGCGAGACACTGCCCGGAATTCTCGGGTCAACCAATTACCGTGTCGCTCTTGGATTCAGCCTTTGCTGCTGCAATACGCGATAAGAATCGCTTGGCCGAAGAAGAGATTTGTGTGCCAATCGGCATTGCATTCGGATGCATCCTCGTCGCTGAACACGGTTTTGAATGGACTTGCGCAGA
>CAZNMS010000285.1:0-11048 GCA_964573505.1 uncultured Planctomycetaceae bacterium | reverse complement strand
GTTTGCCATCTCTTTTTGATTGTCAGATTCGTAATTATGTTTTTCAAAGATCGTTGTGGGCGGCATCTTTGGGAGACACGCCGTCGAAGTCAAGCGACTGCGAGTAACTTCGAAAGATTTGGAGAATCGCCTAATTCGTAGAGGTTTTGGAGATGGTCGTAGTTTTTCTTTTGCGGAAGTTGGTTTTTGGGCTGGGTTTCGGGCTTCTCGGCGCTCGGGCTTATATGGCGATTGCTGGTTGTGCGAGTTCTCTGGCTTAATTGCGTTCTCGGGGGCGAGTTTCTCGGCGGGGTTCAGTTTGGGGGTTGTGTGTGAGAACCGAGGAGAATCGGCGTCTGGGTTGATTATTTGGCGGATCGAAGTGGTGGGTCGTTCGTTTGGGTCCTGGAAACATACTCCAACCGAGTGGGCGGCAATTTTCAGCGGGCATAAAGGGTGCATCGCCTCGGCGTTGCTACTTTCGACCAACAGGTGACCCGCGTAAGCGGGTTCTAGGCGCGCATACGAGAGAGGTGCAGTTTCGCGGAACTGGTTAATTTCGGTTGTTTCCGTCCGAAGGGAGACGATCTCAGGGCAGCCAGCTGTGTAGGCGAGGAGGGGCGGGCGACCGGTTCAGATCCGTGTTACCCAATCGGGAAGCGGGGTGAGGCGGAAGTTTTCGTCGATCTCGCTGACGTCGCTGAATTGGTCGCCAGCGTCCGGAGTTCCCAGTCCAGTACCACCCACGAGCGTGTCGACACCGGAGTTGCCATTTACTGCATCAGCGTCTTCCTGGCCGACACAAATGTCAGTTCCTCCGCCGCCGAAGAGTGAATCGTTGCCTATGCCTCCATAGAGCGTGTCGTTGCCCAATGCCCCCGTCAGATTGTCATTCCCCGTCCAGCCAGAGAGCCCATCGTTGCCGTCTCCCCCATTGAGAATGTCATTCCCGTCGCCACCATTGAGCGTGTCGTCTCCAGCATCTCCATTGATGGTGTCGTCATCCGCTCCACCCAAGAGGCTGTCGTTATTGTTACCTCCTTCGAGGTAATCGAAGCCGGCCTGACCAAGCAATGTATCGTTGCCGTCTTCTCCGAAGAGCTTGTCGTTGCCAATGCCGCCGTCGAGCGAGTCATTGCCTAGCCCACCGTAGAGCGAATCGAGACTCCCTCCTTGACCAAGCAACGTGTCGGTTCCGTCGTTGCCGTTGAGGAAGTCGGCTCCCGCACCGCCGAGCAATGAGTCGTTGCCACTACCTCCGAGCACGCTGTCATTGCCTGCCTCGCCGTTGAGGATGTCGTTGTTGCTGCCCCCGGTCAGAGTGTCGTTTCCATTAGCTCCAAACAGCGTCACCGATCCCGAGAAACCTGCAGCGCTGATGGCGTTTGCGGACGAACCTCCGGTGAGTTGCGCAAACTCGAAACCAGCAACCGAGTCATTTCCAAGACCCGTAAATGAGACCGACGTCAGCGCGAAATTCGCATCGGCAGACTCAACCAAAATGTCGCTGCCGGAGCCGCCGCCGAGTGTGTCGTCACCCAGACCACCGCTGACGGTGTCGAAACTGGAGCCTTCGCCCTGAACGACATCATTGCCATCTCCACCCTCAAGCGAGTCGCTGCCGTCGCCACCTAAGATCGAGTCGTTGCCGGCGAGCCCCTGAATGCGGTCGTTACCGGCTCCACCAATCAACGTGTCATTCGAGTCGTCGCCCGTCAGAGTGTCATTATCGTTACCCCCATCGAGCGCATCTGCTCCGAGGCCACCGCTCATTGAATCGAGGCCGTCCCCGCCAAAGAGAGCGTCGTTACCGGCACCGCCGATAATGGTGTCGTTGCCCGCCTGACCATCGAGCCGATCTGCTTGCGGCGAACCTGTGATGAGGTCGCCGCCGCCCGCTCCATTCACTGTCGCTGAGCCCGTAAAGGCGCTGACATCGATTGAATTGCTGCTCACGCCACCTGTGATTGAAGCTGCCTCAATACTGATGAGCGTATCGGCGCCGAGGCCGGTCAGAGTTGTTGCCGTCAGCACGAAGTTGACGTCACCCACATCCGACACCGTATCGATGCCGCCGCCTGCCGTGAGAGTGTCGTTGCCTGCGCCACCGGCGAGCACATCGTTGCCGTTGCCGGAGTTCAGCAAGTCGTCTCCGTCGCCACCTGAGATGACGTCGTTTCCAATGCCTGCAATGACGGTGTCGTTACCCGCCTGACCATTGATCGAGTCAGCATCAGCCCCTCCCAGAATCGAATCTGCAAGACTGCCGCCGATCAAAGTATCGTTTCCGACTCCGCCATCGAGCGTCACTGCGAAGTTCGTGCTCAGAGCATTCAGCGAGTCGTTGCCGTCCGCTCCGAGTACTTGCAACATCGCGGAGAAACCGGGGTCGATCGCGTTAATCGTCACCGAGTCGTTGCCGGATCCGACATTGAGCGTCATCGCTTTCGACGGATTCGCGAACGTCACTTGCGGGCTCGAAGCAAGGCTCATGAGTTGCGTTTTTGAATTCGCAGAACCGTCGTCTTCCAACGTCACATTGTCGTCGGTCGGCAAGAAGTTGAAGGCGACTGTAGTTGAAATTACATCATCAGTGACGGCTTCGAACGCGCTGAAAGTAACTGCACTCGGAGTTCCGTCATCAAGCGTTGTTGAACCCGCTGCTGTCCCTGCAAAGCTGTAGGTTGAGGTCGCAACATTCGAGCCGGAAAACAAAAGAGAGTCGCTCCCCGCACCGCCATCGACAGCGAAGGCATCCTTTGCAGCATGATTCAGATCGAGAGAGTCATTCCCGTCTCCGGTATTGATCTGCAAGTTGCCGCTGAATGCCGAGTCGAGCGAAGTCACGGTAATGGCGTCTGCCATATTGCCGCCTTCGAGGGTCACATTGCCGCTATCCGTCGGGAACGAAACCGGAGTGCCGCCATCGAGCACGTACTCGGACATCCCATTGCCTGCGATGCCATCATCTTGCACGACGAGTACATGCGGGCTGCCATCGCTGAGTTTGATGTGGCGCGGATCGACTGGCCCGCCGCCGCCGTTACCCGCGCCGGCCGCTACTTGCCATCCAAGATCGGCGAGCGCGGCATAGTCGAGCTTCGTCAGAGTCTTTCGAGTTCCGAGCAGCAAACTGGGATCGAGCGCGACTTCGTTGCCTCCGTCCGTCGTGCCTTCAGCCCAGTGACCTTGATCACCAGTGAGAGGCGGGTTGCCTCCGAAGTCATATTCAGCAGCCGAGATTGGACCGCTGAAGCTCGATCCCGAAACGAGATTCTTAAACGACTCCGCAGTGCCGAAACCGATGAGATGCGCGAACTCATGCTGCACGACCGAGAAGAAGTCCGCTTGCCCCGGTTGAATTTGCGAAGGGTCGCTTTCGAAGTACCAGTTCGCGTCGATGTCGAACGTCATCGCTCCGACAGTGACAGCGAAGTCCGTTTGACTGGCGTCCGGGCCGAGCGCTCCTGATTGCCCGCGTCCAAGAACAAGATCGACGAACGACTGCGTGCCACTCGCGGATGCTCCGCCGAAGCCGCCCTCACCGAGTTGCGTCGTCCCGAGTTGCCGGGCTCCAGCAAACACGATGATCTCGTTCTCGCCAAGAATCAGATCAGCAAATGCCTGAATCGTGCCCGTTGACGGATTCGTGACCGTCGCGCTCCATGTATCAGCCGGGTTGTCTTTGTGCGGGACGATCTCAAGCAACGTGTCCTGCAAATTGGCAGCAACACTATTCACGGCAGCTTCGAATGTTGCTCGCTGCACGCTGCCGACGGGAAAGAAGCCGTTGCTGTCGAGCGAGTAATCGAACGAAACCGTAATCGCCGGAAGCACGCGATCCTCAAGCCGCTCAAGTAATCGAGGCTGCTGTATCAGCCGTCGCAATCGCCGCGCTGTGCATGCACGGGAAGGATTGAGAAATCGAGGAATCCAAAAGCTGAGTAACATCGCCCCTGCCCCCAACGGCGTGATGGCCTCCGAAACGCTCCGCGTCAGTGCTTCGTCCTGCTTACTGCATCTCGATGAGAGGAGCCGAGCATGCGCGCTCGTCAGCCTCAGTCTGAATGTAGTCGGCATCAGACGGCAGCAGTGACCGGGAAGTTCCTGAATTGCAATGACGTGCGGTTTCCGCTGCCGCTTCAAGCGAGTTCGCTGCCGACCAGTCGCGATCGAACCGTCAGCCTCGGACGAAGTTTCGCGCCGCAACGACTGTTGCCGAACTGAATCGGAAATGCGCGACCAAAATGCAAAGAGGCCGCACTTGCTGAAGCAAGTGCGGCCTCTCAATTCAGACACGGTCGTTCGCCGGAAGACCTCAAACGCCGGACGCGACGATCACGGCAGCTTGCCCGGCACTCGTTACGTTGACGTTGATGAGCACCTTATTCGTAATCGCAGGCGACTCTCCGCTAACGATATTCAGCGGGCAAGCCGGGTCGGGCGTCTTGTAGTTGAGCGTTGTCGGCAGCATTCCGTTTTGCATGCAAATCAATGACGCCGCCAATTCGAGAGCACCGCAAGCAGCTCCTGAGTTGCCCATGAAACTCTTCGGGGCAGTTACGGGAATCGACGACAGCCGACTGCCAAAGATGTCCTGATAAGCAGCGGCTTCTTCGATGTCGATGAGTGGATCACTGAGGCCGTGCGCGTTGATGTGCCCGACGTCATCGGGGCCGAGTCCTGCATCTCGAAGCGCGTTCCTGACCGCATTGCAAATGGCTTTGCGATAGTTCGGCTTGCCACTGCGCTCGATGACGCAAGAGCCCGCCGCTCCGAGGATGTAACCGTAATTCTTCGCACCGCGCGCCTTCGCATGAACCTCTTCTTCGAGGATGAAAACGCAGGCTCCCTCACCGACAACTTGCCCTTTGCGAGACGCATCGAACGGTCGGCTCCATGTCGCAGGATCTTCATTGGGATAGTCAGCCAGTCGATCCCACAACGCTGCGTGCATCGCTTTGACAGGATGCAATCGCACGCCGCAAGTACCCGCGAGCATGACGTCAGCGCGATCACGTTCGATGATCCGCAGTGCTTCGCCCAGCGCGCTGTTCCCCGAAGCTTCGGCCATTGTGAGCGAGTTGTTCGGACCTTGCGCGTCCGCGTGAATGCCGATGTGACACGCAGGCATGTTCGGCAAGTACTTCAGAAGCCACAAAGGCTGCATGCCGCCGAAGCCTTTCGGGCCCCACTCGCTGAAGTTGAAGTCGTAGTTGTCGGACGCGCGCCAGCAGCCGTCACTGAGGTCTTCCGGCGGCGAGAACATCTGATTGGCACCGAACTCAACACCGAGCCGATTGTGATCGGTCGTTTCGAGATTCAAGCCACTGTTTTCAAGCGCGAGGTTCGCAGCAGCGACGCCCAGCTGAATCTCGCGGCACATCACCTTCGCGCTCTTCTTTTGGTCGCGGGTGAAATACAGCTTCTTGGCCGACTCGTCGGAAAAGCCTTTGACCTCTGCACCAATATGGCCGGGAAGAGCCGTTGCGGTCAGATGTTCGATCTTCGCAATGCCGCTGCGTTTGGCTTGCAGAGACTCCCGGAATGCGTCGACTCCGACACCAATGGGACTGAAGATGCCGACGCCCGTAATCACGACCTTGCGGCGCGAGTTCGAACTATTGCTCATGCTCGAATTGCTTTGCCTTGAAGACGTTGCTCGCAACGACGAGTGCCATTCTTGGGTCGCGTTGCGGAGCCGAAGCGGTATCGGCGGCAGGGTCAGAATCCGTCCTCTCCGGGCCGCCACAAAGGGGGCGTAGCAAAGAGGAAGAGGCCCTCATTTGCAAGCCGCACCTTCAGCGGCGAGCACACTCATGCACTCGCGCGAGCCTGCTTGTGAGGCCCCTCCGAGCAAGGTATCACTCCCCGCCCTTTGGCCGGATTTGGAGCGTCCTTTTTTACTCCGACGCAGCGTACCAGCGGCGTTCGCAGTAAAGTGCGATAGGACGCATGGGACTAATAGGACCGATAAGAATCGGCGCGATTGTTCTCAGAGACGGCCCTGCTCGCTCCCCCCGAGAACCCAATCTATGCAGCCGCAGCGCATCCACACGCATCAGTTTCCGAACGGCTTGATGCTCATTGTGGAGGAAATGAAGGACGTTCAATCCGCCGCCTTTTCAATGCTCGTGCCCGGCGGCGTTGTCTACGAACCCGACGATCAAAATGGGCTCGCTAATTACCTGTGTGAGTGGCTGCCGCGCGGCGCCGGAGAAATGGATAGCCGCGAACTCACTGCAGTGCTCGACAACCTCGGACTGCAACGCAACGAAAGCCCGAGCGGCAATCACATCAGCTTCGGCGGCGCGACTGTCGCCAGTCGATTGCCCGAGAGTCTGCGAGTCTACGGTGATGTCATTCGTCGACCGCTGCTTGACGATGACGAGTTCGACGCGATCCGTGATGGCATCGAGCAAGGGCTCAAAGGACTCGAAGACGAACCGCAACGCAAAGCGACAATCGAACTGCGGAAGCGTGCCTTTACCGCTCCATGGAACCGCAGCGTCGACGGCACTCTCGCCCATTTGGACAACATCACTCCCGAGTCCGTCAAAGCGCATTATCAAAAGACGTTTCGACCGAACGGCGCCATTCTCGGAGTCGCGGGCAACGTCGACTTCAGTGAGATCATTTCGGTAGTCGGTGAAGCGTTCGGTGATTGGGAGCAGAAGCCCTCGATCGAACTCACTCCCGGCGGTCGCGGGCCGAAGCGAGATCACATCGAGCACGAGTCCACTCAGACTCATATCGCGATGGCCTATGACAGCGTCGCTTACCCGGACCCGGACTATTACGAAGCATGGGCCGCAGTCAGCATCCTCAGTGGCGGCATGAGTGCGCGGCTCTTTACCGAAGTCCGCGAGAAGCGCGGTTTGTGCTATTCGGTCAGTGCGTCGCTCGCTGCGATGAAGCATGAAGGCCGAGTGATCTGCTACGCCGGAACGAGCAATGAGCGAGCTCAAGAGACGCTCGATGTCACGGTGAGCGAACTAAAGAAGCTCGGCGAAGGCATTCGAGAAGACGAACTGCAGCGCTGCAAAGCCCGCGCGAAAAGCTCACTCATCATGCAGCAAGAGTCAGCATCTGCTCGTGCCGGATCGCTTGCTCGCGACTGGTACTTGCTCGGTCGCATCACGACGTTGCAAGAGGTCCGCGACAAAGTGGATCAGATCACGATCCCGAAGATTCTCGACTACGTGCATCGCAAACCGGCAGGCGACTTCACAGTGCTGACGATCGGACCGAAGCCGCTGACCGTCGCTGAATGATTGGTTGCCGGTTGATAGATCGGGCGACAGTGCGCTTTCGAAGCGTCCCCCAATAGGACGTATGGGACGAATAAGACCGATAGGACGATAGGCAGCGAGCAATCTCGAGCCCGTCGTTAGTGGCCTCTCAGAAAGATCTCATGAAGTTTCATCATCACACACTCGACAACGGTTTGACGGTCATCGCGGAGTTGAACCCGGCGGTCTACAGCGTCGCGTGCGGCTTCTTCGTTCGTGCTGGTGCTCGTGATGAGACCGCCGAACTCAATGGCGTCAGTCACTTCCTCGAACATATGGCCTTCAAAGGCACTGAAAAGTTCTCGGCGGACGACGTCAATCGCGTCTTCGATGAAGTGGGGGCGAAGTACAACGCGTCGACCGGCGAAGAGACGACGATGTTCTACGGAGCGATCTTGCCCGAGTACTTGCCGCAGACCTTCGAGTTGCTCGCGAACATTCTCTTCCCTTCATTGCGACAAGATGACTTCGATATGGAGAAGAAGGTCATCCTCGAAGAAATCAGCATGTACGACGATCAGCCGATGCACGTCGCTTACGAGCATGCGATGCAGTTGCACTTCGCCGATCATCCACTGGGCAAGTCGGTGCTCGGATCATTGGAGAGCGTCGGGGCTCTGACCGCCGAGCAAATGCGGACTTATCACCAACAGCATTATCGAGCGGGCAATATCACTGTCGTCGTTGCGGGCAATACGGACTGGGAGCAAGTCCTCAAACTGGCTCGCGAGTTTTGCAGTCATTGGCCGAGCGGTAAGCACGTGCGACCGGTCTTTGAAGCTCAACCAAAAGGCGGCGTGCAAGTCGTTCATCGTCCGAAGAGTTCGCAGCAGAACGTCATCTTGATGGGCTCAGCGCCGACCGCTCAGGACGAGCTGCGCTTCGCTGCCGAGATCCTGTCGGTGATCGTCGGAGATGACAGCGGCAGCCGACTCTATTGGGAGCTCGTCGATCCCGGACTCGTCGAGTCCTGCGACCTCGGTTACTACGACTACGACGGCTCGGGAGCCTTCTTAACCTTCTTGAGCTGCGACCCGGAGACAACCGAAGACAACATCACGCGCATCCGCGAGATCTACGACGACATCAACGCCAACGGCATCACCGACGTTGAGTTGCAGCAAGCAAAGAACAAAGTCGCCTCGCGCGTCGTGCTGCGGAGCGAGCGACCAATGGGCCGCCTCTCATCACTCGGCGGCAACTGGGTCTACCGTCAGGAATACCGCACGGTCGCCGACGACCTCGCAACGCTTGAAGCCATCACCGTCGAAGACATCCGCCGAGTCCTCGACCACTACCCGCTCAAGCTGAGCACCGTCTCGACAATCGGCCCGCGCGAAGCATTGTCGTTGTAAGAAGAAATGCAGCAGCGTTCGATTCGCGATCGGACGCATCGGCGTAGCATGGGCTTCTAGCCCGTGCTGAACGGCAGCCATCAAACGAACGCCAAATTTCCGAATGGCGGCACGGACTGAAAGCCCCTGCTACTTTGGCCGAGGGCAACAACGACTCCTGCTAAGCAGCGTTCCGCTCGTCTCAAACTTCGTCGCATCTGCGCTTCATAGCGCACCGTCTTTGTGGTCCTAATCCGAGTCGTCGAAAGACCAATCACAACATGCGCGTCGGACTCTTTATTCCTTGTTACGTCGATCAGGTTTATCCCAACGTCGGAATGGCGACGGTTGAAGTGCTCGAACGATTGGGCGTCGAGATCGATTTTCCCCCCGAGCAAACTTGCTGCGGGCAGCCGATGGCTAATACCGGTCTCGGAGATTGCACGCGGCCTCTGGCGATTCGCTTCTTCGAGATCTTTTCGAAGTACGAGTACGTCGTCTGTCCGTCAGGCAGTTGCACCTCAATGGTGCGGCATCACTACGACGACTTCCTCGCAGGACGACCGGGGTTTGAGGAACTCAAAGCAAAGACCTTTGAGCTGACCGAGTTCATGGTCGACGTGCTCAAGGTCGATGCGTTGCCCGGCAAGTTCCCGCATCGAGTGGGGCTGCATCAGAGCTGTCACGGTCTCCGCGAACTGCGACTCGGAAGTTCGAGTGAGCGAAACGTCGAGCCCTTCAACAAAGCGAGACAACTCCTTCAAACGCTCGACGGCATCACGCTCACGCAATTGAAGCGCGCGGACGAGTGCTGCGGATTCGGCGGAACGTTCGCGGTCGCGGAAGAAGCGATCTCGGGAATGATGGGGCTCGATCGCATTGCCGATCATGAGCAAGCCGGAAGTGAAGTACTCACCGCCAATGACATGTCGTGCTTGATGCACCTTGAGGGGCTCATTCGCCGCAACCAAAAGCCGATCCGCGTCATGCACATTGCTGAGATCTTCGCGGAAGCCGCCCGAGCTTGAGCCGCGTTTCGCGTCGTAGGATGGCCGCCCCCGGCCGTCTGCGTTTGCTCTGAGCAAGACGGCCGAGAGCGGAACAGCATTTGTAACCCGCTGCGTCAGCGAGGGCGTTTGAGTCGGAAGCGGTCATGCTCATTTCCTCGCTGACGCTTCGGGTTACAGCAGAATTCACAAACCCTGTTCCGCACTCAGCGCGACCTACTTCTTCCCCGCGAGCGCCTTTGCTGTCGCGTTGATGATCGCTTCCGAAGTCAGCGTCGCGTTGCTCGTCGCGTCGATGCCTTTCACGGTTTGCTTCGCGATGAGCTTCGACGTTGTGTCATTGATCGCCGAATAAAACTGCTTCTCGCGATGCTGAGTGACCGCAACGCTCTCGATGCGATTCTTCTTCACGGTCACAGCGACTTCGACCGGGCCTTCATAACCCTGACTTGCTGCAACGTACTTGCCGTCGCTGACCTTCTTGAGATCGAACAACTCAAAGGACTTGATAGCCGCGATGTTCGCGTCAGCGCGGTTGCGGTTCTTGAGCAAGCGACCGGGCGGATTCTGAGCGGGCACCGGGATCGCTCTTACTTTTTGATAGTGCCCGATCGCATCCTCGTAGCGACCGACTTGCCGACAGATGTCTCCGGCTAAGAGCGACGCATAGCCGTCGGAGTCGTCCGCTGTTTCCTCAATCGCGATCTTGAGCCCGCGCTCGGTCTCGCCCATATCCGCGAGCAACTTCGCCTGCGAAAGGCTCGGCGAGACTTTGTTCAACAGCTTGAGCGCTTCCGTCTGATAGCCGAGCCGCCAATAGCACTCGGCCAGAATGACCGCCGAGCGCGAGTACTCTTCCGGATTCTTCTCGACGCCGACCGCTCGATACCAGAAGGCCGCGCGGGCGTAATCTTCGAGTAAGTCGTGATACATGTGGCAGAGCGACAACATCGCCCGCTCGCGCTTCTCAGCATCGTCTTTGTGGAGTGTCAGCAAGTGGTGCATCAGCCGCGTGCCTTCGCGCCAGCGACTGGGGTTCGGGTTGACGACATCCCAAACGTACTGCCCGACATTCTTCTGATTGTCCCATCCTCCGGGCGGCTTCATCGGCCAGTTCAAATCGAGCGTCTTCGGATAATTGAGCGGCGTTGTCTTGAACCACTCCGGCGGAGTCTTCCCGACCTTATCAATGAGCGCATCAAGTTGAGCCCGAGTCCCCTCCGCCTGCACCGGCAACGTCAACAAGCAGAGCATCGCGACCAGCAAACACCGCCTCATGACCGACGTCTCCTCAAACGCAGAAGGCATGATCGAGAACCACTCAGCCGAGCTTCTCAAGACGCGGGGATATATCGCGAGCGGCAAGCACATACAGCACCGGGATCACTGCAAACAACCCGAGTCGCGGTGTCGGATGTAATCAAGACGACATAGTC
>CAZNMS010000284.1:0-11076 GCA_964573505.1 uncultured Planctomycetaceae bacterium | reverse complement strand
ACGGACTTGTAGTCCGTCGAAGACGAGGCCCGACGGACTACAAGTCCGTCGTACATGGATTCGCCGGTAGGCTTTCAACTGCCGCGTGCTTACGTTGCTCCGGCGGTGCGATTCATCACCGCAGGTGTCGGTGCCGGGAATGCTCCGACGATTGGCTTGCGCTTGAGGCGTCGATTGGCCGCTGCTTGCTGCTGTGCCTCACGCGCGGCTTGCTGTTTCTGCTGCTCTTCTTGTTCCGAGACGGCGAACAAGATCGTCCCGCACACGATCAACGGGATGTATTGGTTCGACAGCATCAGCACCGGCATCGTGCAGACCGACAGCCAATGACTCAGCACCATCATGATCAACGGGTACTGCTTGAACTTCGCTGCGTCACGCAGCATCAGCGCGAAGCCGCCGTAATGGAAAAGGGCACCGATCATGCCGCCAATCAGAATGATCCCAATGTGAAAGACATGCACCGTGTTGCCGAGATGCGGCGTCAGCGTTCGCGCGGTGCCTTCATAACCCAGTCCGAAGAAGTAGCACTCGGGCACGAAGTCCAATGCGAACTTCAGCGTCGAGAGTCGCTCATTCATTGAGTAGTCGAGACCGTCCGCTCGGCGCGAAAGACTGGCGCTCATTTTGATCAGCTTGTCCTGCAACGCCGGTGTAACAGCAATGACACCGACGATGAGCGTTGCCAATACCGCGAAGCGTCCAATCACCTTCCAGCGATGAGGCTCCCAGTAGAGGTAGAACGCAATCGCCGGCACCGCGAACGTCGATGACTTTGCCATCGTCGCGCTGATGCCGATCAACAAAAGACTCAGCAGAACGACGCGCAATCGTTGATCGCGCAGATACAGCAACAAGCAGAACAACGACGTCAGATTCATGCACAAACCGCTGCACGATGTGTTGAAGCCGGCTGCTCGGTACGCATCAAGAGTGTTCCAAACGCGAGCCTTACCGAACGCATCGAGGTAGCCGAACGTCTGACCGAGCGCGACCATCGAGCTGATACCTTCTGCCAACAACAGCACCGAAACGATGCGATGCACCGGCAGTCCGGCAAACGCGAGCCATCCAAACGGCAGCACGAAGCCGAAGATGTAGGCCGCTTGAATAATGGCTTCGGGGCTGCCGTCGGGATCGAAGACCTGCGAGACCATCAGCGTCGGTAACGCGAGCAGCAGCAGCACTTGATAGGGCCGGATCTTGCTCATGTGCTGCACGTTCATCAGCGCGGCGAGTCCCAAAAACATGTCGCCGTAAGTGAGGCTCGCCTCGAACGGACGGAAGCAGGGCCATGACAAAAAGATCAACGCCAGATAGGCAAAGATCGAGTGCAACGTCCTTGTCTGCATGAATCGAATCCTTGATGAGCCGCGCGTCGGACACAGCATCCTGCTGCAACCGGATCGCGGCTCGTATCGTCATTCCGCGTTCAAAGTGCGGGTGAGATCTCCGACCGCACCGTCATTGAAGTCGTAGCATGGACTTCCAGTCCGTGCGGCCTTCTGCATTGTTCGCCGTGCTTAGGCGGAGCGGCAGATGAGAAGTTACCGGCGATCTTCTGTACGACGGACTTGTAGTCCGTCGCAGTCGCAGATCGACGGACTACAAGTCCGTCGTACTGGTATGAACTCACCTGCCGCTCGCCTTAAGCAACCGCCAAAGAGCACGGGCTAGAAGCCCATGCTACGACGACTCCATCGAACCATTGCGTTCGAGAATACGGCGGCTTCGCGAAACCCAACAAGACGAGATCACCAGCGCTCGACGGGGCCTGACGGCACGGAGATGTGCATGTCCGGCAGCACTCCGGTGCGATTGCCGCCGACGGGGCCGACATCCTGAATGCGGGCCATCGCGGCATCGAACTCCGCTCGGGATTGAGCTTTCTGAAACTGATCGCGCAGAGCCGAATTGACCTTCATTGCCTTCAAGTACCAATGGCCCATTTTGCGGAAGCGGACGAGTGCTCGCTCGAAGCCCCATTGATCGACGAGATAACCGAACTGCCGCAGCATCAGTTCGAGCCGATCTTCGAATGAACCCGGCGGCGACCATTGACCGGTTTCTTCCCATTGAGCGAGCTGCCGAAAGATCCATGGATTGGCCAGCGCGCCGCGCCCGATCGAGACTCCCTGACAACCGGTGACTTCAAGCATCCGCGCGGCATCCGCGATCGTGCGCACGTCTCCGTTGCCGATCACTGGGATGCGCGAAACGGCCTGCACGACCGCTCGAATGCCCTCCAAACTCACCGTACCCGAGAAGCCTTGAGCGCGCGTCCGTCCGTGAATGGCGATCGCAGCAACTCCGATCTGCTCGAACTCCCGCGCGAACTCAGGCGCGGTCAACGACTCCGCATCCCATCCGAGTCTCATCTTCACGGTGACTGGCAACTTGACGGACTCGACGATGCGACGAACGAGATCAAACGTCGCACTGCGCTGACACATCATGCCCGCGCCTGCTCCCGAGCCCGCGATGCGATTGACCGGGCAGCCCATATTGATGTCGATCGAATCAACGCCGCGCCCCGCGAGCATTTGAGACGCGTCGACCATCATCTGCGGGTCAGCTCCAAAGATCTGCACGGCGAATGGTTTGTCATCGTCGCACGTCTCGATCATCCGCAGCGTCTTGTCGTTGAGATGCAGTAAGGCCGCCGCGCTGATGAGGTCCGTCGTTGCGAGTCCGACTCCGCCAATCTGTCTCACGATGCGACGAAACGGCAACGTCGTGAACCCGGCCAATGGTGAGAGCAAGTAGCGACTGGCCAATCTCAGCGGGCCATAACAAACCGGCGGCGGAAACGCGGGACGGGGATGAGTTCGTTCGTCAGTGAGGGCGGACATCGTGACCTAATGGAGCAGTGAAGTAGTTCTACAGCGCACCGTGTAGCTGAAATCGTGAGATTTCAGGCATTTCAATCGTCCGAAATCTGACGATTTCGGCTACGCAATCACGAACGTGCGTTGTTGAAGTAGTTAATGAAGAGGCTTCTGCAGAACCGTAATCGAAGTCGTCGCGCTTCGGTCGCCATCGCAGCTTGCTACTGAGTGATCGCGAGCACGAGCTTCTGTCCGTGCTTAAGTTCGCGCAGCAAAGGCACTGTCTTCACTCCCGAGCCGAATGGGTTCGGATTGATTGCTGCGGCTTCAGCGTCCGTTGCAGCCGGCGGAGCAACTCGAACGGTGAGCCGATACGGCTGCGACTCCGCTGCCTTTGCCGGCAGACTCGCTGAGAACGAACCGCTTGCCGGAACCGCGATCGACAGTGCTCGACCGACCGACTTGCCGCTCGAATCGAGCGGCTCAAAGGTGATCTCGCCGGGGACCGCGACTCCTTGAAAGGTCAGCTCGCCCGAGATGCTGAGCATGCTGCTGTTCGAGCAGCCGACAGCGAGTCCAAAAAGCAGGCTGATGGCGACGCGTCGCATTGAAGTCTCCGTACTTATTGACGCCCGGTTTGTTTTCATCGGCGAGGACTATATCTCTCGCGGCACTCAATGCTGCCTGTCGAACGGCGATTCATGTTGCCGTAGAAGGATGTTGTGAGGCAGATATACGTCGCGCGGGCGGTTCGACGACTCGGCGAAGCCGCATCTGATAGTCGCCTTTCGCTCCGCGAAAGGAAGCTTTTGCGGAGCAAAAGCCGACAATCCCTTTCGCAGAGCGAAAGGCGACTATGTAACGCGTCCTACAATGCGCAAGCCGACAAGAATCGCCAACTCGTAGTATGATCAACAGCTGTTTCATGAAACGATGCAGCCGACCGCTTTCCTCTCCGGGGCCATTCTGACCCATGCTGAAATTCGCGATTCGAAACTTATTGAGCCGACCGGCGCGGTCGCTGCTTTCTCTGCTCGGCTTGACCGTCGCCATTATGGGAATGGTCGGACTCTTCTCGGTCGCTGAGGGCATTGATGAGACCGTCGAGAAAACCTTCAACCGCATTCCCGGTCTCGTCTGCATGCAGCGCGGAGCACCGATCCCGCTCTTCTCGCGCATCCCGACGAAGTGGCGCGACGAGATAGCGGTCTTGCCGGGAGTGAATGTCGTCAGCGCCGAGATTTGGCTGCGCGTCAATCTGATCGGCAAGAAGCGGATCATGAGCCCGCCGCGATTCCTCTTCGGAGCGGATCTCGATGCGCATGCGAAGCTCAACTACAGCGTCTATGGCAGCGCGATTCAGCAAGGCCGCTACCTGAATCTCGCAGACAAGCGTCAGCCGCATTGCCTCATCAGCAAGCAAATCGCTGAGGAGAACAAAGTCGGCGTCGGCGATCACTTCGTCGTCAATGGCATCGATCTTGAGATCGTCGGCATCTACCACTGCGGCTCGTTGCTGCTCGATGTCGCAATCGTTGTTGATCAGAGCTATCTACGCGGGCTCGGCCTATTCGATCCGGGTGCCGTCTGCTCGTTCTACGTCGAACCGACGGGCGAAGTGCCGACCGAGCAACTTGCTGAGCAGATCAAAGCGATCTTCAAAGGCCGCTCGCATACCGCATGGCAGCCGACATCGTTGCTGAGTGGTCTCTTCAGCGGCGTCTCGGCCAGTAGCGCTTCGCCGGCCCCGGAGACAATTGGCACCAGTACTTCGAGCAACCCGATCGTCGCTGCATTGCGACAAGCGGACTCGGCCATTAAGTCGTTCGGTGTCGACTCGCAAGCCGAGCCCGCGCGCTCGACACCGACTCGCGATCAAGCAACGGCATCTGCTGCGGGCGATCCTCAACACGCAGATGAGGAAGATGAAGAAGACGGACCGCTCGAAGTGCGTTCGTCGTCCGACTGGGCCGAACGCTTCGGCGAGTTCACTCAAGATCTCGACATCTTTCTGGGCATCATGACGAGCATCGGTCTGACGATCGCCGTCTTGAGCATCATCAACACGATGCTGATGAGCGTCTCCGAGAGGATCATTGAATTCGGCATCCTCAAAGCGAACGGATGGTCGCGCGGCGAAGTGATGCGGCTCATCACGTTTGAAAGCGCTACGCTCGGCTTCAGCGGCGGAGTGCTCGGTTCGATCGCCGGATGGGGGCTGACGCAGGTTGTGAATTGGAAGTGGCCCGAGCACGTGCATCTGCTTGCGAGCCCCGGCCTTTTGCTCTTCAGCCTCTGCTTCGCGACGGCCTTAGGCGTGCTCGGCGGTCTTTATCCCGCCATCTGGGCGACGCGCATGATGCCGATGGATGCGATCCGTCGCGGATGAGAGGTCCGCCGATATACTCGCCCGCTCGCAGTCCGCACCCACTCAGGGACCGTCGAGAAATCACTTCGCCATTTGGCGTCGCGCCTACGTCCGACAGCGACGCAGCACGGACGTAGGCGTCCATGCTACGAATCCGGGAAGCTCTTCTCCGACGATCCTTCACCGTTACTCCAGAACCCAAATTACCGATGGTCGCTCCCGCCTCATCCACTGGATACACCGTTCTCGCGCGTCGATTCCGGCCTCAAGCTTTTGGCGAAGTCGTCGGACAAGAGCACATCGCTCAGGCGCTGCGGAATGCCATTCGTGCGAATCGAGTGGCTCATGCTTACCTCTTCACCGGGGCTCGCGGAGTCGGCAAGACGTCGTCAGCACGCATCCTCGCAAAGGCACTCAATTGCCCGCAGGCGATTGACGGTGACCCGTGCAACGAGTGCGAGATTTGTCGCGGTATCTCGGCGGGCAACGATGTCGATGTGATCGAGATCGACGGTGCATCCAATCGCGGTATTGAGGACATCCGCCAGTTGCGAGCGAACGTCAACGTGAAGTCGATGCGGACTCGGTACAAGGTCTACATCATCGACGAAGTTCACATGCTGACGAAGGAAGCCTTCAACGCGCTGCTGAAGACGCTCGAAGAACCGCCGCCGGGAGTGAAGTTTGTTTTCTGCACAACCGAGCCGAACAAAGTCCCCGACACGATCTTGTCGCGCTGTCAGCGGTTTGACTTCGGCACGATTGCAACGGGCAGCATCAAGCAGCGACTCGAGCAGATTGCGATCGCCGAAGGCGTGCAGGTTGATGATGCAGCGTTCGATCTCGTCTCGCGGCGCGCGGCCGGATCGATGCGTGATAGCCAGTCGATCTTCGATCAACTGCTCGCTTTCGGAGAGAAGCACATCACGGCCATTGATGTGCATCGTCTGCTCGGCACGGCGAGCGACGATCGACTGATTGCAATCGTTGATACACTCGTCGGACGCAGTCCCGGCGGTGCGTTGCAGGCTTTGCATGCCGCGATCGACAGCGGTGCTCAGCTCGGCGAGTTGATGGATCAAATCCTCTTCTATCTCCGCGACTTGATGATCCTTGCAGCGGGAGCGAATGAACTCGACTTGCTCGCGGTCTCGTCGAATGCGAAAGCCGCGCTGACGGCTCAAGCAAAGAAGTGGGGCATTCAGACGATTCTTGCTGCGATGCAGATTCTGTCGGACACAAAATCGCGCATGCAGCGCGTCACTTATGGACGAGCCCTCGCGGAACTGGGACTCGTGCGAGTCGCGCTGCTTGAGAACATGCAGAGTCTCGACGGGCTGATCGATCAGCTCAAAGCCGCCGAAACGATGACGGCGTTGCCCGGTCCGACTTCAAGTTCGGACGAAAAAAAAAATGACATAGCCGACGGCCATGAGCCGCAAATGCTCGTCGCAGCTTCATCGCAACCCGACTCGGCGGCGTATGTGTCGCCGAGCATTGCTCCGCACGCTGTAACAGAAGTTGCACCATCTCCGACTGAGCCGCCTATTGCGAGTTATGCGCCGGCGCCGATCGTTGAGTCGGCGGCTGCGGCACCGGTCATCGTTGAGCCGCAAGTCTCCGTTCCTCAGCAAGAGCCCGCGCGAGCGCAGCCTGCAGCGGTTCCGAAATCGCCCGTGCCGGTAGCAAGTTCCCCCGTCGTCGAAGCACCGAGCAGCGATCTTTCGGACGATGACATTCTCGCTCAGTTCGGCGCACCGCCGGATGACGAGTTCTTTGATGAGGGATCCGTCGCGCCGCAGCGTGCAGCGATTGCTCCCGCGCGATCAGCTCAAGCAAAGCCGGCCCCAGGGCCCGTTGCCCCCTCAGCTCCGACATCGAAGGCAGCACCGGCTGCTGTCGAGCCCGCAATGCCCGAACCAGTCTTTGCGGCAGTCTCAATGGATGACATGCCGCCCGCGTTCGAGTTTTGGCAACGCATCACCGCTGAGATCACCGACATGCTGAAGAGTCATGCGAAGGCCGTGACGCGCGCGTCCTATCCGGGACCGGGACGGCTCGAAATCGCGCTGCCTCTGAAGTCCGTCTTTAGTCGCCGCTATGTCGAAAAGGTCGAAGTCATTCGGCGACTCGAAGACATCGCCGCGCGGCTGAGCAATCGGATGATCAAGATCTCGGTCACGAGTTGTGATGACGATCCCGAAGTCGCGATCGCCAGAACGAGCGACGGTAAGAGGCCCGTGAAGCAACGCGTCTATAAGCCGGAAGAAGACGCCTTCGTCGCGCATGTGATGAATGTCTTCTCGGCTCAAGTCGTGAAGGTCGATCCGATTCTTGGCGCTTCGATGAGTCAGTCCGAAACATGAGCTGCAGATCGCTCGCTGCGAGGTCACTTGAGGTCGAAGATCGCGAGTTCTGTGTCATGTTTCGCGTGAGAAGTTGTTGGGGGCCATTCGCCTGCAATTCGTCTTACATGGGCACATCCGCAGTTCGGCTTTGCTATCCGCAGGAAAGCATGACTGTTGAAAAATGGCTTCCTACGGATGGCAGGAGCCGGACTGCGGATGAAGACGAGTCGGCTCGATCGACAACTCCGTCCTGCTTTACTGATGCTCGTCGGTCTGAGCTGTAACCTCGCAAGTATTTGTGGGCAGGCGGCAACTTCTCGGCTGTAAGACGAATTGCACCGCAAAACGATCATGAATTGATTCGGTCCGCCGCGAGGACATTGAGAACGGAAATCGAAGATGTGCTTGAGACTCTTCTTGCTGCTGGCGCTGACTCCGTTGTTGGAGATATGGGTGCTGACGGAGATTGGCACTCGGATCGGAGCGTTGCCGACGTTCGCATTATTGGTCGTAACGGCTGTGATCGGTGCGGCGATCGCGCGCTGGCAGGGGCTCGAAAAGGCGCGAGAGATTCAACGGCAGATGCAGTTGCGGCAGATGCCGGCGGCTGAGTTGCTCGACGGACTGATGATCTTGATCGCGGGGCTCTTGCTGCTGATTCCCGGCATCGTCTCGGACGTCATGGGACTCGGCTTGCTGATCCCGCCGATTCGCCGGTTAGTGCTGCGTTATGTCGGCGCGGTCATCAAAGGCAAATTGGTCGTGCGCGTGCAGTCATTCGGAACGAGTTTCAGCGCGACGATGTCGACTCGTAGTGACGAGTCGGACCTACCGCCGAATGTGATCGACGCCGAATTCGAACGCCGCCCGCTCGAACAACCGCGCCTCACGTTGCAGCCTCCCGAAAGCGATCTGCCGCCGTCGTAACGCAGACGCGTTGTCCGTCTATGTCTCGTTCAAACATCGTCGGGCGCGTTTTCAATGAGCCTGAATCAGAGGTCTTCGAGCGTGCTTGAGACAGTGCCGGGCGATGATTCGAGAGCCGCGTTTGGCCGCTGTTGTGACTGCGTTTGATGGCGGGCTATATCTCTCGACGTTCGACTCAGACCGACCGACTTTGCTTCTTCAGTTAGTGAGTTCAGTGCGATGAAGGTCTTTATCAGTCATGCGCGATCCAATGCCTTGCAGGCTCGCGATGTCGCTCAAGGATTGGCGGATCAAGGCTTCGATGTTTGGTTCGATGAGTGGGAGATTCAGCCCGGCGAGAATTGGGCGAAGAAATTGGGACGAGCGCTTGAGACCTCTGACGCAATGGTCGCCGTGCTGCCGTCGAGCGGCGTCGAAAAAGGATGGCAAGAGGGCGAGATCCAATACGCGCTCGTCACTCCGCGGTTTAAGGATCGGCTCATTCCGGTCATGTCGCGGCAGGTGCAAAACGTCCCATGGATTTTGAAGACGTTGAATGTCGTGCGACCCGGCAGGTCCGGCACTGAGACGGCTCGACGAGTGGTGCAAGCATTGCAACGAGCGGACGAGGAGCAGTCCTCATGAAGAGCCGGCGACGCTCTATGCCGCGCGAAGTGTTCCTATCACATGCGTCGCAGGATCGAGCCTTTGTTGATTGGCTCCGCGATGAATTGGTGAGTCGCGGTGTTTCCGTTTGGTACAGCGAAACGCATATTGGCGGAGCACAACTTTGGCACGACGAGATTGGTCGCGCGTTGGCGCGCTGTGACTGGTTTGTGTTGGTGTTATCTCCGGCGTCCGTGCAATCCGTTTGGGTGCATCGTGAATTGCTTTATGCACTCACGAACTCGCGCTACATCGGCAGGATCGTGCCGCTCGTTTTGGCTGAGTGTGATTGCGAAAAGCTGTCATGGACTTTGTCGAGCATGCAGCACATCAAGTTTGCGTCTCGGCAAGACGGACTTAAAGAACTGCTTCGCGTTTGGGGCTTGAAGGAATAGAGGCGATATGACTTTCGTCAGGCAGAACTCGATCAACTCAGACGGGCCGACAGAGTTCAGTCGGCGCGATGTGCTGCGTTCGCTCGGCGGCGGATTTGCGGCAGTGGGACTGGCTTCGGCGACGCAGGCCGCGAATTCGAGTCCTCGTAAAGAGCCGCACTTTGAACCGCGCATCAAGCGCGTGATTCATCTCTTTATGAATGGAGGACCTTTTCAAGGAGACTTCTTCGATCCAAAAACGGCCATCAATCGGTATGCCGGTCAGCGACCTGCAGAAGTGCAGTTGCGAACTGAGAACGTCACCGGCGGGTTGCTCGTTGTGCCGTTCGGTTCGTACCCGCGCGGTGAGAGTGGGCTTGAGGCGAGCAATCTCTTGCCTGAGTTCGGGCAGATGATGGACGACGTCTGCGTTCTGCGCGGTTGCTATACCGACAATCCCAATCACGGCCCTGCTCTGTTTCTCATGAACAACGGCACGATCACTCCGAATCGTCCGAGTATGGGTTCATGGATGCTGTATGGGCTCGGCAGCGAGAACACTGAGTTGCCCGGTTATGTCGTGCTGTGTCCCGGTCGTCCCGTCCGCTTTGCCGAGTTGTGGACGAGCTCCTTTTTGCCGGGCGAGTATCAAGGCACTTACATCAACCATTCGAATCTCGACCCGCAGAAGATGATCCCGTTTCTGCGGCATCCGAATCGAGACGCTACGACTCAACGCAAGCAGCTCGACTTGCTGCAAGAGTTCGATCGCGAGCATGCCGACGCGCGGGGTAACGATCCGGCATTAGAGTCGCGCATCAAGGCAATGGAGACCGCGTTCCGCATGCAGTTCGCTGCGACGGATGCGTTCGACATCAATCTCGAACCGCAGTCGATCCGCGCGGAGTACGGCAAGAGCCATTTCGCGAATGGGTGCTTGATGGCTCGACGATTGGTCGAGCGCGGCGTGCGTTTCGTGCAGGTCTACTACGGGAATGGGCAGCCGTGGGACACGCACTCGAATCACAACGACGCCACTGTGAAGTTAGCCGCTGACATTGATCGTCCGATGGCCGCGCTGCTGCGCGATCTCAAGCGCCGCGGCATGCTGGAAGACACGCTCGTTGTTTGGGGCGGCGAGTTCGGACGCACGCCGACGACCGAAGGCTCGAATGGTCGTGATCACAATCACTATGGCTTCACGATGTTGATGGCGGGCGGCGGAGTGAAGGGCGGCACGGCTTATGGAGCGACCGACGACTTCGGTTTCCGAGCGGTTCAAGGTCGGACTCACATTCACGACATTCACGCGACCATCTTGCATCTGATGGGGCTCGATCACGAGCGGCTGACATACCACTACGCGAGCCGCGACTACCGCCTGACGGATGTCGCGGGGCGAGTGATTCACGAAGTGCTCAGCGACGCTTGAGACGCAGCACGGACGTAGGCGTCCATGCTACGGATCCGAAGAATTCGGGCGAGCGTCGGAGTGCAGCCGCTCTGTCATTTTAATTGCAGTCATCAATCATCCTGAGGAACACATCCGTTTTGGGGTACGACGGACTTGCAGTCCGTCGCTTCTC
>CAZNMS010000283.1:0-11129 GCA_964573505.1 uncultured Planctomycetaceae bacterium | reverse complement strand
CGTCTTATTTGTTGCGGAGCAGCAAGCGCTGGCTGATGTGCATGTCAGCCCGAATGGAAATGACTCGGCGAGCGGAACTGCCGAAGCACCGCTCAAGACGATTCCGGCGGCGTTGAAGGCGGTTCGCGGTCGCAATGACAAAGTCATTCGTCTGCATGCGGGAACGTATTACTTGCTCGAGACCGTGACGCTCTCTGCGGATGACTCACAGTGCTCGATGCAATCTGCCGGCGATGGCTCGGTTGTTGTCAGCGGCGGAGTGAAGCTTGATCTGAAGTGGTCGACGTTTCGTGACGGGATCATGCAGGCGAAGACTCCGGCGGGGCTTGCTGTTGATCAACTCTTTGTGAATGGCGAGCGGCAGTTGATGGCGCGCTATCCGAACTTCGATCCGAGCGTGCGTCCGTTTGGTGGCTTCGCGTCTGATGCGATTCAGAAAGACCGAGTGGCGAAATGGAAAGACCCGGCCGGCGGTTTCGTGCATGCGCTGCATCGCGGAGCATGGGGCGGGATTCACTACCGCATCACGGGGAAGAGTCCGACTGGAGACGTGCAGCTTGAAGGCGGCACTCAGAACAATCGCGGCAATGGCATGCACGCTCAGCATCGCTACGTCGAGAACGTGTTTGAGGAACTCGACGCGCCCGGCGAATGGTTTCATGACGCGAAGACAAGCACGCTCTATTTCTTTCCGCCCGAGGGACTCGATCTCAGTCAGGCGACGATTGAAGTCCCGCGACTTAAGTGCCTCATCGAGCTACGCGGGACTCAGCAACGACCGGTCGATGGAGTGACGCTCAGCGGCATCGTTTTCCGGCATGCGTTGCGGACCTTTATGGAGACGAAGGAGCCGCTGCTGCGAAGCGATTGGACGATCTATCGCGGCGGGGCCGTCGTCTTCGAGGGCACTCGCAACTGCAAGTTGTCTGAGTGCGACTTCGAGCAACTCGGCGGCAACGCGGTCTTCGTCAGCAACTTCAATCGCCTACTGAAGATCTCCGGCTGTGACATTTTTAATACAGCCGCTAGTGCTATCGCGTTTGTCGGCGATCCCGCTGCTGTCCGCAATCCGCTCTTCGAATACGGACAGCGGCAAGCAGTGACGAGCATCAGTCGTGAAGCCGGACCGCAGAACCTCAATTATCCGTCGGACTGTTTCGTCGAGAACTGCCTCATTCGCGGAGTCGGTTTGATTGAGAAGCAAGCGGCGGGAGTGCAGATCGCAATGGCAGCGCGGATTGAGGTGCGTCATTGCTCGATCTACGAGACATCGCGCGCGGGGATCAACATCGGCGACGGATGTTGGGGCGGGCATCGCATCTCGAACTGTGATGTTTTCGACACCGTGCTTGAGACTGGCGATCACGGCTCATTCAACTCATGGGGCCGAGACCGTTTTTGGGGCTTGAACGGAGCGAAGCCGGAAGAGCTTCCGAGTCTCGCGAAGCTCGATGCCGTCGAGCCGACGTTGCTCACGAAGTCTCGTTGGCGCTGCGATCATGGTTGGGACGTCGATCTCGATGACGGTTCGAGCAACTACGTCATCACGCACAACGTCTTCTTGCACGGCGGCTTGAAGTTGAGAGAAGGCTTTCATCGCGTCGTGCGAAACAACATCGGCGTCGGCTGCGGCTTTCATCCGCATGTTTGGTATCACCTCAAAGGTGACGCGATCAGCAACGACATCGTGATGAACAACATTTGGGGAGCCGCGCACGCTCCGGCCATCATGCCTTCGGGTAAGTGGAGCAACGAGTTCGACTTCAACTTCTTCACTTCATCCGAAGCCGATCGGCAGCGATTTCTGACCAACGGTGTTGATCAGCATTCGACGTTCGGCGATCCGCTGTTTGTCGATCGCGCCAAAGGCGACTACCGCCTGCAAGGCGACTCGCCCGCGCTCAGGTTGAACATCGCCAGCTTCGCGACCGACGACACTCAATACGGAGTGCAGGTCCCTCGACTGAGAAAGCTGGCGCGTACCCCGAAGTTGCCGGGCAACGAACCGGTTGTCGTGAAGATCTCAACTCCCGCTCGTCAGAAGCTTGAACATCATTGGCACGGAGCCCGCGTGCGCGACATCGGCGGCGATGAGTACTCGGCCTTCGGAGTGACGAAAGAATCGCGCGGAGTGCATTTGAAGTTGGTCCCGAAAGACTCACTCGCAGCCCGCGACGGATTGCGCACGGACGACTTGATTCAGTCGCTCAACGATCGCGCGGTGAAGTCGGTTGCTGATTTGCTCAAAGAACAAAACGCCGCTGCCGGCAAGCCATTGGTGCTCGGCATCGTTCGCGCCCAGAAGCCCGAAACGATCAACGTCACGGACTACATCTATGTCGTCACCGAGACCGCAAAGCCCGACGGCTTTCAGCACATTCCGCTTGAGCCACTGGCTCGGACGCTCGTCCCGAAATCAATCAGTACGCGTCCCGCGACCAATAACGATCCGACGTCCGTGCTCATGGATGGCAAGCTCGCGGACACTTACGGCCCCGTATTCACAAACGGAGTCGTCGACGGCCTCTACCGCTTAGATCTCGGACAGAAGCAGCGCATCGCGGTCATCAATACGTTCTCGGCATCGCACAACGGAGTGCGCGGCCCGCAGTCCTTCACGCTCTACGGCAGCAACTCCGAAGATCCCGGATGGAACGCAAACTACACCAATCAGTTGGTCCCGATTGCCGAAGTCAACACGATCGGCACCGAAGTCGGCCCCTATCAAGCAACGAGCCTCCGCCGCTCGACCTCGCAGCTGATTGGCGAATTCCGCTGGCTCATCTGGCAAGTGCGCCCCGTGACGTCCTCTGCCGAGAACACTGCTTTTCAAGAGTTGCAGGTGCTCGGCACTCAATAGCTCTGATCGTTTTCGATAGTCGCCTTTCGCTCCGCGAAAGGAAGCTCTTGCGAAGCAAGAGCCAACAATCCCTTTCGCACAGAATCTGGCCACATTGGGGGCAGCACCGTGCGACGTGTCGTCTGCAATAACGAGTGCGGCGGAACGGCGAGCAGCGGATAAGTTTTGACTGGTACGACGGACTTGTAGTCCGTCGAAGATCGGGCGCGACGGACTACAAGGCCGTCGTAAAAAAAGATCGCTGGCACGTTCTCATCTGCCGCGCGCCAGCCTTGCAATCGCACCCATCGGTTGCGGCTTCGCCGCGTTGTTCAACTTCAAGCCGGGACCGACGCCAGTTCGTCCGAGTGCGTCGTCTGCTCTGAAGAACGCAGTCGGTCGCACGAGTCCTTCTTACTTACCAATGCAAAACCGGCTGAAGATCCGATCGAGAATGTCATCGGTGTAGACCGCGCCGACGATCTGCCCCAGTTGCTCAAGCGCATCGCGAATCTCGATAGCGATGAGTTCGTCCCCGAGTCGCAACGCTGTCGCTTGCTCCGCGCGAGCAAGAGCATCACTCGCCGCTCGCAGCGACTCGCGCGACCGTGCCGCCGTTGAGCCGACAAGCTCCGCACCGCCCGTTCGCTGCTGTAACAACTGTGACATAACAGCGGCTTGCAGTTCATTGAGACCGCGACCAGTCGCCGCGCTCACTCGGATGCTGGGGTTCCCAACTGACGCGGAAGCAGGACGCGCAAGATCGCACTTCGTCGTGACCTCAATCAGCGTTCGGCCCGCTTGCAGCAGTTGATCGAACAGCCGTCGGTCGAGTTCTTCATCCGTTGACTCAAGATCCGCCGCGCGGCACCACAGCACGATCTCCGCGCGTTCCCATTGCTCATCTCGCTGAGACTGCGCTGCATGCTCGATGTTTGCCGCGTCGTCTTGTGAGGCGTTCGTCCATCCGGCGGTGTCGAGCAATTCAATCTCAAGACCGTCCCAATGCAGCGACTCGGATAAGTAATCACGCGTCGTGCCGGAGACCTCTGAAACGATCGCGGCATTCGTACCAGCTAGAGCGTTGAAGAGCGTGCTCTTGCCAGCATTGGGAAGCCCGCCGAGTACGACTCTTTGTCGTACCGCAGACTGCATGCGCTGTTCGGCCTGCTGATGCAGCGTTGCGATCTGCGTCTGTACCGACGCGAGGCGCCGCGCGAGTTCGCTGTGCTCAATGAACTCGATGTCCTCGTCCACAAAGTCGAGCCCGGCTTCGAGATCGGCCAGCAAATTGAGCAACTCGCTGCGTGCCGCCCCAATCAACCCCGAAAGCCCGCCGGCCAGTTGCTTCAGTGCAACCTGCAATTGCTCGAAGTCCGCAGCGTCGATCACTCCGAGCACAGCATCCGCCTGAGTGAGATCCAATCGCCCGGCAAGAAACGCTCGCAGCGTGAACTCACCGCGCTGTGCCGGACGAGCACCGAGTCGAAACAACTCTTCGAGCAGCATCTCCAGAATGGGCGGCGAGCCAATCAGCCGCAGCTCGACACTCGGCTGTCCGGTGTAACTTCGATTGCTCGGCCAAACGTAGGCTTGCAGGCTGAGTCGGCCTCGTCCGCCACAACGCACAAGATCAAAGTCGGCATCGCGACATACAGCCTTCGATGTGCGGCTCGACTCGCTCAAGTCATCGCCAATAAAGTTTTTCAGGATCGGAATCGCATCAGGGCCACTGACTCGAATGACGCCAATCGCGCCCGGTCCGACAGCAGAAGCAATCGCAGCAATCGTGTCAGCACTTTGCATGTCCGCAGCAATCTCCAGTAGCAGCACAAGCAGCACTCAAACGATGCACTGCGCGATCAATCCCAGATTCGTACAACGCGGTAGGAGTCAAAGGCCAAGTCGCAGCTCAGCAGCGGCAGTCTCTCTTCGAGAGATTGCACGGCAATGAGTCGGTCAAACGGTTCGCGATGATGAAACGGCAGTTGAGCGAGTCGCTCGGCGCGCTCAAGAGTGATTGGCAGTACGTCGAGTTGCAGAGTGGGAATCGTCAGATCGATCCATTCGCGATACGGCAACGAAAGCGGAAGTCGGCCCTTTGACACCTTAATGGCAATCTCCCAAATCGACCCCGCTCTGATCTTGAGATGATTGTCAGAGTCTTGAAGGAGCAACGACGCGTGAGTGCTCAACTTCTCGGGACAGTCCATTGCCCAAATCAGCGTGTGCGAGTCGAGCAAGTATTCCATCACATGTGCTCCTCGAATTCTTCGAGCGGGTCATCGAAGTGCTCCATGCTGATGACGGTGCCGCGAAGTGCGCCGAGTTTTCGAGGCTGCTTGGGGCGGCGAACCGAGACTGTCAGTAAGCGAGCGATTGTTTCATCGCGGTCTGTAATTTCAATTTCATCCCTCGGAGAGAGGCGGCGAATCAGCTCAGCAAAATTGGCCTGCGCTTCGGCAAGAGTAATGGTCTGCATGCGAGTCTCCTCGTACTGCGAACAATGATCACCGGCCGTGAATCGGCAGTGATTCTAACAAGTCAACGCATTCCAGTCGGAAGAGAAGTTGGCGAGCAGTCATGCGGCCTCGGTCACTCGTAAGTTCAGGGGGCACCGAAAAAGACTGAGGGCGAAGCTATTCAGAATAGCTTCGCCCTCAATCTGCACTCGTCAGTGACTCGACCTAAATTCAACTCCGCCAAAAGACCTTACGCGCCTTCTTCAGACAGGAACGTCGCCTTGAGGTACTCGCGGTTCATGCGAGCGATGTTCGAGACCGAGACGCCAGCAGGACACGCGGCTTCGCACTCATAAGTATTGGTGCAAGAGCCGAAGCCTTCTTTGTCCATTTGAGCGACCATCTTGACGACGCGTCGCGCGGCTTCGGGCTGACCTTGAGGCAGCAGCGCCAACTGCGAGACCTTCGCGCTGACGAACAAACTCGCCGAGGCATTCTTGCAAGCAGCGACGCAAGCTCCGCAGCCGATGCAGGCAGCGGCGTCCATTGCCTTCTCTTGATTCTGCTTCGGCACCGGCAAGCAATTGGCATCTTGAGCGTTGCCAGCATTCACCGACACAAAGCCACCGACCGAGATGATCCGATCGAATGCCGAGCGATCAACGACGAGATCTCGCAGCACTGGGAACGCTCTCGCGCGCCACGGTTCGATCACGATCGTGTCGCCGTCTTTGAAGCGGCGCATATGAAGTTGGCAAGTTGTCGTCTCGCGATCAGGACCGTGCGCCTGCCCGTTAATCATGAGGCTGCACATGCCGCAGATGCCTTCACGGCAGTCATGATCAAACGCAACAGGCTCTTCGCCTTGATTGATCAACTGCTCGTTGAGCACATCCAACATTTCCAAGAACGACATGTGCGGTGAGACGTTCGCAAGTCGGTAAGTTTGGAAGTCGCCTTTAGCGCTCGGACTGGCTTGCCGCCAAATCTTCAGCGTCAGATTCATACCTCGACCGGCCATTACTTGTAGCTCCTGGTCATGAAGGGCACGTTTTCAAATGAGAGCGGCTCTTTGTGAAGCACGGGTTCGGCACCGACGCTCGTGAATTCCCAGCCGGCGGCATACGCGAAGTTTTGATCGTCGCGCTTTGCTTCGTTGTCTTCTGTCTGATGTTCCTCGCGGAAGTGACCGCCGCACGACTCTTCGCGATGCAAGGCGTCGATCACCATCAATTCAGCGAACTCCAAGAAGTCTGCGACGCGACCGGCATGCTCCAAATTCTGATTCAGCACATCGCCGGATCCGAGCACTCGCACGTCTTTCCAGAAGACATCACGCAAGCCGCGAATCTCTTGCTGAGCTTGCTTGAGCCCGGCGGCATTGCGACCCATTCCGCACTTGTCCCACATGATCTTGCCGAGATCGCGATGGATGCTGTCGACCGAACGCGAGCCATTGATCTTGAGGATCGAGCGAATGCGTCCTTCGGCGTCGGCGAGTGCTTGCTTCACTGCCGGATGATCGTCGCCGATCTTCGTCAGCTTGCTGCTGTTCTTCGCGATGTGATCGCCAATGGTGTAGGGGATGATGAAGTAGCCGTCCGCGAGTCCTTGCATCAGTGCTGATGCACCGAGTCGGTTCGCACCGTGATCAGAGAAGTTCGCTTCTCCCAGCACGAAGAGGCCGGGAACCGAACTCTGCAAGTTGTAGTCAACCCACAGGCCGCCCATCGTGTAGTGGACTGCGGGGTAGATTCTCATCGGGACTTTGTAGGGATTCTCGGCGGTGATCTTCTCATACATGTGGAAGAGGTTGCCGTAGCGAGCACGAATCGCAGGCTCGCCATCGCGTTCGATCGCTTGCTTGAAGTCGAGATAGACCGACAAACCACTCTCACCGACTCCGCGACCTTGATCGCACTCTAACTTGGCTGCCCGCGACGCGACGTCACGAGCCACCATGTTGCCATAAGTCGGATAACGGCGTTCGAGATAGTAGTCGCGTTCGCTTTCAGGAATCTGATCCGGCGACCGTGTATCGCCCTTCGTCTTCGGCACCCAAACTCGGCCGTCATTTCGCAAGCTCTCGCTCATGAGCGTGAGCTTTGACTGATAGTCACCGCTCACCGGGATGCACGTCGGGTGAATTTGGGTGTAACACGGATTACCGAAGAGGGCGCCGCGTCGATGGCAGCGCCATGCTGCCGTCACGTTGCAGCCTTTGGCGTTCGTCGAGAGATAAAAGACGTTGCCATAACCGCCGGTCGCGAGCACGACAGCAGAAGCGGTATGCGTCTCGAACTGACCCGTGACCATGTTGCGAACGACGATGCCCCGAGCGATGCCATCAACGACGATCAGGTCGATCATCTCGCGGCGCGGGTACATCTTCACTTTGCCGAGGCCGACTTGCCGCATCAGCGACGAGTACGCACCGAGCAGCAACTGCTGTCCGGTTTGCCCTTTGGCGTAGAACGTGCGGCTCACGAGCGAACCGCCGAACGTACGATTGCCGAGCATGCCGCCGTACTCACGAGCGAACGGCACACCCTGAGCGACGCATTGATCAATGATGTTCGCGCTCAACTGAGCGAGCCGATAGACGTTGCCTTCACGGGCTCGCCAGTCGCCGCCCTTCACAGTGTCGGCAAACAGACGCCAAATGCTGTCGCCGTCATTCGGATAATTCTTCGCGGCGTTGATGCCGCCCTGAGCGGCGATTGAGTGTGCTCGGCGCGGCGAATCCTGAAAGCAAAACGCTTTGACGTTGTAGCCCAGTTCGCCAAGAGATGCGGCCGCCGCACCGCCCGCGAGTCCGGTGCCGACGACGATCACGTCGTACTTCCGCTTATTCGTCGGACTGATGAGTTTGAGATTGTCCTTGTGCTTATCCCACTTCTGGGCGATCGGCCCCTCTGGCACTTTGCCATCCAGCGGGGTATCGGCGACTTTGAACATCGGAGTCACTCCTGAGCCATCAAGGACATCGCCCCAAGTGCGGGCGGCAGTTTGTTGGGATCAATTCAGCAACGCGCGGCGAGCGAAGCTCAAGCCGCAACTTCAATCGTTATTGAGCCGACTTCTCGGTAGAGCCCGCTGCAGGCTGAGCGGCAGCTGCGGGCTTCTCAACAGCATCCGACTTGGGAGCTTCGGCAACATCGGACGTCGCCGCCGCATTCTTCGAGGCAGGCTTTGTCACCGCCGACTTATCGCTCAGACGAGTGTTCGCCCAGCCGACGAGCACGACATTTCCCAGCACGAGCGCGAAGACAAACAACAGTCCGCCGATGCGAATCAGGTTGTTGTACTTTTTGTGACAGATGCCGAGCGTTTGAAAGAGACTCGGAATGCCGTGCATCAAGTGCAGGCCGAGAAACACAAAGCCCGCGAGATACCCAATCGCCGACAACGGAGTCCGCAAGATCGCGAGTGCTTTGTCATAGGGAGTCAGTCCGGCGTAAGCGATGTCGCTGCGGAGCTGCAACTTGAAGTCGATCAAGTGCAAGACGATGTAGCCCAGCACGATCGCGCCTGAGACCGCCATCCATGTATCAGGGCGTCCGAAGCCGACACCGTCACCTTCGCCTTTGAAGTTCTGAACGGCGTACTGCTGGCCGCGAGCCTGCTTGTTGCCGATGGTCAACTTAAAGGCCAGCGCGATGTGAGCCAGAAAGAGCCCGAAGAGCCCCGTCTCGGCAACTGCAAGCAGTGGCCCGAGGTCATGCAGGTTCTTGGCGTACTTGTTGTATGCCTCAGGTCCGACGAGCAGCCATAAGTTTCCGGCCAAGTGGACGACGAGAAAGCCACACAGCAGCAGGCCGGTGATCGCCATCACAAACTTCCGCCCCACGGAGGAAGCCAGGGCGTTGAGCAACCACTTCAAGGTCAGCTCCTTCGCAGATCAGAGGTGCCAATTTAATGGGCCGAGCAAGCCCGTCGGGTCAAAAGCGGGCGGGAGTATAGGCAGGCAAGGCATGATGGCAATCGAGCCCTTCAGATCCTCGCCGCCGCCCGAAAATCTGATGCCGCGAGTCTGCCCAAGTAGCATGGACTTCCAGTTCGTGGTTCCCTCGCAACGATACCGTACCAACAGGGAAGACTTGCAAAGCCGAAAACAATACCGGTAACCGAGAGCCTCGTCCTGCAGGCAACCAACTTCGCGGCATAAGCTCCGAAAACACGCGCCGCCATCACTCATCGACATGGTCGAGCAATGCATATCGAGCCAGCGACAATAAGTTAGGCCCTACTTTGCAGCTTCAAGCTTGAACTCAAAACGGTTCTTTGAAGTGTTGCTTGTTACTTCCGCCGTGAGTGCTGAATTAGAGTTGTATTGATCCGGGATATACTCCTCTTTAGGCTTCAACTCCTCGCCCATAGCTCCTTTGATGGCCGGGCCATCCTTGTCTCGCGACGCTCGAATTCGCACAATCTTTTGACCTGTTGTTGCATCGAACTGGAATTTACCGTCGACGATCTTGCCTGCGTCTGACCACTTTGTCGCGGCGGTGGATTCGAAAATGATGTCGCCGTCCTTCACTGGCTGGCCACCAAATTCAACACTGCCTGAGACGGCATATCGCTCTGTCGTCGCGGCGCTGCCACATCCAACAGAGAGCACAGCCATAAGCGCCAGTGGAAAGAAATCACGAACGGGTCTAGACATAGTAAATCGCTCCGAGAGCATGCAATATAGAGTGTTTAAGAGAGTGATGCAGCTTAGAATTCTGGAGTGGTCTCGTCACCATTGCGTGATCCAATAGAATTCCACACGGTCGTGCTAATGTTGTCTGATACGAATTTCACAACACCATCGCCCATCAATGCGTGAACGCCACCGATGTGTAGACTTCTGGCATATTGGACGTTGTTGCCAGCCGAAGCACACGGCCTATTTGTGCCGTTGATGCAGTAGCCTTGAATCGATCGGTCGCCAACCGAGGTGTTTGGTGGCTGTAATGTGCTGACCAACGAGTTGCCCTCCCAACTGTTGTAGTAACGGCCTCGCAAATCATGGCTGCCGGTATCGGCTGTCAGGAGAATCTCGCTTCCCATCATCGTATTCGAAAGACCGTCAGTAACGTCGCGTGGACTGACTGATGACTTCGAGAAAAACATCCCATTGAGTGTCGTGCCCGCGCCACCGCCTCCAAACTCCGTATTGCCAGCACACATGACATAATTCCCGTGAAACCCTTGGGAAGCGGCGGCTGTCGTGGCACCAGCAGTCAGCACCTTGCCTGACTGAGGATCCGTCGGGCACATCATACCGGGAACAATGGAATCCCGACCAACAAAATTGATACTCATGACCCCGGCGCTGAAATAATCAAGATATTTCTCATAGAGCGGCGCCTGGTCTACCAGCGGCAGAATCATGTGGAACCAACAATATCGTTGATCGGGAGCTTCCGCGGTACTCAGGCGGTTAATTTGACCATACGGCAGCACACGACTCGTCTCGATGTAGCCATGCATTGCGATGCCAATTTGTTTGAGATTATTTCGACATTGCGATCGGCGAGCAGACTCTCTGGCCTGCTGAACCGCAGGCAGCAACAGTGCGACGAGCACCGCGATAATGGCAATCACCACCAACAGTTCAATAAGCGTGAATCCGCGATGACGTCGATTCTTACAAAGCATCATTGGTAACCCCTAACCTCAAGGAGAACGATACAATCTGTACAAAGACGAGGACGGAATAGAGTGATTTGCATGGATTTGCAAACGCCAGTTCCCGTCCCCGCATTTACGTGAGGGAGTTACGTAGCCGTTCACGGGGCGGGAGGCGGAGAATTAGGGATTGCTGGCGGTCACACATGTTT
>CAZNMS010000282.1:0-11132 GCA_964573505.1 uncultured Planctomycetaceae bacterium | reverse complement strand
TGCGACGGACTACAAGTCCGTCGTACATTTTGGTTGCGGTACTGCCGCGCTAGGTCTTTCGTTCCTCTGCGGTGAAAGCCGATTTCATGAACCACAGAGGAACGAAGGTCGCAGAGAAAATATTACCGGATACGCCGCTTCCTCTGGGGTGAGAGCGCAGCCAGGGTTCGGGACTGCGGGTGAATACTTTCCTGAGTTCGTAGCATGGACGCCTACGTCCGTGCTTCCGGTTTGTTGCAAGTCCGTGCGGGTCGCTCTCGGACGTAGGCGTCCGAGCTACAGCGACCCGGCGCAGCGACAACAAATTGTCGATGCGCTCGCCGTAAGTGCCTATCGCGGCCGCGGACGATAAGCCTGAATGCGACCCGAACTCAGGCTTGCGAGGTTGAAGTCGAACGTCGAAACCGTCCGCTTGCCGTTGAAATTCTGATGCAGCATGAAGACGCGGTCTCCGGCGGCTGAGTAGACGATCGCCGTATGGTTCGGAGCACCCATCACTGCGTAGTAGCCCGGCTCGTCGAAGCGAGCGGTCGTGAATTGCAGGATGTCGCCGGGACGGATCGACCGCAGAGGGATCTCGTCGCCGAACGTGTAGCCATCAGGCGGCTGAGCTCCGGCAGCTTTCATCGCGTCGGCCGCGAGCGTCCAACATTCGCCGTTGCCGACTTGCTGTCCTAAGTGGCTCGTTCCGAACTGCAAGATCCGCTGACCAATCTCGGTTGCAGCAGCACCGGGTTGAGCCGGAGTCGCTGAGCCTCCCGCAACCGCACCGCCTCCCGCCCCACCGCCAGCAGTGGCGCCTCCGCCTGCTTTCGTGCCACTCGTCGAAGCCTTCTGACCGCCGCCCGTTGAGGACGCCCCGCCGCCGGCCTTTGCTCCACCTTCGCCTTTTCCCCCTGCCCCGGCCTTAGCCCCAGCTTCACCCCCGGCATCCGTCGAAGCCGAACTCGGCTTGCGCACGTAATTAGGATTACCCCCATTGGTCGCGATCGCATAGCCGCTCGCCCCCGGCGGAGCAGACGGCACGAACTGCTCGCCATTCCCGCCGATCGGCCCTGCTTTCGGACCGCCGTTCGGCTGACCGCCCTGCGCTCCAGCGTTGTTGGCAGCAGGCTTCTTGCCGGCAAGCTCACCGAGTCCCCCGACCTTCTGCTGCAGCGCCACCGACTCGGCAAACTGGATCTTGTTGCCATCAGACAAAGCCAATCGCACCGTCGACCGCTCCTTCGCCTCGCGATAGTCGAGCGTCACAACTCCGTCGGTCCCGGCTGCGTTCTTCAGCAGTCGCCCTTCCTCAACAGTCAGAGGTCGCTTTGCGCGTCCGACCCGAGCAGCGTCGCGAGCCTTCTCATTGCTCGAACACGCAACGCCCTGCTCCTTTTGCAGAGCCTCCAGCGCCATTTGCTCAATAGTATTAAGATCCGCGTCGGTCGCTTGTGCCGAGGTCGCTTCAAGTCGAGCAACAACCACCAATTTTTGCATACCCGCTTTCCGCGCGACGGCAGCGAGATCATGCAAAGCCAATTCAAGCTTCGCCTCATTCGCCGCAACCGACCCGCTCACTGCAGCGACCAGTATCAAACTCAACAACGCACGCATAATACTCTCCTACAGTGTGAGTGACGAAACTCGCAGAGATTAGAGGCAGTCCAAGTAGCATGGACTTCCAGTCCGTGCTGCCTTTGGAGATTCGCAAACGATTGCCTATCACCGTTCAGCACCGGCTAGAAGCCCATGCTGCGACTACTCAAACAAACTCCTCGGGGTCTGTGATCACGATCGACTCCGAGAATCGGTCACCGAAGGTTGGTGGCACAAAGCCCTACTGGCAACAACGTAGCCGTCGTCCCGGCATCAACGCATTGCGCGAAAGAAGCACGGCCGGAGTTGAAATCGAACGCATCTCATCTTGCTGAGCGACACATCAAACCGACCCCAGCGGAGCGAGAAAACGCCTTGCGATTCTGCCGATCTCCGCAGGAACGAAACGCGGCCAAACATTTCCAGTCGCTCATTGACGAGCGATCGCGTTTCCTACACCGAGGGCGACTGCAGAACCAAACATCGCAGATGAGCTCATTCTCGCGCCGGGGAGACGCGATCCGAAGGTGCCAGCAGTTTGAAAATTTGAACAATCAGCTTTGACGCTTTCCACAAGCACCACCTCGGCGAGTGATCGCGATGCCCTGATTTCCGCAGATGACGGCTCCTCATGGACCCTAACGATTATGACGATTGTAGCGCCTCTACCTCATACAAGGATTCTTACGATGCAAAGGCTCGCAACGGTCATGCCGCCACGATGAGGTCCTATTGTATGACTCATACCGTAAGTACTGCTTTCACTCCCAGCGCCAATCGGGATAGCCGATCAATCAAGCACGGAATTAACGCGTGGAATTACCCGCAGTTCCGGCATCCCGGTCACTTCTGTCAGGCCTCTCGACGACACTGACCGGCGAATCACACCGGCGGCATGCTCACAGGAGGTGAAAAGTGCTTTCGTCAGGATGGCTAGAAAGCTTTCGTCGGCGGCTGACAGTTCGACGACCGTTGTCAACAAGGAAGACGTCGCAGCGACTTACAGGGAATTCTCACACAATCCCTTCGGAAGTACTCGAGTCGCGAGCACTCCTCTCCTCATCTGCAATTTTCCTAAGCGGTGAATTGCAAATTCAGACAGACACCAATGAGTCTGTCACAGTCCAAGTCGACCCCACAAACACGTCGCGCATGCAGGTCCTCATCAACAATGCCCCTGCGGTCGGCGTGCCCAATCTGTTGACGTCCCAACTCACTTCCCTCGTGATAACGACTGGTGACGCTGACAACGCCGTAAATATTTCTGCGGTCACTCGAGCGACCTTTGCCAATCTGACCAACATTCAAATCAACACCGGCAACGGTGACGATAGCGTTATTGGCAGCGCCGACATTGCGGACATCATCGATACCGGGAACGGCAATGACACCATCAATGGCGCTGGTGGAAATGATACCATCGACGCAGGGGACGGTGATGACTCGGTTCTAGCGGGCTCGGGAAACGACTCCATCGTTGCTGGCGACGGAAACGACTCCGTACAAGGCGATCTTGGAAATGATACCATCGACGCTGGCGATGGAGCAGATGCCGTCACCGGCGATGATGGTGACGATTCCGTTATCGGCGGTGATGGAGCCGACACCATTTCGGGAAATGCTGGCAACGACTTCATGGTCGGCAACGGAGGCAATGACAGCCTGACAGGCGGCGACGGGAATGATACCGTTTTCGGCGGGTCTGGTGCCGACACGATGACGGGTGACCTCGGAAATGACTGGCTGAAGGGCAATGGCTCAAATGACAGCATGACCGGCGGCGACGGAAACGACAGTCTCGAAGGTGATGCCGGAGACGACTCGATCACGGGTGATATCGGCAACGACACGATCATTGGCGGTCTCGGCAATGACCGGCAGGTCGGAGGACAGGACAACGACCTGATGTATGGCGGCGGTGGCAACGACCTGCTCTTGGGAGACGGAGTGGACGCGACCGCTCAGGAACTTGGTAACGACACAGTTCTGGGTAATGGGGGAAATGATACCATCGTCGGTGGACGGGGAGCTGATACCCTCGACGGCAGCGCTGGAAATGACTTTGTCGCCAGCACATTTACCGTCGAAACTCTGCCGCCACCTCCTCCGCCACCAGTGCCACCAGTACCGCCTCCACCAACCCCCACAGGTGGCGCCTCGATTCAGATATTGAATCCGGCGACTCCTACCGGCGTTGGCGGCAATCTGGGCACGACAGCGACTCTGACATTCGGAGCTGGCGATGGCAGCCTCCAAATTACCAACGTCGATGCTGCCGGTAATTTCTTCGGCTCGCCATTCGACCCTCTCGGCACGACCTATGGCCTAGCCGATCCGTCATTCATATCGGACATCAATCTGCGAATTGGTAATGGCACTCAGCAGCTACTTAATTCAAACGCACAACTTGCGGGTAATGCGACCGAACTGAGAAGCACTTTTTCGCAAGCCAATCTCGACTTCTCATTGGTGCAAACAGTCGGACCACTTGATAATGCAACCGGCACGAGAATCGGCGCACTCTTAACACAAACCTACACGATTACCAACCCCGGTGCTGCGGCGATTTCGTTCGATATCACGCGATACACCGACTATCACCTCACGAATTACCCCGGCGTCTCGAACGACGGCGGCGGCTTGCTTCGTGACCCCAATGGCGTGCAGGTATTTTTCGAAAGCACAAATACAATCGTTCCCGGCAGCAGTAACGCCTTCGTTGGCATCTCCGGCGAAGGGGGCACACCCACTCCCAATGATCGTTATTGGCTAGCCGACCTTTTTATTGTTGACCAAACACAGTATCCGCTGCCAAACACCATTGCCGGCGATACCGATGCGGACGACATTGTAGATCAACCGACGCTCGACAATCGAATTGCATTACGCAATTACTTCACTCTCGCTCCTGGTGCCTCAGCCACTTATACGGCCCACACAGCGTTTGGTACGGTGATTGCCATTCCAACAAACGTCGGGCCGACCGGCCAGGCTGATTCAGCGACAACGTTTGCCAACGTGCCAGTCACGTTGGATGTTGTTTCGAATGACACCGACTCCGACGGAGCCTTGGACTTCACCTCAATCCAAATCGCCACGCCGCCAAGCAATGGAACGGCAGTCAGTCTGGGCAATGGCCTGATGACTTACACGCCGAATACAGATTTCGCTGGCACCGATAGCTTCACCTACACCATCGCTGACAACGACGGTGCTCGAAGTGCGCCAATTACGGTCAACATCACCATCAATCAGGGTAACGACAACGTCGGAGACCTGTTGTTGGGCGGCACTGAGGACGACACTTTGGTCGGCGGAATTGGGCGGGACACGCTCAATGGTCAGGCAGGAGACGATTCGCTGACCGGCGGAGCGGGCGACGACCTTGAATATGGTGGAGCTGGTGACGACGTCATCAACGGGGAATCGGGTGATGACACCCTCGTTGGCAACGGGGGTTCTGACACGCTGGATGGTCAAGCGGGCGACGACACCTTGATCTGGCGTGGCGCCCTAGACGGCTCAGATACCTTTACATCATCTGACGGCTTCGATTCGGCAGTGGTCCAAGGCACCATTGGCGATGACACAATGTCGGTCTCGCAGTCTGGAAGTGATTTGGTCGTGACATTCGGTTCGGCCACATTGATCGTCGATGAGACAGTCCGAGATGTCACAGTCAGCGGCGGAACCGGCAACGATGTCATCACAGTAAATGACATCAGCACGGTGGGCCTCAGCGCTCTGACTCTTAGTGGCAATGAGGGTGATGACTTTATCAACGCCACCAACGCCAATAACACCAGCGTCGTCTTGTTCCTGAATGGCGATGAAGGAAATGATGGTATTCGGGGCGGAGACGGGATTGATCGCATCGACGGCGGCGACGGAAATGACAATATCCTCGCTCGTGCTGGCAATGATGTGATCAATGGTGGTCGCGACGATGACTTCATCGACGCGGGCGACGGAAACGACGTCTTCGATGGCGGCGATGGTTCTGACACGATCTCCGGTGGAAACGGGAATGACTCCGGCACTGGCGCGTTGGGGAATGACTCGATCGTCGGTGATGCTGGCAACGATTCCATCTCGGGTGGTATCGGCGACGACTCGCTCAACGGTGCGTTCGGCGATGACTCGGTTCTGGGCGACCTCGGCAGCGACTATGTCCAAGGTGGTGCTGGCAACGACACCGTCGACGGTGGCCGCAATAACGACACCGTTTCTGGTAACTCCGGGAACGACGTCTTGCGTGGCGATCACGGAGATGACGTCCTCAACGGCGGAATTGGGAACGACACGATCAATGCTGGCGACGGTAATGACTCCGTCTACGGCGGTGATGGCGACGACCTGATCTCCGGTGGAGACGGAAACGATTACGTCCTCGGGCAGCTCGGTCGGGACACCATCGTCGGCGGTGATGGGAACGACACGCTTAATGGCGGCGGCTCGAACGACACGCTGCTCGGCCAACAAGGTGACGACATCCTCAAGGGTGCCGGTGGTACCGATCGTGGCTCGGCGGGTGAGGGAGCCAACAACGACCTGACATCGGTGTCAGCGAGCATCGAGATCATTGATGAAACCTTCGTCTTGTCTTCGGCCTTGTTGGCGGACTTGGCGAAATAACAGTCTCGATGTTGATGGGACCTTGTCGGAGTCACACGTACCTCCGCAAGTTCGACAGTTGCCGTTCAGCACGGGCTAGAAGCCCATGCTACGAATACTCAGACCAGCCCCAGAGACGCGAAGAGGCCGCACATCGAAGTGATGTGCGGCCTCTTTTGTTTGGTTCTTTGTGAAAGTTTCGGGGGTGAGTTTTATCCGACGAGAACCGAGCGAGTGTAATGCAGGGTGAGGATGCGGAGTCGTAGGTGCGGTACCCGAAAGCTTGGCGTTGTAGCAGGCCGATTTTGTTGTTCATGCCTTCGAGGACCGCCGCCGCGATGACAGTCTTTCGCGAGTACGTCGAGTACTACGGGCTGCCTCGTTCGCTGTCTGTGGACCGAGCTGCGATCTACGAAACTACCCGAGATTCTACGGTCGACGAGACGTTGCGAGATGCTCCGCCACTCACTCAGTTTGGTCGCGCGATGAGCGAGTTGGACGTGAAGTTGATCCTGGCCAAAAGCCCTCAAGCGAAGGGTCGCGTTGAGCGTCGACACGCGGTGTTTCAAGACCGCTGCGTCAAGGCGATGCGGCTGAAGTCGATCAACACGCTCGACGCTGCGAACGTCTTTCTGGAGAGCGAATACTTAGACGAGTTGAATTCGCGATTCAGCGTTGCCGCCCGCTCACCGACCGACTTGCATCGGAGTGTTCCTGCGGGTCTGTGTCTCGATCGAGTCCTGTGCTACCAGGAAACGCGAGTGGTTCAGAACGACTGGACTGTGAGCTGGTGTAACCGAACCTTCCAACTGAGCGTGGAGCATCAGAAGCTGGCATTGGCTCGCAAGACGATCATGGTGCCTGAGTTCTTGGATGGTCGGATCGAGCTGAGCTATGGCACGCGAAGGTTATCAGCGATCGAACTTGCAACGCGCCACCGAAGTCCAAAACTCGTCCGCCGGTCACGCCGAGATGTACGATTCCTTACAAGCCCGCCGCGAACCATCCATGGCGTCGACGGCGATGAGTCGACGCGCAGTTGGGACCCCAGTGAGAGTGATTCGCAGCGCTCATCACTCTCACTGGGGTCTCAACTCTCAGGAGCCAATGTGACATTTCTATCTGGGCCAACCCTGTGACATTTCTAGCGAGGCTCCGCCTCAGACCCGTAGGTCAGCCTCTCCGAGGCTGACTCTTTTGTGCGGCGCCGTCGGCCGTGAGTCGCCGGTTCGAACAACACAACCGACTCTGCACAAAGACCTTCATAGGAATGGTACTTGGACACTCAAGCTGGCGGCGTCGGGAAGATCGCGTCTTGCGGAAGAGGCAGCCTCGGAGAGGCTGCCCTACACCAATGCGACGCACCGCCAGAACTTGACACAGAATTCGAGATCCTCGGACTCAAGTGACCTAGGCATGGTTCACGGAGAGGTTGCAGAGCCGCGCCCGTCAGGAAGCGGAATCCGCTGCGGAATAGCCAAAACTCCGCTTCCTAACGGGCGCGGCTCTGCGACCCAACGCGAGCCCGAAATGATCCTCGCCCATTTCTACTTTGGTCCGACAAGCACGCAGTCTGAGTTGCGACGCAATCCCTGAGGGATAAAGACAAGACAGAAGCATCTCTTCCAATCTCGTTGCTGCGCGACGGCGTCATGCTCGCGTGCCTCTCGTGTGACCGAAGCCGATGCGCGACAGCAATGAAGCGCCTTGCTGCGCGTTTCTGTCGCTCGTTTGCCGGAGTGTGCGCAGGCCATCTACCGTTCGCCGCGTGATGGCCTGCTGAAAAATTCAGAGCAAGTTGGCGACGGCTTGCGGCGGCATGCTCGTGCGATTGGTTCCGTCGAAAGGCAATTCGAGATGCGCAACTCGACGCTGAGAGTGCTCTCTGTTTGGCTGCTCGTTCTTTCTATTTGGGCAATGCCGACGATCTGCGGAGCAGTCGCAGGTACTGAATATCAATCGCAAGAAGAGGACTTTGTCGTCGCGGTTGACTCGCGCTGGGCCGGCTGTCGCAGCGGCGGATATCACCCGATCCGCGTGCGGATTCAGAATCGCGCCGACACGCGCGATGTCACTGTCGTCTTTCGCCCCGTAGACCGATCGTTGCCGAGCGTTTCGCGAACGGTGAACTGCCCGCAGAACGCAACGACGCTCATCACATTGCTCGTCCCGATGATTGGTTCGGCCAGTTCGGGGGAACTCGAGTTCTTCGGTCCGCGCGGTCGCCTGCGAGATCTCGGTCGGAACATCAACGTCTCAGAGCAAGACCTGAATTCGGTTCGCGCGGGCTTGCTCGTCATCTCGCCGACGAATGAGGACTGCACTCAGTTCGAACATGCGGTCTCATCGACTTTCAATGCTGGCGGCGGCCACTACGGCACTGCGAACACCGAGAATCATTTCGTTGTGCAGCCAGTGATGTTGCCCAATACCGCGATCAGCTACAGCGGATTGGACATCGTTGCCGTGCCGCTCAAGACGTTGCAGTCGCTGCCGAGCGAGACGCGCGAAGCGATCCTGAATTGGACTCAAACCGGCGGCAACTTGTTGGTCTACGAAGTCGGCGAGAATGGCTATGAGAATGCAGATCTTCGCAAGCTTGTCGGGACCGACCGAACGACGGTCGTTGCGGATTGGAAGAAGTGCGATCCGAGTCGTCGTCATCAGATTCCCGTTCGCCAGTTCGACCAATATGGCAACGAGACTGTCGTCGGCGGGAATGTCGAAGCCGAATTGAAATGGGCAGCAGCCGAGCAAACTTTTGCGGTTCGCAGCTACGGGCTCGGACACCTGATTGTTTTCGCGGCCAATCCGTTTCCCGGATCGCCTCATGATTGGGCATGGCTGTTCGACTCGGCGCGAATGACCGAGATCGGAAGATGGGCGAATCGACTGGGAGCAAATCCGCGCAACGAGTCCGCCGACTTCTATCAGTTCTTGATTCCCGGCATTCAGTCCGTGCCGGTGTACTCGTTCTTGTTCTTCATCACGCTGTTCGCCGTCGTGATTGGCCCCATCAACTACTTCGTCTTAGCGCGGCGGAATCAGCTCAATGCATTGATCATTACCGTCCCAGCATTGGCACTGCTGACGAGCCTCGCATTGTTTGTGTTCTCGGCGGTCTCGCATGGCTTCTCGGTCAAAGGACGAACGCGAAGTCTCACCGTCATTGATCAGGGCATGCAGTCTTCCGTCGTGATGTCGCGACTGTCGTTGTATGCGGGGATGACTCCGTCGAACGGACTGAAGTTTTCTCCCGAGACCGTTGTCATTCCGCTATGGCCGAGAGAAGTCGAGTTCGAAGGCGGCTCTGTCGATTGGACTCAGACCCAGCATCTGACGAACGGCTTTCTGAGAGCTCGAACGAAGACGCAATATCACACCTTGCTCGCTCAGGCAGAACGCGGTCGGCTGACTGTTGAGTCGCCGAGCAACGATGTCATTCGTATTACAAACGGTCTTGAATGGGAGCTTGATCTGCTCGTCGTCGGCGATGATGCGGGCAAGCTCTATTTCGGTCGCAATGTTGCAGCCGGTACTCCCGCGACGCTGAAGGCACTGACGGACGAAGACCGAATCAAGGTGCTCGAAGACATCACTTCGAACATGCCGGCAGTTCCAGATGAGTACAACAACAACTCGAACTTCGGCATGTTCTCCAACATGGGTGCGTCGCGGCGCTATCGCTACGGGTACTACGGCGGAGTTCAACCGTCGGTCCGACTTCAGGACGGTCTGATGGAGCGCAAGCTCAAAGACGTTCGAACAACTCTTGAAGCACGATCGCCGATGCGGCGTTCTTATTTCGCGACGATGAAGAAGTACCCGAAGCTCGAAACCGGCACTCAAGTTGACGTCGTGCAAGAGTGGCACGCACTGCTCGGTTCGTATTAATCGCGCGAGCTGAATTGAGTCGCACTACGAGTTTGCGATTTCCTGTTGGCTTGCGCGCAGTGAGGCGGAACGGCGAGCAGCGGTTGAGTTTTGACTGGTACGACGGACTTGGAGTCGGTCGAAGTTCGGACGCGACGGACTACAAGTTCGTCGTACAAAAAACTCGCTGCTCCATTCTCATCTGCCGCGCGCCAGCGTTGCTATCGCCCCATCAACGCGGCGAAGTCGCAACCAATGTGGCCCGACGCTCCGCGTCGGGAGTTGCGACGCGGAGCGTCGAACCACACTTCGCGCAAACCGACAATTCGTAGGACGAGAGGGCCTCAATTCAACCCGCGCGACGGATACCGATTACGCCCATCCTTCGATGTTCTCTGCGAAGCGATGCAGGCCGAAGCGTTCGAGATTGTCGGCGATCATGCGGCGCTTCTCTTCGCTCGCCATTCCGCACAGCAGGCCGAGCACGATGGAGCCCGTCACAACAGAGGACACTTCAACGACGCGCATCGGCAGCTTGAACTCTTTGAGGTCCGCTTGAATCTCGAGGATGTCGTAGAACTCGCCAAACTTCTGTCGGCAATACGTGAACTCGATGCCGCGCAAGTTCGGCACCCATTCATAGTCGAATGGGCCGTACTCGATGTTGCGATGCCGGACGTAGAAAGTCCGATCGTTGAATCTCACGGCATGCGGCGCGGACACATTGCGTTCCTTCTTCCTTCAGAGTTACGGCGCGGCTCGTTCCAAAACGATCGGCTGAGTCTGACACGAGAAAACCGTTGTGTCTTGATGTCTTTGCTCCGACGCAATGCAACTGCGAGGCGGCTGCAGTGGCGTAGCTTGACTCTCTGAGGTTGTGATTTCTTTTGTGCCGGACACAGCGTGCACATGCGTTCTAAGGATTATTCTTCGCCGACACAGAACTCGCACGGATGCATCACTTGAGTCAGCTCTTTCCGACAGATTTGAACGACACTCCCACTTCCGTTCCCGCGACGTCCGCAGGCGATGACTTGCAGCCGATGTATGTGCCTCGGCGGCTC
>CAZNMS010000281.1:0-11165 GCA_964573505.1 uncultured Planctomycetaceae bacterium | reverse complement strand
GCGTGTTTCCGGTGGTGTCGTCGCTGCGCTCCTCAACCACCGGCTAATGGCTGCGGTGCCTTCGGCATCAAAACGAAATGCGACGTCTTCGGCATTAAGACGAGTTGCAATGCCCTCGGCACCGAGGCCTGCATCAGCGATCCCGAAGGGATCACAGCCATTAGCCGGTGGTTGAGCGCAGCGACACCACCGGAACCGCGACGGTCACAGATCGCATCCCGAAGGGATGCCAGCAATCCCGGTTTGTCGGTGTGATGGTTGGTCGCTCGAAATTGCGCCCGTGTGGCGAGTGTCCGATGAGCTTGCGAGTTGGCTGGCATCCCTTCGGGATGCGGCTTGTTTCTTGGCGTGTTTCCGGTGGTGTCGTCGCTGCGCTCCTCAACCACCGGCTAATGGCTGCGATGCCTTCGGCATCAAAACGAAATGCGATGCCTTCGGCATTAAGACGAAATGCAATGCCCTCGGCTAATGCCTGCGGTGCCTTTGGCATCAAGACCAAGTGCGACGTCTTCGGCATCGAGACACGATTTGGTGGCATCGACATCGAGACAAGGTGCCATTCACTTGGCCTTGAACTCCTTGCTTTGAACGATGCCGTGAATGAACTCTCGCAGGGCGAAGTCTTTTTGGGATGCTCGTTGGACGACGGTTGTGGCGAGGTCTTCATCGCTGAAGCCGTAGGGGCGACCGAGGGCGTATTCGATTAACGCTTCCGTCAGGCCGCGCGAGAATTGTTCGGGACGCGCGGCGATGATGTCTCGCAATTCAAAATACGTCTTGAAGGACGGGCCCTTGTGCAAGGCTCCGGCGGGGTCGATCGGCCACTCCTTTTTGCCGACGCCTTTCTTCTCGTAACGGTCTGCGGTGCGCCACTTGCCGACGGCGTTGAAGTTCTCGAGGCCGAAGCCGATCGGGTCGATCTTGCGATGACAGCTCGCGCATTGCGGCTCTTCTTGATGCGCCAAGATGCGCTCGCGCGTCGTGAGTAATTTTCCTTCCAGTCGAGTCAACTGCGGGACGTTCGGCGGAGCGGGCGGCGGCGGGTCGTTTAATAGTTTTCTCAGCACCCATGCTCCGCGTTCGACGGGGCTCGTCACTTCTCCGTTGCTGCCCATCGCCATGATCGCGGACATGCCGAGCAATCCTCCGCGCGGTGAATCGGCGGGCATTGAGACTTTGCGGTACTCGTCGCCGCTCACGCCTTCGAGGCCGTAGAAGTTCGCCAGCAAGCCGTTGACGATCACGTAGTCGGACTTCAGCAGGTCGCGAGCACTGCTGTTTTCGCGCAAGACATGCGCGAAGGTTTCATAGACCTCGCGCCGCGCGGCCGATCGCATGCTCTCGTCGAAGTCGCGATAGAGCTGCGTGTTGAATTGGAAGAAGTCGAGCCGCTCCATGCTGAGCCATTGAGGCACGAAGCCCTGCACGAACTCGCGTGACTTGTCGCTCGACAGCAGGCGATCGACTTGAGCAGCAAGCACATCCGGCTTCGACAGTTCACCGCTGCGAGCCAGCGCGAGCAACGTTTCATCCGGCGGTGCGCTCCACAGAAAGTAGCTCAATCGCACGGCCAGTTCGCGCGGCGTCAGTTTGCCGCTTGCTGCCGGCGATGTGCCCGCATTGGGGCCGCCATTTTCATTCGTCCCATTGGTCGCACTCGTCCCATTGGTCGCACTCGTCCCATTGCCTTTCGAAGGGACTAATGGGGCCACTGGGACGGATGATTTTGGTTCCGATGAAGTTGGCTCCGACAAATACAGAAACCTCGGAGAAGCCAAGATCACGCTCAGCGGTTCTCGGATGGCGATGTCGAACTTGTCACCGGCTTGCAGACGCGTGTCGAACAACTTCACGAGCTTGTCGATGTAGTCCGGCTGCGGTTTGTTGTCGCGAAAGGCTCGCAGGGCGAAGCGTTCAAGGATCGCTCGCGCGTAATCGCGCTCGCTGACTCCGCTGCTGTTTGCGAACAACACGGGCTCGAATGCAGAGCTTTCATTCGTCTTGTTGAGCGGTCCTGAGTACTCGATCCAGTCGATCCACAACACGGGGTCGCGCTGCTTCGGGTCTTTGATCAACCGCGTGCGACCGGGCAGGCTGATGCCTTCTTTCTTCAGCGGTCGCTTCTCCATGAGGATGAACTTGCGAGGCCCCTTCGGAACGATGCGGAAGGAGAACTCGACGACTTCCGGTTGATCGAGCGGCGCGGTGATTTGCTTCGTCGCCAAGAACGTGCGGTCGTCTTTGTCGATCGGACTGGCTTCGACGAAGGAGAGGAAGGCACGCTCATCAGGCATGTCCGGCACGCGACCGATCTTCACGCGCATGACGTAATCGCCGGTCGCTGCGTCGGCAGGCAGATCGATGGCATGCTCGGATGTCTCATTGACCGTGTTGTCGAGATACAGCCCAGACTTCGAGAGCGGCCAGTCGAGATAGCGTTGGAACCAGAAGTTGTTTTGCTCCCAAACGTGCTTCGCGAAGTCGGCATGCGCTTTGTCGTTGAAGCTGAAATCCTTCAGCTTCGCTTCGTCGCTGCCTGCTTCTTTCCATTTGCCGTATTGCTCGTTGAGAAACTTGTAGCGCAGATGATCGCGTTCGACGTCAGCTCGGCGCTTCTCGGGTTCGATGCGCGTGACCTTCGCTTCGGGCGTTGTCTTCGCGAGCGGCCCTTCCCACTCAACCCAATCAATCCACAACGCAGATACCGGGCCGACTCCGGTCTCTTTGCGAGCGGCGGTGTAGGTTTCATGATCGAGTTTCACATCGCGCTTCTCGCGCAAGACGAATGTGCGCGGACCTCCGGCGCTGATGCTGACCGGCACTTCGATGACTTGCGGCTCGCCGGTCGTGCCACTGATCTGAAACGTCTGCAGCAACGTGAAATCTTCTTTCTCCTCGGGCTTCATGCGACTGCCGAGCGTCACGAAATGACGTTCGCGCGGCGTGCCTTTCACCGCTCCGATGCGGAATCGCAAGACGTATTCGCCCGAAGGTGTATTTTCAATGACATGCTTTGTCTTGAGCCATCCCGACGGTTGATCGGGCGGCAGCGTGATGACCTCTTCGGGATGCACGTTGAAGATCGTCAGATACGAACCGGTCTTCGTGAGCGGGTCGTTGAGATACCGCTCGAAGGTCGGGCCGTGATCTTCAAACGCCTTCACGCGGAACTTCGCTTCCTGCTCGTCAGGAATGCCCTTCTGAGGTTTGCCCGTCGCCAAGAATTCTTTGGCCGCCTCATAGCCGCCTTTGAAGTAGCCGTTGAACGTGCCGCCGACCATCGCGTTCGCATGCAGCTCGACTTCGCGCCGTTGCTTGAGCGTGACTGACGAACCTGCTGCCGAACCGCCGCGCGACTCCGCGCCGGACTGTGTAGCACTTCCTACAACAACCGGTCCTTCGAGTTCGACATAGTCGATCCAAATGCAGGGTCTCGGTCCCGTGCCGGTCTTGTCCCATGCTTCGCGGAACAGAGCGTACTCGGCCGCGCGGTTGTTCGGTCGCTTGTCGCGCAGAGTGAAGCTGCGATCGCCGGTCGCGTTGACGTCGACAGGAATCTCAAGCACCTGCGGATTCGCGAGCGTCCCGGTCACTTGATGCGAACTGACCACATTGAAGTCAGCAGCATCGGCCTTGCCAGTGCCGAGTTCGATGAAGCGACGTTCGGCCGGCGACTCATCGGTTGCCGCGAGTCGCACTCGCAGCGTGTAACGACCTGCCGACCAATTCGCGGGCGCGGCGATGCCGGTATGACGACCGAGCGAATAGAGCATCAGGTACGCACCGGTCTCGCGCTGCGGGAGCTTCGCGTAGTCGGCGTAGTACTGATGATGAAAGCTGAATTCGCTGCGAGCGAACTGTGCGTCGTCGACATCCTTAAAGCCGAAGTCGGTCGGCGGCGGAGCGTCTTTGATCTCGGCAAAGCGGTTGTAAAACAGATGCGGCGACTGCTTGATCTTCGGGTCGTCGCGCAGCTTCTTGACGACGTCTGCGTTCTCCGGCTTCATCGCCGCGACGTCGATCGCATCGCACCACTTCTTGAAACGTGAATGCTTCTCGACATAACCCTCGGCGTAAATGGGCATGTATTTATTCGCCCACTCTTCGGGATCTTTGCGAAGCTTCTGAGGCTTAATGACCGCTGCCGTAGCGACCGTCGATGCAGAGTTGTTGACGCTCTCGACTTCGATCCAATCCAGCCACAAAGCGAACTCAGGACCGACGCCGTTGCGTTGTTTGGCTTCCGCAAAGAGCCGACTGGCGGCGGCGTCTGATTCGTAAGAACCGCGCTCGCGGAACATGTAAATGCGGGTGTTCGTTGGCGAGAACTTCAGCGGAATCTCCAACACCTGCGGAGCCGCGACTGTGCCCGTGACCTCGTGCGTGCTCGCGACCGTGCTGACGCCGCTTTCGTGTTGAGGCCCGAATTCGACAAATCGCCGCTCCTTCGGAATGCCGTCCATCGCCGCGATCCGCACTCGCACGACGTAGTCTCCCGCAGGCCATTCATTCGGGATGCGGAACAGTTGGCGGGAATTCACATAAGCATCATCGATCGTCAGAAACGTGCCGGTCTTCGTCAGAGGATGCTCGACATACGCGCGATGATGCGGCACGAAATGCACCCAGTCTCGACGTCCCTGCTGATCGGCATTCACGTCATCGACCCAACCAAAATCCTTCGGCGACGGTGCGTCTTTGATCCGCTGCCACTGCGAATAAAAGTGAGTGACATCATTGGGCTTCGCTTTGCGGATCTCGGCAACGACATCCGCGTTGCCCGGCTTCAGAGCCGCCTCATCAACCGCCGCCGTCCACTTCACGTACCGCTCGCGATCGCTCACCCTTTGCTTGAGCCCCTTAGCGATTCGCTCATTCGTGCCTTCGACTTCGACATGAATGCGCCGCACCGGCTGAGACGGTGCATACCGCGCGAACGACTCGTCGACAGCTTGCCGTCCGAGCGCGAGGTATTGCTCAAACTGATCGCTCGACATGAAGAGCGACGAGCCGACCGTATCGAACGTGCCCGCGCCGCCATCCGCCGGGAGTTCGCGGACATTGATATCAACGCCGAGCAAATCTCGAATCGTGTTCTTGTACTCGCGCCGATTGAGCCGCCGCATAGCGATCTTGCCGCCGCCATCATTGAGCGACCGCCGAGCCGTCACGAGCAACCTCGCCAGCTCATCAAGGAACTCGGTCTTCGCCGTGCGTTCGGGTTGCTTCGCGTCTTCGGGCGGCATGTCTCCCGAGTTGAGCTGATTCAAAATCTTCTGCCAGCGATCGGCGCTTTCGATCGAGCTGATGACAAACGCAATGTCATCCAGTCGAAGTTTGCCTTCCTGCTTCTCGCCGTTGTGACAAGCGACGCAGTAAGCCTTAAAGAACTCGCGATGCTTCTCATCCAACCGAGCCTGCGGAGCCTCTGCGGCACCGATCTGAGTCCCCGACACCAGCAAGCCAACAACCAACGAAGCCAGAACAAGCATGAGTTTCATGATGTATCAATTGAGATGGTTCACGAGATGAAGTCATCGCGCAATCAAGCAAGCAGCGCGAAGAGACCGCCGAGTTGTAAGATGGCCGCCCCCGGCCGTCGCATTTCACAAGGAGACAGACGGCCGAGAGAGGCCACCCGGCGGTCAAGCATTCGCAGTGAGCCGTCGCCTTACTCACAAATCTCTCGGAATGATCGCGTCCGATGAGATCAATGCGGCCAGTCGTTCGCTAAGCCGGCATCGAGCGAGATTGCATGCGCTGGAATCGAAAAAGGGCACACCTCTCCCTCACTTCAATGGCTGACTCCATCAATGCAGCGAGCATCGCTACTTGCGCGTGAGCACGGCGACGGATTCGATGTGGGCGGTGTGAGGGAACATGTCGACGGGCTGAACTTCGTCGAGGCGGTAGCCGGAATGCAGTAGCAGCACGAGGTCTCGGGCTAAGGCTTGCGGGTTGCAGGAGACGTAGACCAGTCGCTTCGGACGCACGCCGCGGCCGATCAGACGAAGGATCCACTCGGGACATCCCTCGCGCGGCGGGTCGATGATCACCGAGTGGAAACGACGATCGCGATCCATCTTTCTCATCACCGCTTCGACTTTGCCCTGAACGAACTCGCAATTCGTGATGCCGTTCGCGGCGGCTGTCGCGAGACCGTCGGCGACGGCATGCGGGTTCTCTTCAATGGCGACGACCGAGCGTCCTCGTTGAGCCAGTGGCAGCGAGAACAAACCGCTGCCGGCATAGAGATCGAGAATCGGATCGCAGGCTTTGTCTAAGAGGGCTCGCTGCACGACCTCGAAAAGCTTTTGTGCTGCTAACGCATTCGTTTGGAAGAACGATTGCGGCGAGACCTGAAAGTTCACGCCGCCAATCGTCTCGGTCAGACGCAAGGCGCCGGAGATGTGCCGGTTCTCTCGACCTAAGAACGTGTTGGTAGGATCTGTCTGTAAGTTAAAATGCACGCCTTCAACGCCGGGCAGACGCTGAGTTTTCTCCAACACGCTTTGCCATAACGGCAAGTTCTCGCCGGTCGCGACAAAGACGACGTGCGAAAGCTGCGTCGTCGAAGAGGCTCGCACCAACATGCCGATCAGCCCGTCATGAATGCCGGTCGCCGTCGCGGCGGGGACTTTGTGTTCCTTCAAGATGCGGAAGACGGCACGCGCGACGGACTCGCCCGCGTGATTGTGGACCGGGCATTCGCGGACCCATTCAAGCTCCGGCGAGTGCAGTCGGTTGTGACCGAAGACGAGTCCGTCGCCGGTCTCGGGGTCTCGGCAATCGAACTGGTAGTAGATCTTGTTGCGATGCCCGTATGCCTCGGGAGCAGGGATCATCGCATGTAATGGTAAATCCACTTTGCCGAGTCGGAACTCGAGCATCTCGCGCAGCAACTGCGTCTTGAACTTGAGCTGAAACGAATAATCAATGTGCTGCCACATGCAGCCGCCGCAGGCTCCGAAGTGAGCACACTCAGGCATCGTGCGGCCGCGAGTGCGCGAGTCTCCTCGTTCAACCCGAGCCCGCGCGAAGTCAGCTCCGGTCGTTGTGATGATCGCGTCAACGAACTCGCCGGGGACGCCCTCACTCACGAAGACAACGAACTGACCGAGATGCGCGACGCACTCACCTTCAGGCGTGAAGGACTCTAGTTTCAAACGGATGCCTTGCCCGACTTGCAGATCCTTCGGGTGCTCGCGTTGAAACGGTCCGCCCCATTGCTGACGAGGCTGCCCGTCAAAGGCTTCAAGCTCGACATAGCCTTCGCGCTGTGGCGCCTGCCGAAAGTTCGGACGTTGAGGCTGAGCACCGCGCGGAGGCCGCTCGTCATATTGCGGTCGCTCTTCGAAAGGACCGCGACGCTGCGGCGGTCCATCGAAGCCTTCGGCACCGGACGGGCCTGCTCCATATTGCTGACGGCGTTGTGGCGGTCCGTCGAACTGAGGCGGGCCATCAAACTGGCGACGATCTTCGAACTGTCGATCTCGCGGAGGTCGATCAAACGGCCGCTGAGGCGCATCGAAATTTTGCCCGCGCGGCGGACCGTCAAATTGACGATCGCGCGGAGGGCCTCTGAACTCGCCGCGCGGCGGTCGGTCGAATCGCGGTTGCTGCTGAGCCGATGAATCGCCGCCGAAGCCTTGCGATGAGAAGTCTTGCTGCGGGAACTCTTGCGACGAGAACTGCCGGCGCGGCGGACGGCCGAAATCATTGCCCTCAAACCGAGGCCCGCCGAACTGACGGTTATCAGGGCGATTGTCACGCCGATTATCAGGCCGACGATTCTCGAACGGACGCGGCGGACGCTGATCGTTGCCGCCATCACGTCGCGGCGGACGCTTGCCCGTTGGCTGCTGCGGCTGATGTTGCTGCTTCGGCGGTCGTCCTTGAGGAGCCGGCTGACCGGCGGTTGCTTGATCATGACCGAACTGTCGGGCTCGACGAGCACGACGGTTCTCGCGCGGCGGTTCTTCAGACGACTGATGAGCATCGCGCCCCTGCTGAGCCGGTGCGGGGCCTCTGAATGAGTTCTCGGAGCGAGCCTCTTGATGTGCTTGATACGCAGGTCGCGCAGAGGAATGAGACGTCGTCGGCGCCGGTGCTGATTCGGGCGTGCGAGGCGACTCTGAAGGCGCAGCGCCGATCGGTCGGAATGTCGGTCGCTTGCGAGCGGGCGGGGTCGGCGGTTGCTGTTCTGAGGGTTCCATGAGCGCGATGTGCTGAGTTTCAATGGGGCAATCAGGCGGAAAAGCGGCGAACTATAGCGGGCTCAAAATGGAATGCGCCCGATGGCTGCAAACGCCCAAAAAGCTGTGCTCGCGACGGCTCATGATGCAGCTTCCGCATTGCCGGCCTTTGATCTTCCTGTCGCCGATCTTCGTGTCATCTCCCGTCTTTCACTGGCTTTGTTGGAAGAGATGAGACAGGAGCATGAGAGGCAGGAAAATGAAGGCTCTGTAGGTTCGGCTACACAGATCGCGGCGTTGCAATCACTCGCTCTCAGCAAGCGTCTATCGCATCTCGACTGAGTCTGCTTTCGCTTGTTCGAGCGACTTTTGGCGCAGCTTTCCGAGCCCGCGCGTGCCGGGGGCGGCGCTCCAGAGGGCACCCGACTCGGCGGTGACGACGAAAAGTCCGTCGTCGGTGCAACGAAGCTGACTCGGATTCAAGCAGCTTCCCAGTTGCAGCGAGCCGACCGTCTTCGGCTCTGCTTCTCCGCCGACCAAAACTCGGCATACGCCGTCAGCTTCGATCTGTAACTGTTGTGACATCGGCGGCAATACGATCTCCGGGACGAGCACATGCTTGCCGCGCCCCGTTTTAAGGCAGAGTCGCGATTGATCGTCGAGCGTCAGCAGGCCGCACCGCGTGAGGCATTGAGCCTGCTCATCGAGTCGCACGACGAACCATCCGTCGCCCTCGATTGCGATGTCGAACGCATTGCCGGTCATCTGAAACGTGCCGGGAGTGAGGTCCAATCGCGGCTCCCAGTTAGTGCCGTCCGATGTCACAACGGGCAGCAGAACCGTCCGTTTGAAACCAGGCGACTTCGCGAACTTCTCGTTGCGATCGTGCACCTCGCGCCACAAATCGAAGGGCGGGGATGACTCGTCCTCTCGAACAACCGGCAACGCGGCTACGGACGATGCGGGCTTCTGCTTTCCGCTGGCAGGCTGCACAGAGCCGGGGAGTGTATTTGATGTTCCACTCACCGGAGTGACGGCTTTGATCGAACCATCGTCAGGCAATTGCAACTGAGCCGGTTCAGTGCCGCTCGGCTTCAGGTGATCGAGTCCTAACGACGCCGCAGCAACCGACCCGAGCCGCGTCTTCAACGACTGAATCTCATGCGCCGCTTCTGGGGACAAGTGAGCGAGCGACTCCAACCAAACTCTCTGCTGCTCGGCTTGTACCTCTTCATCTAACGAAGGAGCAGCCAGTGCCTGCGGGAAGTATGCGATGTCGGGAGTCTGCGGTTCGGGCTTCTCAACGTGATCGTTGATCCGCAGTTTTCCGACCGGCTCATTGATGCTCGCCGCCGCACCGGAGTCATTTCGAAAGAGCAACTGCATCGCCCGCGCATCGAGTTGCACGACCGGCGGTTGATTCGTCTCACGTGCTCCGGGCAGCGTCCTGCCTGCGAACCAACCGACACCGAGAGCAATGCTGAGTCCCATAATGGCGAGTGTTGTTTGCCGCTTCATTCACGCATCCTTGCGCTACCGAATGATCAACAAGCGACGCAGTACCTGAGGTCTTCAATTCTTCCTTCGTAAGACCTGCTCGCATCTTGGCACGACAGATCTAAGACATCCGCGTCCTTCGCTCCTCTGCGGTAAAAACTATTCCATGAACCGCAGAGGAACGAAGGACGCGGAGAAGACATCACCGGATTCACGTTTTCCTACTGGTTGCGGGCACAGCCAGTCTTAGGTCTCTAATTCCGCTGCCAGTCCAATGCCGGGAAAGAAGTGGCAGGGGAATGTCGCTCGTAAAGCTCGCCGACTCTTTCGTTCGTTGTGTAGAGGCCAATGACGCAACGTCGGCGGGGCGAGAGCCTATTTACGAGCCATTGGCTTACTCGTCTTCATCTTCGTCAAACCCTGCTGCCGCGCGTGCGGCGATGGCGCTGGGCGAACTGCGCGAAAGACTGTTCGGCACGATCGGAATGTGCTGCTCATCTGCGGCAACTTTCGGGAAGGACTTGCGCAATGCAGCGACTGCGTCCTCCGACATTTGATTGCCAGTGACGTCGACCGAGTTGAGCTTCTTCAGCGACTTATCATTGGCAAGCACCATGCAGCCTTTGTCGCTGATGCGTCCGAAGCTCAGATCGAGATCGCGGATCTTGTCGAGCAAACCCCACTCATGCAGGTAGTCGCAGGTCGCATTGAGCGGGTCGATAATCACGAGCTTTGAGAAGAAGCGCATCTCGGGAGCGTGCAGCAGCACTTGAGTCAGCTTGAGAGTCAGTTCTTCAGTCTGCAGTCCCGAAACCCAACCGCGCCACCACCATAAGCGGCACATGGGCCGAAACTGAAAATCGCGGTCGGGCAAGCTCTTGAGCAGAACGAAGTCCGCGAGCTTTCCGATCCACTTGCGGCCGTGCTCGCGCAGAATCGCGCGTTCTTGAATTTCGAGGTCGACTTGTTGCTCGCGCGTCAGACGCTTGTCTTCGAGCTTGATCTGCAACTCGATGAGTTCCCCGCGCGGATCGCCGTGCTCCTTGAGGAACGCTGCAAACTCTTCATGTCGTTTCGTCTCTCCGGGCTTTTCGAAGATCCGTTTCTCGAACTTGTCACGCATCGCGGCCAGTTCTTTGGCCTTCTGATCGACCTTCATGGAGTCTCCATCAATCTTGCAAAGTCAGACAACGAGGAGCCGCTTGCTCCTCGGTAGTGCGTCGCTGAGCCTTTCTCGCGCCACTTTGCGAACCCACTTCAATCGCATGAGGAATCGGAATCGCAGCCGAAATCGCCATCGGCCCGAAGGGGCGAGCGGCGGAGTCTAGCCAAACTCGGTCAGGTGTGAATCGGACTCGCCCTCTTTAAACGTAGGGCTGCTCGAAATCAGACAGTTCGGGATTGAGCCGATTCCGCAATGTGGCGCGACGCTCCGCGTCGCGACTCCCGACGCGGAGCGTCGGGCCACATTGG
>CAZNMS010000280.1:0-11259 GCA_964573505.1 uncultured Planctomycetaceae bacterium | reverse complement strand
CAGAACGCACCGGAGATCCTCAACGCATTGTCGGCTACGTGACCTTCAAGGACATCGTCGCCTACATGAAGATCAATCCGCAGAACCCGTCCATGACGAGCATCGTGCGGAGCCTGCTGACAGTTGAGTCGACATCGCCGATCTCGTCCGTGCTCGAGCGATTGATGCGCGAGCACACTCACATTGCTCTTGTGCGAAGTCCGTCAGGCAACGTGTTGGGTATCGTGACGTTGGAAGACATCATCGAAGAACTGATTGGCGACATTCAGGATGAGTACGATTTATTACCCGTGCATGCGGTGCGGTCCGGAACGAGTTGGATTGTCGGCGGCGGCATCAGCTTATCGCGACTAAAGGAGCAGACGGGGCTCGACTTGCAGGTCTCAACGACTGCTCCTGAAACTCATAACCTCAGCGGTTGGGTGTTAGAACACTTACACTCAAACCCAACCGGCGGCGAAGTTGTGATCGATCGCGGAGTGCGTGTGCTCGTCCGCAAAGTACGCCGCCAGCGAGTACTCGAAGCTCAACTCTCCGCAATTTCGGCGGAGTAGGGACTGCTGTTTCCCGGCGTCTTTGCAGCTCAGTAGGACGGCCTGATAGGCCGTCCTACATCTTGGCGTCGAGATGACGCTCTACACGTTGAGGATCTCGTCAATGCTGCTGAAGACGACGTAACTGGCGGAGCTGGGGGCGGCGTAGCGTTCGGCTTCGACGTTGGTTGCGTCTGCCGTCGCATTGCGATTCAGGATGAGCACCGTGTCACTCAAGATTGAGTCGACGGTGTATTCCTCTCCGTCAATTCGAATGGTTGAACCGGCAATTGAACCGAAGCTTTCAGCGAGTTCGCTCGTAAAGCTCGTTCCCGCGCCGGTGACGAGATCCGAACCAGCAATTAGCGAGACGCTTCCGCTGATCGTTTCGAAATCGAGTGCCGTGCGAATTGGCTGCTCATTCAACGCAGGTTGCTCGGTTTGAGCCGACAAGTTCTCGGTCTCGAGGTTGTTGATGCGGTCGACGATTTCCATTCCGTCGCCAATGACTCGTCCGAAGACGGTGTGCGACGCAGCATCAAGTCCTGAGTTATCCGCGACATTGATAAACCACTGACTGGTTCCGAGATCCGCGCCGCCCGTCACACCCGGCAAGGCCATTGACAGTGTGCCGCGAATGTTGGAGTTGTTTGAGTTGAACTCGTTGAGGACTGGCGCGTCCGTCGTCACGGGTGAGATTTCATCGAAGGCATCAATCGTGAAACCGCCGCCTTGTATGATGAAGCCTGCCACCGAACGATGAATGATCGAGTCGGTATAGCGAGCGAAGTAGTTCGTAAAGTTCGCGGTCGTATTGGGAGCGTCTGCATCCAACAGTTCGACTGCGAAAGTGCCGACGCTCGAATCAAATTGCACGACAGTCCCGATCGCGAGATGCACGTCGAAACTCTGCGTGACTCCGACCGCGTTCTTTGCGGTCGTCGAGCGGAGTTGAACGGCATTCAGTCCGAGATTGCTCGCGGTATGTGCCAGTGGAACGTTGATCGAAAACGAGCCGTCGTCGGTGGCGATTGCTGTGCCATCGTCGAAGCCGTCTCCGTCAGTGTCGATTTCAACGGTCGCTAATGGTGCCGTTAGTCCGCTGACCGTGAGACTTTCACTCTTCGTGATGGTCGTGTCGTTGACAGTCACAACCTCGGAGTCGGGTAATGAAAACGACAGTCCGAAGTCATTGTCCGCAACGACCAATAGTTTGGTGCCAGACACCAGCGCATCCGCAGAAACCGTCAGCAGGACCGCGCGGCCGCCATCGACTGCGGTGTTATCAACAGCAGTGATGTTGAATGTCGCTTCGGCCTCTCCTGCCGCTATCACGACGGTTTGCGGGATTGAAAGTGCTGAGGCATTGTTGCTCTCGATCGTCACCGTCAGTGGTTCGGCGGTTTCCGTATTGCGCCGCAAGGTCGCAACGATCTGAGTGCCTGCTTCCTCAACCGTATCCGTCGACAAGGTCAAACTGAGTGCTGCTGGGCCATCGTCGTCACTGACATCAAGAAACTTCGAATTAGCGGCATGCCCCGAAGCACTTGCGGTCAGCGTCACGTTGATGTCGCCATTCGCAAAGACATCGTCGACGGTGCCGACATTGAATGTGGCTGAAGACTCACCGGCAGGAATTGTCACGGTTGCAGGAGTGCTGACTCGCGTTGAGCTTGAAGCGAGCGAAACTACAAGTTCGTCGGTTGTGGGTGTATTTCGCGTGACAGTGGCGAGAACGGCATTGGCACCGGCATTTTCGCTAACCGTTGTTGGATCGAGAGTGAGTGAGATTGCTGCGGGGCCATCTTTGTCGGTGACTTCGACGACATCGCTGCCAGTTACAAAACCTGATGCGCTCGCGGAAATCGAAACTGTGAAATCACCGTCAGCAATCGAGTTATCAATTGTAGCAACGAGGAAGCTCGCAAAGGTTTCGTCAGCAGCGAGCGTGACCGATTCAGGCACCGTCAGTTTGTTGGTGTTGTTGCTGGTCAGCGCGATCACAACTTCATTCAGCGGGCCGTTGCTCGGACGCGAGACGATTGCCGTCAATGCCGTTGAACCGGCGGACTCACTTACGGACTCCGCATCAAGACTTAACGTGAGCGGCGGCAAGTCATCGTCGTGCAACGAAATCGTGAATCCGCCCGAAAGCAGGCCGTCGGCTGTCGCGAGCAATGACACCTGTTGGCTGCCGGAGAACTCGTTGTTGTCGAGCGTGCCGACATCGAACGTCACTTCCGACTGACCGGCGGGGATTATGACCGACGAAGGGAACGAGAGTCGCCCGTCGGCACTTGAAGTGATGCTCACAATCAAGTCGTTCGAGCGATCGGTGTTGCGGCTCAAGGTCGCAACGGCTGAGGCTGGTCCGGCGGATTCGTTCAAGAAGGGAACCGTCAATGTAAGGTTCAAGGATGCCGGCCCATCGTTGTCATTGAGGGTGATCTCCGCCGTACCGAGTCGGAATCCGGTTGCGAGCGCTGAGATCGTGACAATCGCATTGGCATCAGCGAAGTCGTTGTCGACCGTCGTGATGTCGAACTCGGCGGATGTTTGGCCAACAGGAATTGTCACCGTCGTCGGCACCACAAGTTTGTTCGTGTTACTGCTGCTGAGAGTCACGACGAGTTCATCAAGCGTTCCAACGTTTGGCCGCGAAATCGTCGCCGTTTCCGTTCCGGAAGACTCGCTGAGCGTTGAATTATTTAGGCTGAAAGTGAGATCCGGCAATTCGTCGTCCCGAATGGAAATCGTCTTCGAAGTCTCGGAGAGTCCCGCTGCGGAGGCGGTCAATGTGACTTCTCGATCTCCATCCAAGAGCGAGTTGTTGAGAACGTCGATCGCGAACGTCACTAAAGATTGACCGGTAGGAATTGTGACAGTTGTCGGCAGGACGAGTTGCTCGTCGGCGTCAACGACCAGTTGCACAACAAGCTCGTCGTTCGTCGGTGTATTGCGGCTTACAGTGCCAAATGACGCTTCGTTCCCGGCATCCTCGGCGATCTCAGTGGGAGCGATCGTGAGTGACAATGCGGGTGGTCCATCAACATCAAGAACAGCAATCGTCTCTGACGCAGAACGCAGGCCGGTGGCCGTTGCGGTGATGGTGACGACTTGAGTCCCGTCAGCGACATCATCAGCGACGGCGTTCAGCGTGAATGTGGTCGACGTCTGACCGTCTGGAATCGTCACAACTTCAGGTGCCGTGACGTTCGAGGGATCGCTATTCGTCAAGCTCACAACGAGATCGCCGCTCGTGAAATTGCTAGGGCGCGAGACGGTTGCCGTCGTACTGCTGGCTCCCGTTTCGCTGATCGATACGGAATCGAATTCGAGCGTCAGTGCAGGCAGCGAAGTATCAAGCACCGTGACCGTAGTGCTGGCGGCAACGAAGTCTGTTGCAACAGCATCGACCGTGACAATGAGGTCTGCCGAGACGTCGAGGGCTTCGAACGCACCAACGTCAAACGTTGCAGAGCTTTGGCCGTTCGGAATCGTGACCGTCGTCGGAACGATCAATGAGTTCGGATGACTGCTCGTCACGATGACGGTGAGGTCACCGATCGCGCGTGTGTTGCGCGATACCGTTCCGATCGCCGCATTTGCTCCAGCGTTGTCGTTGATGGAAGCAGGAACGATCGCCATTGAGAGTGTCGCGAGACCATCGTCATCGGCGACGACGACTTGTGCTTCGATCGGATTGAACCCGTTTGCGTTGGCTGTCACCGTGATGGTTTGCGCGTCCTCAGAGAACACGTCGTTGACTGCGGTCGCGTTGAAAGTCGCCGAAGTGTTTCCGGCCAGAATGGTAACAGAGGCCGGAACCGTCAGTGCGTCCGCATCAGAACTCGTGAGTGAAACGACAAGATCGGAAGCGGTTGCCGAATCCGGTCGTGTAATCGTTCCGACAGCGACGTTGGATCCGACCGCTTCACTGACCGAACCGACATCGAACGAGAACAGCAGCTCGCCGACTTCATTGTCGGTCACATTCAAGCTTGCGGCGTTCGAGGCGTGTCCGGGTGCGGACGGAGTGATCGTCGCGATGCGTGTTCCATTCACGATGATGTCATCAACGAGATCAATCTCGAATGAGGCAGTTGCTTCCCCGGCAGGGATTGTGACAGAAGTCGGGGGCGAAACGGTGTCTGGCAGACTGCTACTGAGTGTGACCACAAGCTCGGAAGTCAGATCGGTATTGCGTGTCACAGTACCCGTGACAGCAGAACTACCGGCGCCTTCGCTGATGGTGTTTTGATCAAGCACAACGGTGATCGCAGCAACGTCACTGTCTCGAACCGTGACAGCCGTGTCTGCCGAGATGAAACCACTGGCCGTTGCGATCACTGAAATATCTTGGTCACCGTCGACGGTATCATCAGCCACTGTCGTCACAGTGAATGTCGCCGACTCATTGCCATCGAGAATGGTGACTGACGATGGCACCGTCAGTTCGGACGAATCGCTGCCGAAGAGTGTCACAACAAGATCACCGTCGGACAAATCGGTCGGACGCGTGACGGTCATTGTGAGCGTGCGATTCGCTCCGACCTCATCCAACGAAGAATCTTGCGGAGTGAGTTGCAATGCCGGTTGATCATTCTCCGTGACCGTAATCACGGATGATGTCGACGTGAGATTGCCGCTCGACAAACTGATCGTGACGGGTCGTGATTGGCTATCGAAGGTTGAGTTGTCGATCACTGAGATCGGGAATGTGGCGGTATCCTCACCTGCAACAATTGTGACACTCGCCGGAACCGTAATCAGGCTTGGATTGGAACTCGTCACATTCACAACGAGATCGCCATCAATTCCGCCCGTTCGCGTGATCTCGCCCGTTGCGGCATTACTGCCTGCGTTTTCGGCGATCTCGTCAGGGGTAATCTGCAAGAACAGATTCGTCGAGGATTCGTCATCGCTGACTGTGATTTGCACCGTGTCGGTCGTGAGCCCCGATGCCGTTGCAGTGATGGTTACTGTCACTGCACCGTCAGCAACATTGTCATCAATAATGTTGATGTCGAAGTCCGCTGATGTCTGACCGGCAGGGATTGTCACCGATGCCGGTACCGTTGCTGACGCAACGTCTGAGCTACTCAGCACAACAACGAGATCCTCATCCGTGGCTCCGCTGCGTGTCACCGTTCCAAATCCAGCACCGTCTCCATCACCCTCGCTGAAAGTTGTTGGGATGATTGAAAGGCTGAGTTCAGGCGTCTGCTCAACATCGTCATCGGTCACAGAGATTGATTGAGTGCTGCTCGTGAAGCCTGATGACGACGCAGTGATGGTGACGGTCTGAGTGCCATCAACGACGCTGTCATCAACGGCGGTGATGTTGAATGTCGCGCTTTGTTGACCGCCGGGAATCGTGACGGTTGCAGGGACGGTCAATTCGCTCGTATCGCTGCTTATCAGTGTCACAACAAGATCGCCCAATTGCCCGGCGGGTCGAGCGACTGTTGCGATCAAGTGCGTTTCAGAACTTTCACTGATCGTGTTCGCCGAGACTTCCAATGTCAGAAGCCGCGAGCCGATCAGACTGGTCACTCGCTCTTGCACCTGCGTGATTCGTGCGAGAGCACCGGTTGCCGAATTCAACCGCGCTGCCGCTGTTGTTGAGTCGAGCGTGCTGTTATCGACATCAACGACGTACCGACCTCCGCCGACCGAAGTTGTGTTCGAAAGCTGCACGCTGTCGTTGCCGCCCATTCCGACAACGACTAACGGCCCGCCAAAGGAATTATCTCCGTTCGTCAGCAGGTCATCGTCACCGCCGCCGAGCAGCGCGACGCTTGTCTCTCGAAATGAAGAGACCGGATCAACTTGCACAAGATCATCGCCCAGTGACGTATCGAGCGTCAGCGTCTCGTTGAATGAGGTTGCTCGAAACACAACGTCATCGTTCCCGAGCCCCGTATAGATGTAGGCGTCGTCGTCGATCGTTGTGTCCTCGAAGACAACCGCGTCTTGGCCAACGGGAAACACCATCGTCAGGTGATTACCCAGAGCGCTATTGCCGGCAAAGAAGGTCTTGTTGCCGAGTGCTCCAACAAATGTCGCATCACGACCGACAGAAGAGGCTTCCAAATGGATCGAGTCGTTGCCGTTGCCCAAATCGACATATAAGCCGCGACTCGCTCGGCTGCCGCTCATCGCGAAGAGATCGTCGCCTTCTCCCATGAAGACATACGAGTCCTTCCGCAGACTGACTCCCGGGCTAATCACAAGCGTGTCATTGCCACCATTCATGTAGGCGAAAAGATGGCGACCGACTTCTGTTGAACCGCCCCGAACAAGGAACTCGGATTGACCATTAACCGTCGTGCCTTCCAGACCGCGAACGACGAGATTGCCATTCGATGCGGCAAGTTCGACGGAGTTGCCACTCGCGTCTCCACTCAAGAACAAACTCTTTGAACTGACGACGGCAAGAACATTTCCAGCAAGCAGATTCCGGCGTTCGAGAGCTTCTGAAGTTTGCCGACCATTGGCAGGTCGTCGGTGAGTGCTTGAATGCTGCCACTGCTTGCAGAGATACCGAAACTTTTCGAAGAAATCGCACAAAACCATTTCCGTTTCCTCTTCCTCAAAAGGCTAAGACAGGCACCCAAACTGCCTACGAGGAATCGGAATACGCAACCGGCATACCTTCGCCAGTCTTCCTTGTCTTCCAACTGGTAGAGAACCGCTAGGTGACTTATTCATCGTGCCGATTGCCATAATCGTGCCGCAGTTTCGGATGACTCCGGCAGTGCCTGTATTAGTAATTACACTAATCTGACGAGCGGATCATCGAGCCGTTAGTTGATGCAGAAAGACGGCTCTACGACAGGTTTGATCGCAGGGGCTTTACTTGCCCGCGCTGCCAGCGCCAGATGCGGTAGACCTTGCAGCAGCTATCGCAGCGCACGAGGACCGCCCATAGCTGCCATAAGCCGTTGGCTTCGGGTTTTGGCTCAATCTCGCGAACTCGTCCGGCATTGGAACAGTGAGGACATTCAAAGCTCATCAGCGACACCTTGTGGCAAATTCATTGCGCGGGTTGGAAAGAAAATTACCCATCACAGGCATCGCTTTGAGCCCGCCGGGGAAGTCAGCACATACGGAGCGAGGCTCTGAGACACACGCGAGCCTCTGTGTGCCGACTCCCCAGCGAAACCCAGAAAGCGAACGAGAATTACCCCTACCGCTTGCGTCGGCCAATGACCGCAAGCGACTCGCACGTGCGAGCCATCTCAAAGAAGTAGGGCTGCGCATGGTTCACTCTCCATCGCCCTCAAACGCAACCAATGTGCCAGCGGCGCGGTGTTTGCATTCCGGCTCGTCACTCAACGATCCCGCTGCAACATGGAGGACCAATTCGCCATGCATGTCATGTTCTTGCATCAGAACTTCCCCGCCCAATTCAGGTACATCGCGCCGCGACTGGCTGCTGAGTACGGATGGCGTTGCAGCTTCGTGACGTCGAAAGCAGAAGGCTCGGTGCCGGGCGTTGAGAAGGTCGTGTATCGCGCAACCGGTGGTGCGACAGCTTCCAATCACTTCTGCACGCGCAACTTCGAAAACTGCGTGCAGGAAGCGCATGCCGTGTTTGAGACGTTGAAACCTCGACGTGACCTGCAACCCGATCTGATCGTAGCGCATACCGGCTTCGGGTCGTCGTTGTTCTTACCGTTTCTGTACGACGCTCCGATCATCAACTTCGCCGAGTACTTCTACCGCCCGGTTGGCGGCGACATTGGCTTTCGTCCTGAACTGCCGGTCGAAGAAGAAGCTCTCCTGCGAGTGAAGACGAAGAACGCGATGATCCTGCTGGATCTTGAGAACTGCGACCGCGCTTGGACCCCAACTCACTATCAGCGTGACTTCTTCCCGAAGGAGTTCCATTCGAAGTTCAACGTCATCTTTGATGGCATCGACACGAGCATTTACTACCGACGACCGATTCGCGAACGGCGATTGCCGAACGGTCAAGTGGTGCCAGATGACACCAGAATCGTCACCTATGTGGCTCGCGGCTTCGAACGGATGCGCGGCTTCGACATCTTCATGGAAGTCGCGCGGCGGACCTACGAGCAGTTTCCAAACGTGCTTTTTGTCGTCGTCGGAGCGGACAGCGTTCATTACGGCCCGGACTTGGCCTACACCGACAAGCAGTCGTTTCGAGAGGAAGTACTTTCGAGCGGTCGGTACGACCTTTCGAAGTTTCTCTTCACCGGCAGAGTGCCCGAGACAGAACTCGCTGAGATCCTGTCGCTCGGCGATTTGCACATCTATTTGACGGAACCCTTCATTGCTTCATGGTCGCTGGTCGACGCGATGTCGTGCGGAGCCGTCGTTCTCGCTTCCGATCAGAATTGCGTGCGCGAGTACATTCGCCCCGGCGAGAACGGGTTGCTCAAAGGCTTCTTTGATGTTGACGGACTCGCGGCGCAGGCCATCGAAGTTCTGAGAGATCCTGCGGCTTTCAAGCCGCTCAGCATCGCTGCTCAAGAGACCGTGCAGCAGAAGTATTCCGTTGACGTCGCGATGCCCAAGCTCAAAGCGTTCTTCGAACAAGTTGCGGCGACGAAGCGCGAGCCGACCAATCGACTGGATGTCCTCGTCCGCGAAGGCACGCTGAAGCCAGTCGCCTCGAGCGCGGAGATCAGTCAGAAGAAGAAGGCCCTCACCGGCAGTTCGCCAGTCACTACGAACGCGACGACGGCGGCGACAACCAATGTAACAACGGCTACATCGAGCCCGGCTGCGGCAAAGACAACGCCTCCGCGAGGCGTTGCTTTCAGACGCCCGAAGAACTCATCCGATGATGCGGCACTGACGCAAGCACTCGACACACTGGAGATGTTTTCGAAGAACCGCTCGACGGCCAAAGAGTGGGTCGATGTGTGCTTTCGATACTCCGCGTCTCCGCCGTATGAGAGCTTCGGCGAGTTACATCATCCGACTGATCTCACTCGGTTCATGCAGCGGGTGATTGAGTGGGCACCGAAGCGAGTCCTTGATGTCGGTCCGCGCGGTGCTGCGACGCCCTTTCTTTGGACGCGAGCCGCTAGCACGGACGCGCGGATCGTTGTTGTCGGGACCGAGCAACAGCCATTGGACCTCAAGCAACAACCGCTCTTTGAAGCATTGGCGTGCGAGGTGCAGACCGTGCATTTCGTGCCGACTCCGGCGACCCGTGCCGCCTTCGAACAGGAACTCACGAATCGTCGCGGCTACCGGATGTATGACATCGCATTCTTGAACGGCCAACGTCCGATCGCCGAGTTAGTGGTCGACTACAACATCATCGCGAAGCAGGTTCGTTCTGGCGGACTGATCGCCATTGATGGAGTCCGCACTGCGGGACCGATCGATCCGCTCACGAACGGCGGCACGCTCCTTTGGCAGGAGTTGAAGCCGCGATTTCTGCGTCACGCTGAGTATCTCGACGGACGCGATTCTCAAACGGGCGCTATCGTCGCACTGGTGGTGCCATGACCGAGCAAACACATGACATCAACTCAACTGAGGCGCTCGCAGCATTCAATCAGTTCGCGAGAGTGGAATCGCAATTACCCGTGCAAGCACTCGCAGAACGCTACTTGGGCGAAGTGCATCGAGACTTCGCGCAGCGGACTGACTCGGCTCGCAACTGGGAACGCTCGACGTGTCGAGCGTGCTTAGGAAGCAACCTTCAGACGGTGCTGTCGCTCGGCGAACAACCGCCGGCGAATGCCTATCTGCGGCCAGAAGATCTCGATCGTCCCGAAGCAAAGTATCCGCTCGATGTTCGGCTCTGTGCAGACTGTGGCATGGTCCAACTGGCGCATGTTGTTCCGCCCGAGTTGTTGTTTCGGTCGTACTTATTCTTCACGTCGAGTTCGCGACGGATGGCCGATCACTTCTCGCAATTGATGACGAACGCTGCGAATGAGTTCGTTCCGCCCGGTGGCTTGATTGTCGAGATCGGCTCGAACGATGGCACGGCCTTGAGCGCCATCCAACGTCGCGACGTGCGACTTCTGGGCATCGATCCCGCTCGTAATATCTCGGTGATGGCAGCAGCGCGCGGCGTCCCGACGATCGCCGAGTTCTTTTCCGAGTTGCTCGCGTCTGAGGTGCGTCGAGTCTCAGGAGCGGCGCATCTGATCGTCGCCTGCAATGTGCTCGGACATATCGACGATTTGGACGATGTGTGCCGAGGCATCAAAGCGTTGCTGGCTCCGGAAGGTGCGTTTGTCTTTGAAGTTCCGTACCTCGGCGATCTCGTGAAGAAGCTGGAGTACGACACGATCTATCACGAGCACTTGAGTTACTTCGCGATCAAGCCGCTCGTGACATTACTCAACCGACATGGCCTGAAGTTAGAACGAATCGAGCACTATGAAGTGCATGGCGGAACGATCCGTTGCTACGTCCGGCATGGCTCGGGTTGGTCTGAAGCAATCGATGACTGGCTCAAGAACGAAGACGAACTCGGGATCGGTCGCACGGATGTTTGGAGTTCGCATTCCAGAAAGATTGAAGCCAATCGCCTTGAGCTACTCGCGCGGCTTTTCGAACTTCGAGTTTCCAACAAGAAAGTTGTGGGATACGGGGCACCGGCAAAGGGCACTGTCTTGCTGAACTACTGCGGCATCACGCCCGAACTGATTCTCGTGGTGCTGGACTCGACGCCCGCCAAACAAGGACTTCACGTTCCCGGAACGCATCAAGCCATTCTGGCTCCGAG
>CAZNMS010000279.1:0-11261 GCA_964573505.1 uncultured Planctomycetaceae bacterium | reverse complement strand
CTCTTTGTTCCGAATTACCGGCTGCGCCAGAGCCGCAGTATTTATTGGGGCAAGCGTATTCTCGTTTGGGGCAAACAGAACAAGCCAACGTCCACCTTGATCGTCATCGCTTCTTAGTTCGAGCACTGACGGAGACGCTCAAGCTCGAAAAGATTGCTGGTCAGCAACCGGGTCACGTCGACGTGCGCCTGCAGCTTTCGTCGCTCTATCAACAACTCGGAATCCAAGACCGAGCGTCGCATTGGCAGGCTGAGGCAGAACGCGCGAGGCAGCGAAACGAGTAACACAAGCTCGGCGGTGCCTCAGGCGGAGGGCATGTAGGGCATGTAGGGCGGACAGCTTGTCGGTTCGGTCGGATGCTCATCGAGGTAGCAGGCTGCAGGTCAGAAGTGGCGCTTGAGATGTGTGTCAGCTACGTCGCCAATGGATCGGGAACTGGTGGTGCGGGGGATGGTTTGGGGGGCCGGTTTGCGCGGGCGGGGTCGTTATTGGCTCAGAGCGCGGGCCGTTGGCCACGCGGTTAAACGAGGCGGTTGCGCGGCATCTGATAGTCGCCTTTCGCTCCGCGAAAGGAAGCTTTTGCGGAGCAAAAGCCGACAATCGCAAGCGTTTCCAATGGCTCGCACGCCAACAGGAAATCCCGAACTCGTAGTACGCGGAAGTTCGCGGAGTCGGTTTGCGCGGGGATGCTCGTTCTTGACTCAGAGCGCGGGCCGTTGGCCACGCGGTTAAACGAACGCTACTCGGACTTGCGACGACGGGAGCCTTTGCCGGGGCCGCTCTTGTCGGAACCCGAGACCGACTGGCCCCAGATTTCCATTTGGTTCCGCACCTCTTGCTCGGAGACCAGTAGCACCGGCAAACGCAGCTCCAATTCCGGGGACTTGATGAAGTCAGCCGGTGCTTCGAGGCGACTGATCTCGCGCTCGATGTCTTGCAGCCATTGTGGAATATCTATTGCAGACCCCGTTTGATCGCGCATGTAAGCGGCGATCTCTTCTTGCAGCCGTTCGAAGCGGCGGCTTGCGTCGGCGTCGCCTTTCATGGCGGGCTCAACGAGCGTCAGCATGCGATTCACTGAGAGCGGCTTGAGGAAACGCTCATTGAGTCGATCCGCGACCGTCGGCAGATGCACGCCGTAGCGACGCTCAAGCTCATGCAACTTCGCGACATGCGAATCAGCTTCGTCTCGGGATTCGTTCTCTAAGAGATCTTCCCAGAAGCGCAATGCTCCTTCGCGATTCGATGCGGCTAACGAGCGATGCGCTATGCCTTCTGGAATGCGCTCCCACGCGCTGCGGTCGTACGCGGCTTCGATCCGCAAGAAGTCGAGCAGCACATGAAACTTGTCGCCGTAGTCCGACTGCGTCGTCGTTGTGTTGTATTCGAGGAAGCGATCGAACTTGTCGACGATCGCGGAGTAGACCACTTCGATGTATTCGATGACGGCCTCTTCATCGATGTCGCCGTCTTCAATCGCCAACAGCATCTTATTGGGACTGAGGGGGTCGTCCTGCTCGCGAAGCTGATTCAGATACCACTCAACGCCGTTGTGCAGAATGACTCGCACATTGCCGAGCGTCAGTGATTTCGGATGGAACAAATCGAGCCCGAAGCGCTTGATGAACTCGCAGACTTCGTCCCAAAGAATGTCGTTCCGCAATGCTTCGACCGACGAGAGGCGCATCGTCTGACTGTGACGCAGCCACTGATCGGAGTAGTGCGACAAGATGTCGTGCATGAGCGTGACGAGATCGTCGTCCGAAAACTTTCCGCCCTGCCAATGAGCAGCGGACTCGATCAAGCAGTCCATCGTGTTGCGCAGGCCGGTGCGGAAGATGCGATCAAACTCGGTCACGGCCATTTGGCTCGGACGAGTCTCGCGCTCCATGCGATGTGCCAACCGAACGACGTGCCATGTTTCGCGGAACAGTCCCAATCGCGGCAGTTGCTTGAGCAAGAAGCGCAACTCCGCCTGCACCGTGCGAGCGAGCAAGATCTGCTTCGGTGCACCGCCATTGTCGAACGGCACATACAAGAGCGGCTTCCGCGAGAGACGGCGGAACTGGCTGCCGAGCATGCGTCGCACTTCGCCGACATCTTGCGCCATCACCGCGCGATAGAAGTTGACGAGATGCCGATCGTCTTCAGGCACTTCGGTTGCATCGAAGCCGGGGGGGAGCAAGCAAAGCAAACCTAACTCGGCGATCCGGCAGTTGATGTGCCCGGTGATGATCGTGTTGAGCAGATAGAACTTCGTTTGCAGTTGAATGTCGTACTCGACGTTGCCGTCGTGATCGCCGCTCGGCATGTCGATCGGATATGAGTAGACCGCATCGAGCAGCGTGACTAACTCGCGCTCCAACTGCCGAGCTCGGCGCCACCATCCGGCGAGCGCATCAACTTGATCCTCAGTGAGCTTTCGACCGCCATCGCTCGACTTGCGGAGATGCTCGACGCCGAGTGCTCCTGCCGCGATCTGCCAAAGTTGAGCGAGCGCCATCGTGAACTTGATGCGCGGTTCGAGTTGCCGATTGAGGTTCTCGAACTCAGTCGTGCCCATTGGCGACGGCCCGTCAGCGAGAGCACCGTCGTTTCCGTCTTCTGCCGAGTCCTTGAAGACGATGCCGTCATAGGCCGCGCCGTAGAGATCGTCTTCGTCGTCGTCTTCATCGGCCGTCAGAGTCGCGGACCAATCGTCGTCGCTCGAACTCTTGCGCTTCTTCGGAGCAGCGTCGGTGAACGATTCGAGTTGCGGGACTTCCCAAAACTCACCGGCATTGGCTTCGAGGAAATCGAACATGCGACGGATCGCGGCCCAATCAACGGGCAGCTTTGTGCGATTGTCTTTGTCGGTCGTGAGCCGATTCATCCAATCAATGAGCAAGGCATGAATCGAATACGGACCGGACTCGAGCCCGATCTCTTCTGCGCAACTGAGCCATTGCACGAGCAGCGACATTGCCGCGACGTAATCGCCTTTTGCAAGCAGCGCTTCGACGACGCAGGCATAGGCTTTCGGCGAGTTGAACTGTGAAACGTGCTTGCGCCAGAAGGTGATGTTGCCGGCTGCTTCGCCAGCGGCACGCCACTCGGCCAATGCGGTTGCGACCATAGTCGCCGATTCGAAACTCTCGCGCCCGCGCACTTTCGGCAGGTCGTCGATGACGTAGCTCGCGAACTGATCCCAGTAGTCCGCCAGCTTCTCGAATCGCAGCGAGAGTTCTTCAACGAGCGCGTTCTCGCCCTGCGCCGCAGCCTCTGTCAGAGAGCGCGTGAAAACGCCGAAGATCCGCTCGACAAAGTCCAATAAGGATTCAACGCGATGATCGGGGATGCTGTCTTCTCGCGCTGTGAACAGCGGGAAGTGGCCCGCGAAGCCGAGAATGTTCCATGGATCGACGAAGGCGCCGCAGTGAATCGCGCGATGCAGATGATCTTCGATCTCAGCGAGCAAGACGCTCGCTTCTTTCGGCTTGCCGGCTTCCAGCAACTTCGTCGCGGAAGTGAGCCGCCATTGCATCTCGCAACTGAAGCGAGCTGACGCGCAGGGAATAACTCCGGCTTCATGTCGCGCGGCTTCGGGATAGCCCATCCGCGCATAGCATTGAGCGAGATTGCGATACTGAACCTGCCGCGCTCCGTAGTGCGCGAGATGCAGATTGAGCGACTGTCGCACGTGCCCGAATGGCTGCTGAGCCGACTTCGATTCGGCTGAGATGCGCTTATGCCGCTTGCCCTGCAAGCTCTGCATGAGCTTCAAATAGAACTCGTCTCGCTGTCGCGCGACCTTCGGTAACAACGACGACAACGTCACGGTCGAGTCATGGCACGTCGGCCCATCACCGCTGATCGCCGATGCCATCAACATCGTGCCGCAGAGCACCGACGCTGCGTCGAAGATGGCCTCATCGCGATCCTTTGCCATATGGATCCATCCCATCAACGCGTCGAGGATGATCTGCCGAATGACAAAGCGTCTGTAATAACCCTTACCGTCAATGTGATGCGGATCCCACTCACCGAAGAGGTAGTTCGTCCGCTTAAACATCGGGTGATCGTGATCGTAGGCGCGAACATCGACCGCCAATTCATCCATCCGGGTGAAGTCGTAGTGAGCGGTCGAAAGCACTGATGGCGGCGCACTCTTCAGCAGATCAACCGCCTCATTGATGACGGCTTGATACGTCCCGCAAAGGGCACCGGCACCGGCGATGTAGATCGGCAGCGGACGAAATCGCTCGTGACTATAGGGCGTCATTCGCCGACCGTTTTCGAGCACGGCTAAGGGGCGATAACCGAGAAAGTCATTGAGTTGCTCAATCGCGCCTTTGACGACGCGCCCGACTTCGTCCCATGGACCCTGCTGAGCGAGCGTTGCTTCGAACACTCGGCCTAAGAAGAACGCGTTCTGAAAGACGGCGTCTTCGAGATGAAAGAAGAGGTCGGCATGAAAGGCACGATAGCCCGGCAGCACATCGTCAAAGACGAGCTTGATGACCGCTTCGGCTTGAGCGGCATCTTTGAAGACCGCGCTCGTCTGCTTGAGGGCCGCGAGCTTTGCGTTGATCGCTGCTCGCAGTTTCGACCAATCGGCTGCATGTTCAATCGTCGCGGCAATGGCGTTGAGATTGGACAGGAAAGCCACATCGGGCTTGCCGCTGGAATAGTTGAGATACCCAAGCAGCTTTTCAAAGTGCTTGTCGGCATCAGCAGCGGAGGTCGGCCCAGTCATCTGTGTGGACATTCGCGGTCTCAGCGTGTCGTCAGCGGCCAGTTACTTCTGCGGACGATTTCGCACTGACGAAATCCTGCGCTGGCTGCCCCTTCTTAATCGTGCGCCAAGTGGTATCGAGGTGCTTGAACTCGAAAATTCAGCCGCCAACACCGCCTAACAAAGCGTCGGGCCGATTGTGGAGAGTTGCCCTACCTCCGGCAAGCAACGTGTTTTGCAGGGACTTTTGCATGCAGGCGTCTGTAAGGAGCCATTGCTCGCGGCGTTTCAGGTGCATGGCGCCGAACAATGAGTGCTACTACTTCTTCTTCGACAGAACCGTAGCTGAAGTCGTCAGACTTCAGAGGATCGTCCGACGACCTCCGAATTCTGACGAATTCGGCTACCGCTTCATGCGGCGCCGAGACTCTTGTCACAACTATTACTTCTTCTCTTCCGGCTTCTTCTCGTCAACTTTTGGCTCGGGCTTCGGTTCGGGCTTCTTGATGACCGTCAGCCAGAACTGCCGCACGTCGGTTTTGAATGTTGCGTTCGTGAAGGCAGCGACGAGCGGTTGCCCTTCGTCCTTTGCGTGCTTGCCGATGATCTTGATCGGGCCGCTGAAGGCTTCGCTGCCGTCGCTCTTGAGGATCAGTTTCACGGCGGCCGCGGTGTCGCCCTTTGCCGCAGATGTCACGGACTCGACTGTGATGCCTTTTGGCAAGCTTTCGACGCTGATCGCTACTTCTTCCGCAAAGCCGTCGACGCGCGCGATCGTGACCGGCACTTCGAGCGGCTTATCGGGTTCGACAACGAAGGTGTCCGACTTCACGGTCACGTTGCAGGTCGGCAACGTTTGACGGCATGCCAATCGGTAAGCGTGCCGAGCACTCCCGGTCCCGAAGATGTCGCGGATGCCGATCGTGTATTCGCCGTCGGCCGGCACGTTGAACTTCAAGAGCGGGTCAGCCTCTTTGCCGGGGGCATCATCGGACTCGGCGACGACCTTCTTCTCGCTGTTGAAGATGCGCACGGCGGGATCGAGCGGATGACCGAGCGATCGCGCATCGACATCGAACTCGAGCTTCTGCCCCTTCTTCACAGTGAAGCGATAGCGATCTTCTTCGCGCGGCTTGCTGATGACTCCGCAGATAACGCTGCCGCTGCTGAGTTCTTGAGAACCCGGAGCAAGCTCTGTTTGCTCTGTCAGAATTATTCCCCGGAAGACATCGACTCGCACGGTGTTGCCAATCGCGTCGCCGCCGAGCCAGGGAGCGCCAAACGGACCGACTCCGAGTGATTGCTGATCGGCTCCGATGTTCCATCCGGCGAGCGTCACTTTGCCGCTGCCATCGGGCGGCACGACGGACGGGACCGCATGATTCGCGAAGCCGCCCGTTGTCAGTGTCAGTCGATAGGCCATGTTCGCGCCGCCAATAAAGCGGAACGACGAATCGGGAGTCGCGGGGAAACCGAAGAGTCGCACGATCCAATTACCGTCGCGCGGCACGGTAAAGGTGACGAACGGGTCGTTGCCGTGATCGTCGTCGTTCTGCTCATAGACGCCGCCATCGGGCGACAGCACTTGCAGCACAACATCAACCGGAGCCGCCAATCGCCAATTCGAGTCGACCGCTGCGACAAACTGTTGCCCGGCTTTGAGCGGGATTGAATACGCATCAACGTCGCCGCTTTCGCCGAGCTTGCCGTTAATGACGCTCGACGTCGCGACGACTTGCGCCTTTGCGAGCACGTTGTTCGGCTCGACTTCGGCTACTTCCGGCAGAGTCCCGACAACAAACGGCACGAGCCCCGATGCTCCCTCAGCGTTATGGAATCTCAACCAATGCAGACCCGGAGCCGCATCTTTCGCAACGGTCACTTTGAGCGACTTGCCGTTCTCAACGACATCAAAGCTGAGTCCCGGTCGATCGCTCCAAACTTGCGTGCCGGGCTGAGGCAAGTTGCCAGTCAACGCGACATCAACAGTCGCGCCGAGCGAGCCTCCGAGCGGGAAGATCGACTTCACTTCGGGAGCCGCTGCTAATGCTTGAGCCGACCAAATTGCGAGCACCAATCCGCAGCAAGTTCTGAGCATGCAATTGCTCCTACATAGGTCTTCGAACCGCAATTCGTCGCGTGATCAACGATGTCGACGCGATGTCGGATGCTTACTCGCTCATGAAGCGAATCGCGACCAATCGCATTTTTCTTGGAGTGCTCCGCCTTGTCGGAGCCCTCCATCTGAGCGGCACAAAGTCACCCATAGGCTCAACGAAGCCATCGTCATGAGTTGCTGTCGCCTGAATCATCCACTTCTCGATGTCGTCACTGACGCGAGCATCAACGCTGACGGCGGACTTGATCATTCCTCGAACGTCCCTCGCCGCTGAAATGGAGGGCTCCGTCAGGCCGGAGCACTCCAAGTTGCTCCACAAACCCCTGCGTAGCGAGTGCCATTCACCGCCGTCATCATCCGGCCCGAGTTTGCTTCACTCATGCGTTTCGTCGAAAGGAGTCCCGGCATGTTTCGTCACTCACCGAATTGGTTGCGAGTTGTGTTGCTCGCCCTGCTAGCAGTTGTCACCACTTCAATCGCTCGCGCCGATGACAAAGATCGCAAGCGAGAAGCCATCAACGGCGTGCTGCGACTGCTGCTCGACTCGCAAGTTGAGCGACAAGGATTGCGCGATGAGCGTGCTCCGTTGCCGCCTCCGCCGCCGGGCGGACGACCGACCGTTGAGTTGCTCGAAGCGCGGCAGCGACTCGAAGTCATGCAACGCGAAGCTGCCGGTTTAAGTCTGACTCTGCAAAAGGAGTCTGCCGCGAATCCCGCTGTGCGAGCACTCGTGCCAGACGTTCTGAAGTTTCAAGTGCGCGCTGATGCCGTCGCTGCTCGCAGTCGAGTGCTGTTCGATCATCGTGCTCTCGCTGCGGAAGTCGCGAGTCTCGATCGCGAATGGCGCATCCTGCTGTTGAAGCTGCAACAAACGCCGCGCATGCCTGTTGCATGCCGCGATCACTTCTCGCGCTTCGATGAGCAGCATCAAGGACTCTGCAAGATTCTCGCAGTCGAGCCGACGCTCGATCGGCGCTTGCTCGTGCATCATGGCGAATCACTGTCGGCTCACATGCGGAGTCTCGTTGAAGACGTTGCATTCGAGACTCGTTCGTCGGTCAATGGTCGCGACCTCATTCGCGAAGCGGGGCTTGCTCAGCATGCGGCGCATGAGTTCGCTGATGTGATTCTCGACAACGTCTCGGTGCGAGTGATCGCCGATCGCTATCAAGCCTTCACGCGCCAGTGGGAACCGCTCAATGCAAAGTTGTGTGCGTTGCAGAGTCGTTACATCGAGCGAGACGTCGTTGCGGTGCAGCAAGTCGATCAGAAGATCCGAGAACTGTTATGGCTGCCGCGAGCACTCAATCGAGAACTCATCATTCAGCTTGCGGGCGGGGTTCATACCGACGTTGATCGACTGTTTGACTCGATCACTCTGACCGTGCTGATGCAGTTGCCGTCTGGAGAATTCGCGACGAGTGCTGCCTCCGACTTTCACGGTTACTGCGAGCACCTTGAAGAGTGTGCTCGCCGTTCGAACCGCCGCGACGAGATCGTCGATGCTTATGAGGATCTGCTCGGTGCATGGGTCGCGTTCTCTCGCCATTTCCGCAGCGTGAAGCACGCGCCGCTGCAGCAGCAGATTGCGGGCATCGAGCAGCGACTCGTCTCATTGCGAGAACCGCTCGGCATGTCGAACGGCTTTGATCGCGATGAAGGACGTCGCCGCGCTGCCGCACTGGAGCATCTCGCCGATCACTTCAACGCGGACCTCACAACATGGCTGAGCACCGCGAAAGGCATCGCTCCTGCCGACCGTGCGCCATTGCTTGATCTCAGTGCGAGGTTCCGCGCCAACGTTCGCGTGCTGCATGCGACTCAAGTGAGCCCGACTCCCGAGAGCGAGATTGAGCGACTCAATGAAACATTGCTCGCGCAGTGGGAAGAGTTGCTGCGTCGCGTCTCGCAGAGCAAAGCCTCTGATCGCGATCACCTCTTAGAAGTCTTGTCGCGAATCGGCGACGAACTGATCGCGATCGAAGTGCTGCTGCTCGGCTAGAGGCCGGCCGTCTGGACTACGGCAGCCTGCTGCCGCTTTCCGTCCGACTGCCTGCTGTCGGACAAGCCGCCTGAGAGCTGTTGCGGGCGCTTCGAGCTTGTGTTGAGAAGGCTTCACCTGCCGAGTGACAACTGAGCTCGAACGCTAACTTCAACGAAGGACTCGTCAGCATGTGGATCAAGGTTTGTGGCCTGCGCGATGTTGCGACGGCGGTTGCAGTGGCGGCTGAGAGATGCGATGCCATTGGACTCAACTTCTTCGCGAAGAGCCCGCGTTCGGTGAGTCGCTCGGTCGCTCAAGAGATTGCTGCGGTCATGCCCGAGAACGTTGAGGTTGTCGGGTTGTTTGTGAATCACTCGCTCGATGATGTGCTCATGACTGCGGCAACTTGTGGGCTCGACACCGTGCAAATTCATGGCGACGAACCGCCCGAGTTTTTGGCGCGCATCAAAGAGGCTGCTCCGCAATTGAAGCTGCTGCGAGCGTTTCGAGTCGGCGCTGAAGGCTGCCGAGAAATGGCGGGGTATCTCGCCGAATGCCGACGGCTCGGAGTCTGCTTATCCGGCTGTTTGGTCGATGCGAAAGTGGATGGGGCGTATGGCGGGACGGGTCATACGGCACCTTGGGATTTGCTGGCCGAGCAATATGATGCCGCACGTTGGCCGAGACTGATTTTGGCTGGCGGATTGAATCCCTCGAACGTCGCAGCGGCGATTCAAAAGACGCAGCCGTTCGGTGTCGATGTCGCGAGCGGCGTCGAGTCGCAGCCGGGGCTCAAAGATCTGTCGCTCGTGCGGCGGTTCATCGACGAAGCACGTCGAGCGGCATAGGAACCGTCGAGGAATCACTTCGCGGTTCGGCGTCGCGTAGGTCGGACGCCTCGTCCGACAGCGACGCAGCACGGACGTAGGCGTCCATGCTACGAATCCGACGACATCAAGCCGCGTTGTAGGTACGACGTCAGCAGCTCACTGTCATTTTTATTGCACTCACACTGCACTCATTTCGTTCTCAAGGAATCTCAACTCATGGCGGAAGTTCAAGCTTTCCCGGCACTGCGGTACGACCTCGGACAAGTCGGCGATCTCTCGGACGTCATTGCTCCTCCGTATGACGTCATCGACGCGACGTTTCAGGATCAGCTCTACAAACAGCATCCCTGCAATGTCGTGCGGATCGATCTGAACCGAGCGGAGCCGGACGACGCGAGCGATCAAGACCGCTATGCCCGAGCGGCAAAGTTCTTCCGTCAGTGGCAGCAAGACCGAGTACTGCTTCGCGAGCACGAAGATGCGCTCTATGTCTATCACCAAGAATTTGATTGGGAGGGTAAGCACTACGTCCGCAAAGGCTTCTTGGGACGCTTGCAACTCGAAGAGTTCGGCAAAGGCAAAGTCTTCCCGCATGAGCAGACGATGTCGGGCCCGAAGATGGATCGACTACTGCTGACCCGCGCGTGCAAAGCGAATCTGTCCCCGGTGTTTGGCCTCTATCCCGATGCCGCGAACGAAGCTCAATGGCCGCTCGAAGAAGCGATCCTCAAGCTGACTCCGCTTGTGGCGACAGATCATCTCGGCGTTGTGCATCGCTTGTGGCCGGTGACCGATCATGCCGTCATCAGCAAGGTGCAATCATTAATGCACGATAAGCCGGTCTTCATTGCCGACGGACATCATCGCTACGAGACGTCGCTCAATTATCGCCGCGAGCTGCAAGAACGCGGCGAGCTGACTCCGAACTCGCCGGCCAATGGCGTGCTGATGATGTTTGTGAGTATGGAAGATCCGGGGCTTGCAATTCTTCCTACACACCGATTGGTGAGCGGTCTGCCGGAACTGACGTCTGAGCAACTCGTTGATGTGCTGAAGTCGAACTTCGAAATCGAGACTGCTGCGAACGCCGAAGAAGCATGGGAGCTGATGGCTGCCGACGGCTCGCAAGACTACTTCGGATTGGGGACTCCGGCGGACGGCAAGTGGATCATGGCCCGCGTCAGCGATGCGAGCCCGATGGCGGTGCACGCTGCCGATCAGAGCGAAGCTTGGCGCGGGCTCGGAGTGAGCTTGCTCAACAAGCTGATTCTGGAGCATCTGATCTGCGGTCGATTCCCCGAAGCAAAGCCGACATTTAAGTACCCGCACTTGATGGAAGAAGTGATTTCAGGAGTTGCTCAGAAGCAGTGCCAATTGGCGTGCCTCGTGAACCCGGCTCAGATCAATCACGTGCGCGACATCGCCTCGAAGCTCGAAAAGATGCCGCCGAAGAGCACGTTCTTCTATCCGAAGTTGCTGACCGGACTGGTGTTTCACACTCTGACTTAGCCGACCGAGAAACGGCGAAGAGAGGAACGCTGATCGACGCGCGGGCTGAAGAGTGGCCCGCTCGTACTACTGGTTCGCGATTTGTTGTCGGCTTGCGCATTGTAG
>CAZNMS010000278.1:0-11331 GCA_964573505.1 uncultured Planctomycetaceae bacterium | reverse complement strand
AACACATGCAGTCCGCCGAAGACGACCTTTGCTCCTCGATCGCGATACCACTTCGCGAGTTCATACGCCCGCTTCGCAAACGTGAGATGCACGGTGATGCCGACAACTTCCGGGAACGGATCATGCGGCGGCGGGCCTTGCAGCAGGTTCTCGTCCCAATACTGAAGCGACCATGAATCGGGAGTCGCTGCCGCAATGCTCGTCAGCGCCAACGAGGGAGTCAGCACGTGCTTGCCAAAACTGGCATGCGGGTCTTTGGGATAGAAGGGATTGAGCAGCAGCGCATGCCGCTTCGTCACCGAGCAAGGTCCGAGATCCATTCGCAAGACCGGGGCTTCGCGCATCGCCCGAGGAAAGAACCGCGCCATGAGTCACTCCATTCGATTGGCTTTGCATTGCAGAGTTACGAGGCGTCGCACAATTACTCGCAAGAAGCGGCTCTCACAAGAGACTTTGCAATGCAGAGTATTCGGACTGCGCGGAGTGATGACGTTTGGATTGACGGTCTGAGTTTGTCAGTGACTACGATCGCCGCGCCTTCGTTTCATCACATCTATTAGTTCGAGGCCGAGACTTCGTATGTCAGCAATCGAGGAAGAAGACGTTGCCACCGAATGGGCGGATGAACTCGAATGGCGTCTCAACGCGGCTCTTGAAGGGCGGTCGATTCCGATCGACGCAGAGGAAGCAATTGCTCGACTCAGGACGAAGTTCGCTGTGGCGGTTGAGTTCAATCCCTGCCCCGACGATTGATGTCTGCTTTCTCTTCGCTTCGAGCTGCATGCTCGCGCGTCGGTCGGGATTCCATCCCGACTCAGTGCGGAATTACGGCAGCAGTCACGCAGTGCCTCAGCGTCAGAAGTGAGCTACGGGGCGTCGAGGACAGCGCCGCGAAGACGAGGCAGCTACGCCGCAGCCGTAGCATGGACGCCTACGTCCGTGCGGGTCGCTCTCGGACGTAGGCGTCCGAGCTACAGCGACCCGGCGCATCAGCAAACGATTCCCGTTGCGCTCGCGGTAAGTGCCTATCACAAGCTCGTCTTTCATTAGCTCCGATTAGCGTTCCGTTTCTCCGTCTTCAGAACTGAGATCGACGGCGTCCTGCTTTCATTCGGCCTCTTGCAATGCCTTTCAAAGGACCGGGTCGCTCACCGTTGAAAGAAAAGAAGGGGGAACGCTAATCGGCGCTAATCGGAACTGACCAAAGACGATTTCGTTGAGACCGTTTCTTCGATGATCGAACGCGTCATCGGGGAGTGCGCCCCGAAGACGAAACGGTTGCGACGCAGCCGTAGCATTGACGCCTCAGTCCGTGCTACCAGTTGGTTGCAAGTACGTTCGGGTCGCTCTCGGACGTAGGCGTCCGAGCTACAGCGACCCGGCTCATCGACAACAAGTTGCCGATGCGCTCGCGGGTCACGTTCCTTCTGTTGCTCACTTCATTGAATCCTTCTCACGGAGCCCATCATGAATCGTCGCGACTTCTTGTCTGCAACTTCGGCGGCTGCATTAACTGCTACAGTGTCACAAAACCTACAAGCAGCCGAGCCGCTGCCGGATCTTGGGATCAATACGAGCTTCAAAGGCCGCCGCTTCTTTCCTGATGACAATGCATGGAATCAGGACATCTCGAAGTCGCCCGTTGATCCGAACTCGAACAATCTCATTGCCAGCATCGGCCTCGATCGCAACATTCATCCGGACTTCGGATCGTTCTGGGACGGCAAGCCAATGGGTTTCTATTACGTCGTTGTGGGCGGCAATCAGGCGAAGGTGCCGGTCAAGTTTCAGTACCCCGACGAGAGCGATCCGGGGCCGTATCCCATTCCGCTCGATGCGCCGATCGAGGGCGGACCGACCGCTCCGGCAGACAGTGACCGACACATTCTCGTCGTCGATCGAGACAACTGGCGTCTCTATGAAACGTTCTCGTCGTTCCGCGAAGGCGACGGTTTCAAGTGCGGCTCGGGCGCGATCTTCGATCTGAATTCGAACAAGCTCCGCCCCGGCGGATGGACCTCAGCCGATGCGGCCGGTCTGCCGATTCTGCCGGGACTGGTGCGGTATGACGAAGTGGTTGAGCAAGGCGAGATTCGGCATGCGCTGCGTTTCACCTGTCGTAAGACGCGGCGAGGTTACGTGCCGCCAGCAACGCATTGGGCGAGTCGCTCGAAGGACAAGAACCTGCCGCCAATGGGCATGCGCGTGCGACTGAAGGCCGACTTCGACATCTCGAAGTTCACCGGTCCGGTGAAGGTGATTCTGACGTGCCTCAAGAAGTACGGGATGATTCTGGCCGACAACGGCAGCGACTGGTTCATCAGTGGTGCTCAGCATCCGAAGTGGGACACCGAAGTTCTCTCGGCCATCAAACGCGTCAAAGGACGAGCCTTTGAAGTCGTGAGAATGGACGGGCTTGTCGAGGGCTAAGACGAGCAAGCTGCTCACAGCACGCATCTATGTAATAAAAACGACAACGCCGTTAAGGATCGATCTGCCGCATGATGGCTTGAGTCGATCCCTAACGGCGTTGCTCTTTGACGCAGAGTTGAACGCTACTCGTCCATGATCTGCTTCTCTTTGTCAGTCGCGGACGAATTAACGGTGCCTTCGTATTGCTTCGTCAGTTCTTGAATCTGCTCCTTCAGACGATCGCGATCGTCTTCAGTGAGCAGCTTGTCTTTGTGCGAGGTGTCGGCGTGCTTATTGGCATCTCGTCGAACGTTGCGAATGGCGACGCGGGCGTCTTCAGCCATTTCCTTAATGCGCGAGACGAGCTGCTTACGGCGATCGGTCGACAACGGCGGAATGTTGAGCCGAATGATCTTGCCGTCGGACTGAGGAGCGAGGCCGAGTTCACTGGCTTGAATGCCTTTGATGATCGCATTCACCATCGACGCGTCGTACGGACGAATGGCGATCTGCTGAGGCTCGGGCACGGACACATTGGCGAGTTGCTTGATCGGAGTCTGAGACCCGTAAGCATCGACGCGCACGGAATCGACCAATCCGGGAGTCGCTCGTCCGGTGCGGAGTCCGCCTAATTGATCCTTGAAGACATTGAGCGCCTTTTCCATTCGCTCTTCAGCGTCGAGCAGTATCTCATCCTGATCCATGACATCCTCGATTGAGAGAAGTGAGCCGTTGTCCGAAGCACAGCCTGAGTCGCGATGACGTGCATGCTCCGACGATTCGTCGAGCGGCAACAAAAGGCCGCTCGCATTGACGTCAGCCATTCTTGCGGTTGCCTATGGGCATCGCAATTCGTGCCGAAAGAACGCCGCACTTGGCGCCAGATTGAGTAGTCCGATTCGTTCAACCAACAACAGAAACACGATGCACATCATCCGATCCTTCACTCTGATTGCCGTCTTACTTTCAACAGCCGCCGCTGCTGAGCCCGTCATCAAAGCCGGGGCCGGCAGTTATCGCACGACGGTTCCAAAAGCCTGCAAGCCGCTCCCATCAGAGATCTTCAAAACCGCTGACGTCACGGGGCCGATGGTCACGAATCAGTGGTGGAGTTCGCTCGTTTGGCAGAAGCATTCGCAGAACATGTTCGCTCATCCGGCGTTCGTGCGGTGCGATGCTGATGGCGTTGTGATGGGCTATCCGGGGACGCGGATTCATGGCAATCAAAGCGGCATCTTTGGCAGCGTTGATCTGCGGAACGGCGATCTGAAGATCGGGCATTCGAAGGTCAGCGACTTTCCTCAAGCGGACTGCGGCGGGTATTCGGATTGGTTCGTGACGGCGGTCATGCGCAAGGGCGATGCGTCGCTCTCGACGAGCTTCGGGCACGGCAGTCCGTTTGTCTTTGGACTGATCACCGGAGGCGAACCGCAAGTGCGATTCGGTAAAGCTCCGAAGGTTTGGAGCGGCGCGAAGGGCGATGCGGTGATCGGCGTCACCATCAACGGTCATCACTACGGACTGTTCGGCCCGAGCGGCTCGTCATGGGATTTGGAGGAGAGTCAGCTTTCGCTCCGCGAAAGCACGTCCTTTCGCAGAGAGAAAGGCGACGATCGTTACTTCTCAATCGCCGTGCTTCCCGATGATCGCCCCGAGACGCTCATGCTGTTCGCGAAGTACGCGCATTCGCATGTGACCGACACGCGCGTCGAATACGCAGTCGAAGGGAGCAACGTCCGCGCGACGTATCGTTTCGTCTGCACGCCGCGCGAAGGGACCGAAACCGGCACCGTGTTCGCGCTCTATCCGCATCAGTGGAAGTACGCGACGACGAAGCTCAGCGAATTGACTTACGGGTCGGTGCGCGGCGCGATGAAGGTCGGTGTCGGCAACGAGTTCTCAACGAGCGTCCCGATGCAGGGCGTCTTGCCGATGCTGCCGCGCGAGGGCCTCGCCGATCGCGCGAAGATCGTTGAGCAACTCAAGGTCGAAGCCGCGAAGACAAAGCCCGGCTTCGCGGACACGTATTGGGAAGGCAAGCATCTCGGCACGCTCGCGTCGCTGAGCGGCATTGCCGAAGTCGCGGACTCGAAGGACCTGCAAGCGGCGTTTGTCAGCGAGCTGAAGCGGCGGCTCGAAAACTGGTTCACGGCCACTCCCGACAAAGAGCAGCCGGTCTTCTATCACGACGCGAACTGGGGCACGCTGATCGGCAGTCGCCCGAGCTACGGCAGCGACCGGCCGCTCAACGATCATCACTTTCATTACGGCTACTTCATTCGCGCGGCGGCCGAGATTGCGCGGCTCGATCCCGACTGGGCGAAGCAATGGGGGCCGATGGTCAACCTGCTGGTGCGCGACATCGCATCCCCTGATCGCAACGACGCGCTGTTTCCGTACCTGCGGTGCTACGACAAATACGCCGGCCATTCGTGGGCGTCGGGCGATGCGAACTTCGCCGACGGCAACAATCAAGAGTCGTCTTCCGAGTCGCTCAACGCTTGGTACGGCCTGATGCTGTGGGGCGAAGCGACGGGTGACAAGAAGCTCCGGGACCTCGGCATCTTCTTGTTCAACACCGAACGCACGGCGGTCGAGGAGTATTGGTTCGACGTCGCCGGCACGAACTATCCGAGCGACTTTCCGAACGTCGCGCTGGGGATGGTGTGGGGCGGCAAAGGAGCGTTCGGCACATGGTTCTCGGGCGACATCGACTGCATTCACGGGATCAACTGGCTGCCGTTCACACCGGCCTCGGTCTACATGGGCCGACATCCGGCTTACGTGAAGAAGAACTTCGATCGCATCATCGAGAAGCGCAAAGGCGGCACCGACTTCAACACTGGTTGGGGCGACCTCGTCGCGATGTTCGGCGCGTTGAACGATTCCGCTCCCGCAGTCGCGCACTTGAAGCAGCATCCGAACGCGAAGATCGAAGGCGGCAACTCGCGTCCCTTCATGGAACACTGGACCGGCACGCTGAGCGAGCTCGGTCACATCGACGCCGCGACAACATCCTCGCACCCCTTTGCGAACGTCTTCATCAAGTCAGGTAAGAAGACCTACATCGCCTACAACTTCGAAGCCGAGCCGATCGTCGTCACCTTCAGCGACGGAACGAAGCTCACCGTGCAGCCGCATGAACTCCGCAGTTCGAAGTAACGATTATCACACCCTCGTTTAACCGCGTGGCCAACGGCCCGCGCTTTTGAGCTACGACTGATTCCGATTTGCTGTCGAGCGAACTCTGGCACGGGCGAGTCGAACTGCGTTGGAGGCTCGCTCGCGAAAAGCGCGGCCATCGGCCTGCGCTTCGCAGTCACGACTGATTGCGAGTTGCTGTCGAGCGAACTCTGGCTCGGGCGAGTCGAACTGCGTTGGAGGCTCGTTTGCGAAAAGCGCGGCCCGATGGGCACGCGGTTAAACGAGCAAGCGGGTTACTTGCCGGCGGGCTTTGCGACGACGCCCTGCTTCTCAGCAGAGGTCGGCTTTTCAGCTCCGACGATGCCGTTGATGTCGTCTAACACACTTGCCGGAAGCTGGCCCGGCTGCGCGTTATTCAAAGAGTTCAACGCGACTCCGGTCGGCTTCGTGATTGCCGAGTAAGCATTGGTGACGTTTTTGTCGTTCGGCGACGCGTCTCTCCATGCTTTGAGCCCCAGATAAACTTCCTGCAGCAGGAACGCGTCTCGCGTGCGATTGCCCGCGTTGCTGTTGTAGTCCTGCACGATCGTGCGACTGAGCTTCAAGCAGTCCTTAGTCATCGCTCCGATGTCGATGCCGGATTGTGGCAACGTCACCTTGCCGAGCGCATTCGCGGCACGAACCCGGACCGGGAGCGAGCGATTGCCGTCAGCAACGATCTTTTGCAGCGTCGTCGCGATCAGCGGTTGCTGAGTGTTTGCAGCATCGGGCAACGTCGGCAGATTCACGGCCTGCAACGCGCCGACAACGGCCTTTTGATACCAGTCGCTTTCCCCATTCTTGAGTGCGAGAGCGACAAGCACTTTGCCGGCTTCGACTCGCAGCTTGTGAGGAGGATTGGTCGTCAAACCTGCGTCGCGCACGACTTTTTCGGTGAGCGTCGCGGCCAGCAGTCGCACGGCCTCGGGCTGATTCTTGTCGTTGAGGACCTTGAAGTAGATCGTCAGCGCGTCGCCATAAAGAACCGGCGGCAACTTCTTCGGGAGATTGGCCGGAGCGGATTCAAGCTCAGAAAGCAGAATCAACGCTTGAAGTCGCACGGTCAGGTTGCCCGCGAGTAGGCGATCTGCTTCTGCAGCGATTGTCTTGAGAGCAACCTCACGAACCGCCGGTGTCCCCTGCAAGTGGAGGTCGCGGTAGATGTCGACGCGCACCGGCTTCAGATTCGCGCGGTGTTGTTTGAGTGACAGTCGCTGCACGCGGATCTTGCAGCCTTCTTCAATCAGCTTGACCTGCGCCGGGGTCGGCTTTGCCTGCTGAATCGCCATCGCGAAGTTCGGCAGTTCCTTCTTCTTCCACTGCGCGTAAGCCTCTTCGGTCGTCAGTTCGTCTTCGGCGTTGATGACGTCGGCAACAGCACGAGGCGGGCGGAAGGTCGCAGGAAGCTCATCCTTATTAGCAGCAGGTTGCCCCTGCGCACCGGCGATGGACGCACTCGCAAGCAAGCCGACAGCGACGAGCGACCGCAAGTGACGAATTGGATGACGCTGAGTAACAACGTGGAGCAAAGACACGTCAATCCTCACGAGCCTGAAGTCCTGAAAGCCGCGCGAAGTCCGCCGACACGATGAAGTGCGAGGAGCTTACCTGACGGCGCGCGGACGAAACGGTAATTGGCTATTGGGGGAATTGCTACCGCCTTGAAGAGAGCGGTAAGAGAGGGGATTCAAAGCGAGTTCCGTCGTTCCGGTCGAGCGGCGACGGGACATGAAACCGAAGAGTCACGCTGCAGGTGAAGGGATTTTGCAGAGAGATTCATGACTCACGCGAAGACGGGAGGCACCGTAGCCGGGGTTCGCTGAAGTCGTCAAGCAGCGACTTAGAAGCCTGCGCATCTCCGCGAGGAAATCTCACGTCAGTCAGTCCATCGAGCCATTTACGGCTGCCTCGAAGACGTTGAGCGTCTCGGCAGCCATCACTTCCGGAGCAAACCTCTGCCGCACTCCGGCATGTCCTCGACGAGCGAGTTCGTTGCGCTGCTCAGCATCAACAACGAGCGTCTCTAAGGCGCGCAGGAGATCGCTCGGATCTGCGTTGCGATAGAGCAGACCGCCGCCGGTCGCCTCGATGAGTTCCGGGAAGGCTCCGTGATCGGGTTCGACGACCGGCACTCCATTGGCCAGCGCTTCGAGCACATAGATGCCTTTCGGTTCGCGATACGGAGCCGGAACGCAGAGCACATCGAACGACTTCAACAACTCGACCTTACTCGCATGATCGGGGGGACTGCCGACGTACCGGAACGCATCTCCGAGCGACGCCGCCGAACGCATGAGGTCCGCAAAGTACTGCTCATCGCGTTTGCCGAGATACCCGCCTGCAATAAGTCGTACATGCGGCTGCCGCTTCTGTAATTCGCGAAACGCATCGACGAGCACATGCAGTCCCTTCTCAGGACAGATCCGCGCGAAGTACCCGATCGTGACGGAGTCTTGCTGAGCGGCTTGCGGTGCTCCGAGCGATCGAGTTTTCGGCACGCCATCATGACCGGCGAGATCAATGCCGAGCGGCAGTCGATGAAATCGGTCCTTCTGTAATTTGAAATACTCAGCCGTGAAGTCGCGGTAGTAGTTGCTATGCACGAGGAAGCCGTCGAACTCACGTGCTCGTTCGGAGATGGCAGCGATTGCTCGCTCACGAAAGGTCGGAGCGAGGCTATCGAGAAAGATGTCATCGCCCTGCAACGTGCAAAAGACCGGTCCATTGAAACGCTGCTTCAAGCGTCGCAAAGCACCGGCGAGCAGCGCGTTGCTGAAGCAGACGACATCGGGCTTCAGTTCACCCGCGATGAAGTTGGCAAGCTCTTCAACGTGTTGAGCATGCGGACCGGATTCGCCGGCGAGCATCGCCAACGTTAGCTCGCCTAACTCCTTCGCGTCATTGCTGACGCCGAAGCCCGTGAAGAACCGAATGACGCTCGGATGATCGAGCCATGATTTCATCCACTTCGGCAAGCGGCGCCACAGTCGCGATTGATGATCGAGATAGACATTGATGCCGCCGAAGAAGACGCGTTGCGAACTGAGGTTCTCTTCGTCAACGCGGACCGGAGTGTAAGTCGGGATCAGCGTGACTTCGGCCCCGGCTTGCATGAGGGACCGCGCCCATGTGTTGTCGTGCATGCACGACCCGCAAAACATCCCGGCCCCGCCTGCAGTGATGATCGCGATGTGCATGCAACTGGCTTCCTGAGGCAAAGGTTCTTCGGGAACTCGTTCGGACAAGTAGCTTGGGATTCCATCCCGAGCCTCAGCGGGATGCCGTTCTCAAACAAGGTGCAAAAACGTCGTCAGAATTCGGTGTGGAGAAAGCGTCAAAGACGGATCGACTTAGATCGAGTTCCCAACTCATACAAGATCGCAAGACGAGCCGAGCAACTCTTCGGGAACTCGTAGCTCAGTCTCTCCGAGACTGAGCATCTTGCAGGACGAAGCCGCTGCAAGATCGCCCGTTCGAACACACATACGTACTCGCAGGCGACGATCAGTAAGTTGCTTCGTCACGCAACAAAGGCCGCCTCGGAGAGGCGGCCCTACGATTCAGTTCCCAACTCACACATGATCGCAAGGCCGAGCAACTCAAGGGGCACTCAAACGAGCCTCATCGCGATGCTCACTGTTGGCGTCAAGTTTTGCGATGGCTTTAGTCGTAGTGCAGTCTGTCCAACAAACCGATGTCATTGCCCGGAGAGAGTCGCGAATTGCTTTGCGGTCAGAGTTCGAAGCATGAGGTCGATCGGGATCAATTCGCCCGCGTCATCAATCACGAGATTGGCCGGTCGCACATCGAAAACCCCAATCCCCTCAGTTGCGAAGGCCATTGCGTCATAGGCTCCGAGGCGCCTCACTGTCAGCTTCCGGAAACCATGACGAGCAAACCAATCGCTGATCTCGCCCCATAAAGGGCTGCGGCCAGTGATGTCGCGTTGCGATGTCACGATACGGCGGGAACGCGGGTCAGCAGTGATCCCGATGAATCGCATCGCGTCTCCGAAGTAGCGGTTTTGAAGTGCGAGGCGTCGCAGGTATTGAGTGGGCCGCGCGGGGAGCAGCTCAGGCGTTCGAGCACTCAAGTCAACCGCATAACCAGCGCACCATGGCTTCGTGAATTTGAGCCATGCGACTTCGTCAGGGAGATACAGCAGGTCGTGCTCTCGGCCACCAACTTGAGCGGGCACGACTGACTCGGGCAGGATCAACTTCGTCGCTTCGCACCATTGTTCGAGGACTCGCCATTCGGTTCCGTATCGCTCCCCTTCAGCGATCGTTCCACTTGTGCGTAGGCCTCGGCGGAGGTTCGTTTCGGCGACTTCGAGCGAGCAGCCTGCAAGCGCTTCGAAAGTTCTACGAGCTGTTTCGGCATTTTCATGATGCGCCAATTGGCCTCTGCTCCTGCGAGGAGTGCGATGATTCGACGGACGATCGCACCATAGGCACTCATCGCATGCAAGGCACTGCAACTCTTGAAAGGCGATACCTAGCCGCAGTGGCCCGTTCGAAGGCTGCTGCTCTACGCTCCGAACTCGGCTCTGAAGCCTGCGTTTCTTCTCTCCTACTTCTGAAGGATCACTATGAAAAACTTGTCTCGACTTCGTTGGTTGGCAGCACTTGCGGGACTGGGGCTCTCGGCTCCGGTGCTGGCGGAAGAGGCCAATCAGCTTACGGCTGCCGAACAACGCTCCGGTTGGAAGCTGCTCTTCGATGGCAAGTCGGCCTCCGGCTGGCGCAACTACAAGTCGGACAAGATTAAGGACGGATGGGTCGTCGAAGAGGGAGCACTCGTCCGCAAGGGCAAGAGTGCCGGTGACATTATTACTACAGAGCAGTTCGGCAGCTTCGAGATTCAGCTCGAATACAAGATCTCAAAGGGCGGCAACAGCGGCCTGATGTTTCACGTTCAAGAGACGGGCGGCGCGCCATGGCACACTGGCCCCGAGATCCAAATTCAAGACAACGTCGACGGGCACGATCCTCAGAAAGCCGGATGGCTCTATCAGCTCTACACGCCGCAAAAGCCCTCATGGGCGATCAAGTTCGAGCAGCAGGTCGGCTACAAGGGAGTTGATGTCGACGACTCAACCCGCCCTGCCGGAGAGTGGAATCATCTTTACCTGCGCGTGACTCCGACAGACGGCGAGGTCTGCATGAATGGAGTCAGCTACTACAAGTTCGTCAAAGGCAGCGACGACTGGAATGCCCGCGTTGCGAAGAGCAAGTTCGCCAAAATGGAAGGCTTCGGCAAAGCGACGAGCGGGCACATTTGCTTGCAGGATCACGGCAATGAAGTCGCCTATCGCAACATCCGAGTGCGAGTGCTCGACGAGAAAGGCAAAGCCAAAGAGCCAATCGACGGCACGCTCGATGTGAAAGCTGAGATCGCGTTTCCGAACGTTGAGTGGGAAGGATGGGCTCCGGTCGACGACAGCGGTCGTCCGAATCCGCCGATGCGTTCGATTCAGGTTACGCATGCTGGTGACGGATCTAACCGCGTCTTCGTGATTGATCAGAGCGGCATGATTCATGTCCTGCCGAACGATCCCGCTGCGAAGAAGGCAAAGCTCTTTGCAGACCTCCGCGATCGCGTGCATCACTTCAAGAAGGATGACGAAGAGGGCCTCTTAGGCTTCGCGTTCCATCCGAACTACAAGAGCAACGGCCAGTTCTTCGTCATGTACAACACGGAGAGCAAAGCTCAGACGATGCACCTTTCGCGCTT
>CAZNMS010000277.1:0-11463 GCA_964573505.1 uncultured Planctomycetaceae bacterium | reverse complement strand
GAAAGGCGACTATCGGATGCAACTTCGCCGCCTCGTTTAACCGCGTGCCCATCGGGCCGCGCTTCTCCGCGCACAGCGACTCCGCCCGCGTTCAAGCCGCCTGAGCATTCCCCGACAGCGCCAGCCAACTCCACTCAACCGCTTGCTTTACTCTCCGTGCCTCACCTGCATCCTCTCGCAAAGCACCGCATGAACTGTCTGACTGCCGAACAACTCCGTCGCAACACCGAAAGCCGCAGCGGCTGGGATCTCTATCGCGCGCATCGAGAGCGAGTCACACAGCTCGTCTTGCAAGCTCTGCAACCGCTCTCGCGCGGCGAGCTTTGCGTGCTCGGCGCGGGCAACTGCAACGATCTCGATCTGCATGCAATTCTCGCTACAGGCTGGCGCGTGCAGCTTGTTGATCTCGATCAGAGTGCGCTGCTCGCGGGCGTCGAACAGCAGGGCCTCGCCGACGATCAGCGCATCGCCTGTCACGGCGGCATTGATCTCACCGGAGTATGGGATGAGATCGCCGCGCTCACGCCTCAGTCTGATATCGAGTCGGTCCGCGCCGTTGCTCAGCGACTGGCCACAGCGCGTCCGACGGTTGATCTCCCGACGGGGCGCATCGTGTTGTCGATCGGTTTGCTGAGCCAGCTCGTTGAGACGGCGACCTTCACGATCGGCGAGAAGCACGCAGGCTTTCTGGAACTCGTGCAAGGATTGCGGCTGCAGCATCTGCGATTGGCGGCGGACCTCGTTGAGCCGGGCGGGCGTTTGATTGTGACGAGCGAAATCGTCTCGACCTCAACCGCGCCTCACATCGCCGAAGCGACGGAGATTGAGCTGCCTTCAGTGCTGTCAAAATTATTACTTGAAGGCAACTTCTTCAGCGGGCTGCATCCGAGCTTCATCGGTCAGACGCTGCGCACCGATCCGCTCTTGTCCGAGCAACTGAGCAATCTCTCCGTCGCCGGGCCGTGGCTATGGCACTTCATCGCGCGGACCTATGCCGTCTGTGCTTTCATCGCGACGAAGCAAGCCGCCATCGTGCCGATTGAGCCGCCTTATCAAGCCGTCGGTTGGGACCAACTGCAAGCATCGGCTCAACGTCCCGCGTCCTCCGACCCGCTTCATTGAGGCTCAAACCATATTCGTCCTATCGGTCCTCTGCGTCCTATAGGTCCTATCGCCCAGCCGATCTCAATTCTTCTCGCTCAATGGCTGACAGAACGGGCAAGCCGAAGTCGACTGCGACTTCGCTGCTGACAACGAAGACGCTCCGCGCGCGACCGTGATGGCTCCCATCGCGATGACGCACATGGCGGCCACTCTCAGCAATCGAGTTCGCGCCGTGACGCTCAGCGTCGAGGCACCGAGTCCCGTTGCGATCATCAGCGGCATCGTGCCTGCCGCGAAGGTTGCCATGACTCCCGCGCCGTGCAGGGCATGTCCCGTTGCTGCTGCGAGTGCCAGAACTCCATAGACCAATCCGCAGGGCAAGAAGCCGGTCAGCACTCCGGCGATGAGCACGTTGCTGCGCTGCGGTGAGCGGAGCAGTGCTCGAAACTGTTCCGCCGCCGGGCAGGCATTGGCCCGAGCGATCCAACTCCAGCGCAGAGGCAGCCATCCGGCGCTAGCCAGTCCCGCGAATAGCAGCAGCACTCCGGCCAACACCGACAAGACCCCTTGCGACGAACTCAGCCACGGAGCTTTCAGTGTCAGTCGTTGACCGACGAAGCCGACAGTCGCTCCCAGAAACACATAGGTCGTTGCGCGGCCGAGGCTAAAGATTGCTTGTCGGAAAAAATTGTCCGCCGGACTGCGGCAGTTCCATCCGATGGCCACTGCGAACGCTCCGCACATGCCAATGCAGTGCCCTGATCCGAGCAACCCGCTGACAAAGATAAGTGGCACTTCCAGCATGAGATCCCCAGCACAAGTCAATCCCGCGCAACAAAGATGGTTGGCCCCTTACACCGAGCGACTTCAAAGAGATCCCGGCCAACTCAACGCGATCAGCAAAACAACTCCGCATGGTTCACGGTGAAGTTGCAGAGCCGCGCCCGTGAGGAAGCGGTGTTCTGGCTATTTTGCAGTGGATTCCGCTTCCTGACGGGCGCGGCTCTGCGCCCGTCACTTTGAACCATGCTCAAAATCCGAGCCCGCCATCAAAACAACCGCTTGCCGCGCACCGTCTTCGATGAGTGCCGATTAGCGTCAATGAGCGTTCCCCTCGCTTCTTCATTTCTTCTCTTCTTTTCGTCGAACCACTCGAATCGTGCATTCAATTTCCCGCCTCAGCCATGACCGCCGTTCGCCGAACGATCAGCGTTTCAGTGACCGGCTCAATTGAGTGTTCGCACCGATCGAAGCCATGCAGTCTGCGCGAGTTCGCGAGCACGACGAGGCTGCTCACGAACATCACGATTGCCGCGACGACTGGGCTCAGCAGCCCGAACGCCGCCAGCGTCATGCCAATCGCGTTGTACCCGAACGCCCAAGCGAGATTTTGCAGAATGACTCGGCGCGTCAGTCGCCCCAGTTCAATGACCCACGGGATTGCGGTGAGGTCGTTGCTCAGCAAGCAAACTCCCGCTGCATCGCGCGAGACGTCCGTGCCGCAGCCGAGTGCCACTCCGACATCCGCCGCAGCCAAAGCCGGAGCGTCATTGATTCCATCTCCGACCATCATCACCGCGCCGAACTCGTTCTTCGCATGCCGAAGTGCTGCCAGTTTCTGCTCGGGCAGGAGCCCCGCTTCGAAGGCCAACGAGCTTGAGTCTCCTGCCGCTTCCGTGACGAAGCGCGCGACTCGTTCCGGTCGATCTCCCGACAGCACGCGCAGATCGAGCCCGCTGCGATTCAAGCTCTGCAGCATCTCTGCGACTTCCGACCGCACTGACTCCGAGAGCAAGAAGACGCCGCGAGCCGCTCCGTTCCAACCGACGAACACCATTCCCGCATCGCTCGTCAAAGCGGCTTGCAGGGAGCGTTCGAACTCCGCTCCGAACTCAAGCTCTTCCGTGCGAAGGAACTCGCGACTCCCCAACACCAACTTGCGACCATCGGCTCGAATCGCGCGCATCCCGCGTCCGACAATCGACTGCAAGCTCAGCAGTTCGATGACAGCATCGCCCCCCGTTCCGCCATCTTGAGACGCCGCATTCCCGGCCTCGTTCAGCGCGACATCGAACGTGCTGATCGCGCGCGAGAACACATGAGTCGACCGCTGAGCCAACTGCCGAGCGACACTCACCACTTCGACCGCCTCGGTCCCCGGCGAGCAGAGCAACGCAGTCACGCGCGCCTCACCCGTCGTCAGCGTGCCCGTCTTATCGAATCGGACGGCTTGCACGCGGGCGAGCTTCTCCAGCACCTCGCCGTTTCGAATGAGCACCCCGCGTTCGGCGGCTCGGCCCAGTGCAGTCCAAACAGCAACCGAAGTCGCAAGCCCCAGCGCGCACGGACAAGCAATCAACACGACCGCGAGTCCCGCCATGATCGACTCAGCAACGGTCGCGACAGTGAGATGCCAACCAATCGCGATGGCACACACAACTGCGACGAACGGGACAAACCCGGTCGTCACTTTGTCGGCCAATCGCTGATAGTGACCGAGCGACTGACGAGCCTCTCGCACCACCTTCACCAACCGCGCGATAGTGCTGTCGTCGACGGGCCGAGTGACCTCGATGATCAAGTCGCCGTCGAGATTCAGCGTCCCCGACGCCACTGCATCACCCGGTTGCTTCAGGACCGGCAGGCTCTCGCCGGTGAGTAATTGCTCGTCGACACTCACCGCCTGATTCACAACGCGCCCGTCAGCCGGGATGCGTTCGCCAGCCAGCACTCGCACCCGGTCGGTCGGTATCAAACTCGATGTCGGCACTTCGAGATGCGTCGAATCCGCCTCAATCCGCCGTGCCGTCGGCGGTAGCAAGCGTTCGAGCGACTCTAATACCTCATTCGTTTGCAGCTTCCCGTGAGCTTCGAGCCAGCGGCCGAGCGTCACAAGGACGAGCACAAGACTCGCGACCTCGAAATAAATATGACTCGAACCGTTTAATACCGAAACGACCGAGTAAGCAAATGCCGCGAACACGCCAGCAATCACGAGTAAGTCGCTCGTGATTCGCCCGTCGCGCAGAGAGAGGCATCCCGAAACCGCGATTGGCACACCTAGTAGAAATAATACCGGCAACGACGCCAGCAGGCTCAGCCAGACGAGCAAATCGGTAATTGTCGCGGCGAGCGTATCTGTCGGAGCGACCTCATAGACGTCGTAGCTCCACAACGCCATTGTGAACATCGAGACGTTCATGGCGAAGAAAATGGCGATTCCCAATCGCGTGAGCGTCCAGCGCACCTTCCCGGCTTCACCGCGATCCGCACTGACCTGAGCGGCGAACCGGCAGCCAAAACAGCAATAAGCATCATCCGCAGCCGGAGCAGTACCAGTGTGCCACCAACTTTTCGGCAGAGGCAGTCCGCACCAAACACAAGCTGCGGTAGCAGGCTGAGGCGACATGACAGTTCTTTCGTAGCCTCACAACAATTTAAATCCCACCAACAGCCGTCTTATCCCATTGTCCCGTTTAACCGCGAGCCTCAGGCGACGCGGTGAGCCGTGAGAATTCGGCAAGGTTCACGATGAGGTCGCAGAGCAGCGCCCGTCAGGAGTTCCCCAACCGGGGGCGGCCACAATGGGCGAGGAACACTGGTACGACGGACTTGTAGTCCGTCGATCGTCGTGAGAAGCGACGGACTGCAAGTCCGTCGTACCCAAAAGCGGAGTGTTCCTCAGGAAGCGGAATCAATCACAAAATAGCCGAAACTCCGCTTCCTAACGGGCGCGGCTCTGTGACCCAATACAAGACCGAAATGAACCTCGCCCAATTTTCCGGCAACACGGTCAATCAACACGTCGCACCGCAGCGCACCGACTCACGGAGGCGTCGCCAATTCCACCTGCACCGCCGGAAACAAGAATTTGACCGTATAGGCGATGATGAAAACCCAAAACGCCAGCCAGAGCACTCGCACGTACCACGGGATTTCATTGCCGGTATAGTGATGATAACGGCCTTCGACTTCTGGAGATGTCTGCTCGGGGCTTGTCATTCGTAATTCCTCTCGGGAAGCTCATTCTGTTGATAGGCGCCAATTCTGAGCAGCGAGGATGCCGCCCAAGTAGCATGGACTTCCAGTCCGTGCAGCCTATTGGGGCATGGTTCAATACTGGGTAGCAACCAAATTGAGCGGCAAGGCGCTACCTGCTGACACCTCGTTCTGAGCCCTGCTGCCCTTTGGATATTCGCAATCAATTGATCGTTGCCGTTAAGCACGGGCTAGAAGCCCCTGCTACGACCTCTCGGATAGACGGCTCGCAGAGCTATCGTGTCATCCCCTCATCCAATTCTCTCTCATGTTCCAACAGGTCATGCTTCGGAGCTTCGATGTCATAAAACATGCCGTTGGCCGTTGCCCACAAGAGCAAGAAGAAGAAGCCGGTGCTCGCCAAGAGATAATTTGCAACAGGCGAGATCGCGAAAGCGCCATCCACTTCGCCGGATACGAGCTTAATGAACTCGACCAATTTACTGCCGAAACCAAAGACGCTCGGAATGAGAATCACAAACGCCAAGATGCCGGTGATAATTCGAGTTGTGCGACGCTCTCTCGCCGTTGACATAGTGGGACTCTTCTCTATTTCTCTTCGGAAATTCGCTCGAATAAGTAGCTTGGGATTCTATCCCGAGCCTCAGCGGGATGACGTTCTCAAACAACATTCGAAAACGCCGTCGGCATTCGGTGTGGAGAAAACGCCAATGGCGGATCGACTGGGGCCGAATTGCTTCAGTGTGATTCGGGCTTCGCTTTGCTACTCAGATTTCGCTTCTTCAGTCTTCGAGGTCACAACGAGCGAAGGCTCGTAGGTCTCGTAGTAGGGATAACTCTCCAGCCAAGAACCCATCCATTGGATGTAGGTAATCAGTGCGAGTCCCTTCTTATTGGGTTTGTTCGGCTCGCCTTCAAACAGCCACGGATACTCGGGCATTGGCGATTGAGTCGATGTCATGCTCGGTTTGAAGAAATGCACGGCGTGCCAATCGCTTGATCGACGCCCGCCTTCGCGACACAGATCCGGACCGACTCGTCGAGTCCCGAAGAGCACCGGACGCTGGAGTTCGTTTTGATACTCCCATGAGCGTGATACCGGACCCCAGCGAAGATCCTCGTTTGAGACCGGGCGAATGAATTGGCTATGGCAGTGCCAGCAGCCTTCGCCGACATACACATCCCGACCGGTTCGCAGTGCGTCAGCACATTGCTTGTTCCACCAATCGGCGGCTGTCTTCGGATCGGTTGGCGGTTCGCCAAACGCTTTCACGAAGGGCTCGGGATAGCGTCGCGAAAGCTCTTCAAACTGAAAACGAATATTCGCATTCACGAGTTGCTCAGCCGTCTGTTCCGGCTGATTATACATCAGCACGGGAACGACAGCGTTCGACAGAAACGCGAAGGCAAAAAACATGATCCCGCCAACCAGCAGGATGCCTGATTTCGACTCGAACATTTGCGAAGGTTCTCCAACACGATCAGTAGCAGGGGCTTCTCGCCCGTGCTGTTTTATGGCCGCAGAGCAGACTCGGACCGTCAAGAAAAGCGCACAGACTGGAAGTCCACGCTACGCCTTTGCCGCTGCGGGTAAATTCTTCGAAGCCTGCCAAGTCATATAAAGGTTGTAGAGAAACACGATTAAGCCAGCGAACATCATCAGCCCAGCGCCGACGCGGACGAGCCAGAATGGCATTGATACTTCGATGGATGCTTCCCACGGTTGCAGGGCAGCCCATGACCAACCTTGAAACAGCCCCCCGAGAATCAGATCGCCGGACATGATGAAAACTCCGACTGCCGACAACCAATAATGCCATTCGCAGAGTCGGCGGCTATACCAGTCAACGCCGAGCAGGCGCGGGAAGAGATAAGTCATCATCCCGAAGATCCACTGGCTGAAGACGCCATACATCACGAGGTGTGCGTGACCGACGACCCAGTCGGTGAAGTGAATCAACGCTTGAAACGTCAGCGTCGTCTGCATCGCACATTGCAGGCAGGTCAAGAAGTACAAGACCATGCCGGTATAAAACCACCGGATCGGCAGATTGGTTACGACCATCCGCCCTTGTCCCCAGATCGTTCCGAAGAAGTTGATAATCACCGTCGTCACCACCAATTCGACGGCGATGGTCGACATGATGGCTCCGTACTGGAGAAACATCGGGATCGGGGTATAGAGGAAGTGGTGAATTCCATTGAGCGGGTAGAAGAACGCGAGTCCCCAGAAGCCGACGAGCGACAAGCCGTGCGACCAAATCGGCTTCTTGAGCACGATCGGGACGAAGTAGTACATCAGCCCCCAGCCGAGCGGCGTCACGAAGAGTCCCACAAGGTCGTGAATAAAGAGCCCGCCGACTGCACCGGCACTTGACCCGGACACCACATACTGCGGCATGAAGTTGCCCATCGCGTATGTGAGCGGAGTCCAGATAAACATCGCGAGGAAGTACCACAGAGTGACGTACATCGGCCCCTTATGGCGAAGCACCGGAGTGCCGAAATTGATCGCCACCAGTAGCAATCCAGCCTGAGCGAGTGGGTCAATCCAAACGGGGGTCTCACCCCATTCGAGAGCTTGTGCCTGCCCGAGCAGGATCCCGCCAGCGGTTGATAAGACGACAACTTGCCATGCTCCAAAAATGAACCATGACAGGTGCTTGTGAAGCACCGGGCGGAACGTCAGTCGCGGGATCGCCCAGTGCATGAGGCCCAGAAAGCTATTTCCCAGAAAGCCGTAGGCGATCGCATTGGTATGAATCATGCGCCAGCGGCCGGGTGAAAGTAGCTCAATGCCTTGCAATGGATTGTGTCGTATCAATTGCAGCGCAACGAGAATGCCTGCGAGCATTGAAACCAACATGAAAGTCAATGCGGCGAGGAAGTACGCCTTCATTGCCCCTTCATCCACAAGATCCTTGTGCGAGGCGTGCGGTTCAGTGAGTTGCCCTTCGGTCATGTCCTGGGTCCGATGGTATGAGGATGCGGGGGACGATGTCCCAATGCTGATGAGAGAATTCGATGTAACTAGATAAGCGTCTGAGGCGTCTCGTCGGAGTTATGTCTTCTGCTGCTCGACTGGACTGTGATATGGCACATATTGCCCGAGCGGCGAAACGATGATCATCGTGATGCCAAAGACGACGTGCGTCGCTGCTGCGACCCACCACGGCATATATTCCTGATTGACAATCCAATTCCCGCCGCAGGTTGCCGGCTGCAGCCACGAGAGAATGCCGTAGAAATTGACTGCCCACAGCAAGACGCCGAGCGACGCTCCGAAGGCGAGTCTGACACCGAGGGCTGCTTTCGCTGTGAATCGCATGGCGATAACGTGAAATGGGACTCCCAAGAGCATGCCCGTCGCCAAGTATAGGCAGCACCCAATCGCGAGGATCACACCGTTATCAATCGCATAGACTCGGTCGGGGCCAGCGATATCTAAGGCTTTCGCGCCCAGCGGGAATGTGAGATAGACACGCACGAGTTCGAGCGGACTCTTACCGGCAATCGGACCGCCGATGACGTTAAACATCAGGCTAACCGAAGCAGCAATCAGTCCGAGCATGAATCCGGTTGTGGCGTAGTATGCGGTATAAAACCCGGTGAGCGACCAGGGCCGCCCCGCAGCTTCATCGAGAATCTCGGCTTCGAGTTGATTCGCTCGCTGCCGGAGTTCAATAAGCTCGCGTTGTTTGATTTCAAGTTCCGAGTGACCGTCGGCCATGTTGTGCTTCATCCTTGCTCAATGGAGGACGAGGATAATTGGATGATTGCAATAAGGTTCCGCTGTAGCGCCAGTTGCTGCGCGAGGTTACTACTCGGCACCAGCGACGGCGGGATCGAGGACAACGGCGTTGCCACTTTCGGGAGTGGTTTTGCTAAATGGTCCCGGCTCAGGCACCGTGCCTTCTCGTCGCAGATTTGTGACATGCAAGACGTAGGCGGCGAGGTTCCAAATGGTGTCCGGCTCTTGTTCTAGGATGGTGCGAAAGCCGGGCATTGGCGTGCCGTTGATACCAGAAATGATTCGACGGTAGATGTCGATCGGACGCTTGCCACCATGTAGCAACCCCGAAGTGAGATCTGCAGCCTTTGTCGCGAAGCCCCAAGCATCCTTTCCGAGGTTGTCTTTGGTCTGACCGCGACCGTCTTCACCGTGACACTTCGAGCAACCCTTTGAAAGAAATGCTTTCTTACCGGCTTCAACATGCTCGGCGGTAAAGGCATAGGGCTGCGGCGTCAGCGGATGCACTTCGTTCTGTTCGGCGTCGTTCCATCCTCGCAGCACGCTCGCAATGAGGTCGGGAACATTATTTGGATCGATCTCTTCCTCAGTTGCGGCTTCATACGCCAATTGTTCTTCGAGTTCGCCTCGATGCGTGAGAATCAAGACATAGTCGATGAGTAAGTCTCGTTCGCGTTTCGGGAGCAGCTTGAACGAGGGCATCGACGAACCGGGGATGCCGGTATCAATCGTGCGAACGAGGTCGTCTCGGCGCGGCTTCGAACCGTATGGCGTCGATGTGAATTTGAAGACGCCTTTGCGGTAATCGCGCGGACGGGGATAGAGATATTTTCCGGCAACACCATTTCCGTCGCCGGACTGACCATGACACTGTTGGCAGTGCTTGAGATAGAGATCTCTTCCAGCCGTTAATTGGTCGAGAGTCTTCTTATCATCACCGAGCAATTTCGGCGTTGCGGGTGTGCCACATTTGTCGGTCAGCGTCCCGCCGATGACATCTTGCAGTTTGGCGTCGAGCTTTGTGACCGCCTCGGATGTTACGAATTTGGACTCATAAGCCGGCTTGCAGCCAGCTAATGCGAACATCGCTAATACGCCCGCAGTTTTGAGGTCGAGTGAGGGCACTCTACGTTCTCCTCAGGTATCACATCGAAGAGTCCTCGGCCGTCATTGGCTGAGGCAACGAAGTGATGTGTGAAGGCAACGAGTGTGCCATCAGCGATCACTGTGGGATCGAGTTTCCTCGTCGCGAGTGGGCTGAGTCGGCGGAATGTGCGATTTCTCTCGGAAAATGCCCCGCAGCGAGCGGCATGTGGGAAATCACGCCTGCTGTTGGCGACTCTGGGCGGAGGCTGCGGGGATTCGGCTCTGAGGAGTTCCGCCCGTGCGGCGGTCACGAACCCGCACACCGCACACGTCGGGCGGCGGCGGGGCTCAGTGGCTGGTCGGGTTACTTGCCCTTCGTCGGATCGCCGACGTTCTTCACGCTGAAGCTGCTGGACCATACGCCCCATGAGCGGCTCTCGATGCCGTTGCGAATGGTCGCTGTGTAATTTTCACGACCGGGCAGCATCGTCACTTTGACGATCGTGCGTTCGCCGGGTTCGACAATGCCCGCATGCACGACGGTTGTCGCGAGCGTCGAGTCGTCGGTGTAGATGTCGCTGCCATACACAAAGCCGTCGGCACTGCCCGTGACTTCAAACAAGAACGACTCACCGACCTTCGAACGGAAGCTCAGGAGCGTGCCGGGATCAGGGGCGATGCGCGGGGCGTCGGTAGTGGCAGGGGTGATCGAAACCTTCGTCTTTTCGTCGATCACGAACACGAAGCTGCGCGGCCAGCTCGCATAGTCGAGCGAGGCGACTCCGTTGATCGTGCTGCCTTTGTACGAATCGAGCCCTTGCTCGATCTGAATCGTGACTCGGCCGACTTCGCCGACTCGGAGCAGTCCGGCATGCACGGCTGCCGTGCCGACAGAAGAGTCGTCGGTGTAAGTCCCTGAACCCCAGACGAACCCGTCCGTTGAGCCGCGCACTTGCATGACCACTCGATCGCCGACTTCGCCTCGGCCGTAGATCGAATCGTCAGCCTCAGTGCCGTCGCGCGGGCGAACGATTGGCAGCGTGCGCTTGCCATTGGTTCTCACCGAGGGAGTCGGCACGATCGCGAGTTCGACGCGATAGCTCCCGCCCCATGTTGCGTATTGATAAGTCGTGACTCCGTTCTGCGTGCTTGCTGTGTAGGAATCGGTACCCGGAAGGATCGTGACTTTGAGCAGATTGGTCTCGCCAACATTCAGCACTCCGGCATGCACGGCGGCGGTCGAGAGGTCCGAGTCGTCGGTGTAAGGACCACTGCCATAGACCGAGCCGTCGATCGCTCCGGTGACATTGACCAGCAGCACGAGTCCGACTCGTCCTCGGTAGGAATAAAGATTACCGGGGTCGGTTGTGACTCCGGGATGCTCGGCCTTCAGCTTGCGAACTTGAGTTCGTACCGCGATCGCTTCATCGAGTTTGCCGGCTCGAGTGAGGCGATCTTGAACCGCTTCGAGTGCTGCGATGGCTTGCTGTCGAGCGGGTTGCAGTTCTCGTTCGAGCTTTGCG
>CAZNMS010000276.1:0-11468 GCA_964573505.1 uncultured Planctomycetaceae bacterium | reverse complement strand
GTGCAAACGAACTTCGAATGAAGTTCCGGCGTTTGAAGACGCACTTTCGCGGAGCTAAAGGCGACCACAAAAGCTTGAGTCAACTGTGACCGGCTCCGCCTCTGACGTTTAACCGCGACCCTCTGGGGAGCGCTTCGAGTGCGGGCGGATGCTCTCGATTCGCAGGAGACTTTGTCGTCAAAGCGGGCCAATGCTGACGCTGACGACGGTCGATGTATGAGGTCGAAGGCCGCGTCCGACGCGCTCCCCAGAGGGTCGCGGTTAAACGTGTCGGAAACGTCTGAGTTACTTCTTCTTACTCAGCGTCCAGTCATTGCCGAAGAGGTCCGCCCAAACGGTCGTTTCGACGAAGCCGGCTTTCGCGTCCTTCTCGAACTTCACGACGGCGATGTCTCCCAGTTTCGGAAACAGCCATGCGTTCGAGGCGCGGAAGTCTTTCTCGTGCATCGTGTGACCCGAGTTGATGACGACATACCGCGATGGGTTCAGCGGGTTCGGGTAGATCAAACTCACGCCGTGAGTCGCGGGGTCATACTTCTGCCCATTCACTTCGAGACCCGACTTCGTCCATTCGATCGGCAAGCCTTTGATGACCTTTGCCAGCACTGAGTTCGAACCGGGATCGCCGAAGAGGATGAGGTTCTTGTCGGCGATGTGCTCTTCGGTCAGTTGCGCGTCGGTGATGACGGGGACTTTGGCGCGCATCCATTTGTCGAACTCATGTTGAAAGCGAGACAGCGTCCAATCGGTCCATGCTTGCTGCTCGGCGACCCATGCAGAGCCGCTGCCCTTCACGCAGACGAATGGCTCCATAAACGCGTCGTCGATCGGGCCCTGCAAGTTGTGACGCTTCTTGATCTCGGAGTTCTTCGCGAAGTCGACGGAGTCTTGATAGCTCAGCGCTTCCCACTTGCCGTCCTCTTTGCGGAAGTAGACGCCGGGCAGCAAGTTGTCTGCCGCAGTCCGCAGCGGGAATTTCTGATCGTCGATCTCGACGTCGTCTGCGATGTCTCGATTGAGTTGCAGTGCCGCGACATTGCGCGTCTCAAGCAACAGCGTGCCTGCTGGATCGAGGCCGCCTTCAACGACGGTCTGCTCGTACTGCTCGTCGAGTTCTTCAATCGTGAGCCACTCGCAGCGGTTGTACTTCAAGGTGTAGGTCACGAACTGAATGGTCTTCGCACCGGGAAACGGAGTGCGCCCGGCCTTCGACTTCTCTTTGTGAAAGGCCATGAACTCTTTGAAGGAGTCGGGATGAAACCGGTGCTCGGTCTTCGGCCCGATCAAGAACTTGACCGGCACTTCGAGCTTCTTTGCTTCATCAACCATCAACGTGCTCGCCGCTAACTGCGGATCGAGTTCTCCGCCGTAAGTGCAGAGCGGCACGTTGGCCATGTTCATTGCATAGCGCAGCGAGTCGTAGATCCGCAGCGCCTTATCCTGATACGCGGGCAGCTTCTCGGTCTGCTTTTGATAGTTGTAGAAGTCGACGAACCCGGCACCCGGTCCGACCGACGACCACAACGAAGGATGATGCAGGCCGAGCGACCAACTTCCCGCTCCGCCCATCGAGAAGCCCCACAAGGTGATGCGCCGGTCGTCGATGCGGAAGCGGCGTTGCACGTCAGTCAGCGCTTCGAGCACGTCGGTCTCGCCCGCCCAGCGATAGGCGTTGTCTGTCCGACCAAAGACATCGAGCTGAATCCAATCTTGTCCGTCACTCGGCTTGCGTTTGGCATGCTCGACGAAGAACCGCACCTCATTCCGATCGCCGCCGCGACCATGTAACACTAAATGCAGAGGCCAGCGCTGCGCTGACTTTGACTCTTCAAAGTTCGGCGGCAACGTCAGTGCGTAAGGCTGCACCGACCCATCAACGCGCGACACATAGCCGCGAATGGTGACTCCCGGTTGATTCGCCCATGACGCTTTTCCCGTCGCGAGTTCTTTCGCGCGCGCCTGACCTTGCTCAAGCGCATCAAGGCAATGCTTCACATAACCCGAGACCTTCGGAGCTGCTGCCGCTGCGTTTTTCGGGAGATAGAACTCTTCATGACGCAGGCACCATTCGACGCCCTTTGCGAAGACTTCAACATCCGCCAACAAGCGCGCATTCGGCTTCTTCGCCTTGAGAGCTTCAATCTCCTTCTTCAGCTCAGTCAGCCCGGCGTTGATCTTCGCCGCATCATCCGCCGCTGCCGGAGAAGTGACGCTCGACTGAGGAAAGGCGGTCTGAGCAGTGGCGTAGCGCGAGACCGTAACAACGCTCAACGCGCAAAAGACGAGACGAAAGCAAAGACGCATAGCAGCCTTTCGAGAGGAGTGAGCGAGACGATCAACGCAGCGGCAGCACATGTAGCCGCGGTCCCGGCAGGTCGCTAGCTCGGGCGAAATGAGGGCGTAGCGTCGCGCACTCGTGCGGCTCTTTGGCGGCCGTTGTTGCGTTTGGAAGTCGTGCGCTGGCGTTGAGCGCGGCCCGTTGGGCACGCGGTAATGCGACGCGGCTGCGTCGCGTCACACTGCACGCGAAGCCGGCACGCTATGGCTTCACGACTGTTAGTAACGCGGCGAGGACGGTGAGGCCGATCGCGTGCAATGCGGCGGCGAGCACGATCACTCCGAGCAGCGTTTGTGTGCCGTTGTCGGTGCGGAGCGTCGATGTTGAGTTGCCGCGAGTCAGCATGCCGCAGACCCAACTCCAATGCAGCATGACGTGCAGAACGATGCCCGCTCCGAGCACGCACATCAGCCAAAAGTGCAGCCGCGAGTAGTCGTTGTAATCAAACCCCCATAGCGACCATCCGGCAGCCGTCGTCGGGAGCGGAAAGACAAAACGCAGCACGGCTGACACCGTCGCCACTGCGACAAAGATGATCGCCAATAGGGCGTCGAGCCAAAAATTGACGCGGGCTTTTGTCCAATTCGACTTTCGCGCGGGGCTCGTTTGCGGTTGTAGTTCTTGTGACATTGAAGCGACTCCTTCGCCGCTTCAAACCGCACAAAGCGGGCCAATCTGCACGAGTCAGAGGCGAATAGCCGCTCGAACGAGCGTGCCTCAATGACTTCGGACGCGAATGATTTTCCTTCTTGAGGCGCCGGGGAGCAGCGTGAGTCCCAATATGGCTCAGTCGCGGATCGAATCAGCGCGCATGAGTGAGCGGCTTGCTATGTAGCAGCGATTACTCAGGCAACGGCTCGCAAATCTGCTCTCGCCCCGGCGAACTTGATGAGCGTCTTCGTTTGCTCCAGTTCCACTGTCACTTCTTTGCGGACGTCGAATTGGCAGAGGAATGAAGGCAGAGGAATTAGAGACCGAAAGCGTTGCGTTGACCGTTTCGGGAAACAAATTGGTCAAAGTAGCCATGAGGCAGATAACCATCGGAACGAGCTCGATGGGGACCAATTCGTCAGCGACATCGGCGATGCGGCTAATCGAGTCGCTCGCGCAGTTCGTCGCGTTCCTTGCGGGTGACTTCGAGATCGAACATCAGATATTTGATGTCGAGCCTGAGTTGAGCGAGGGCCTCTTGCACGAGGGCCAGAATTCGGCGACGGCGTTTGACCGACTCGACCACTCGGCCGTAGATGCCTTCGAGATCTCGCTGCTGCGAGTCCGGCAGAGCGGCGATCGCTTTCGCGAGATCGACGAGTTCGCGAGGCAAGTCGTTCTCGCCGCTGTCAGGGAATCGGGGTTTGGTGGCCATAGTCATGACGGAAGCGTCTCCAGTGAGTAGTCCTTTCGATGCGGGGCCATTCTGCGCCGGTCGATGAGCGGTTCTCAAGAGGCAGCAGTAAGCCATTGCCTGTTCGCGACTTAACTGCTCCGAGCGAAGGAGATTGTCTATTCGCAACACGTTGAGATGACGCATCACTTCATCTTGGCCCGTTGCCGAAACCTGAGTATTGTCCTGCACTTACGATGATTGCCGCGTCATGCGGGCCGCGTTGAAACGCGGCATCGTCAAGTGGTTGCGGCTTGAGAGTCGCAGCACAGTTTTCCCGAAGTCGAGGCCGCGAAATGCCGCCTCGGTCGGCGACGCAAAGTTTGAGGACTTGCCGTGACTCGATGGTTCAAGGACGAACCGACTGGTCGTGACGATGGCGACAGAGCCAATGGGCTTCTTGATCGCTGCGCGCCGATTCTTCCGCCTTCGTCCCGCGATGGCGTCGCGCGATTTGTGAGAAGCTCTTGTTGCATCGTTCGCGCAGTTCTGAGCCGCATCTTGGTCAGCACGGGATGGAATCCCATGCTACCTAAAGTGCTGTTGCTGCTGCTTGTTGCTCTGCCGCTAAGCGCGGCGGATTACGCAGAGGACTTCGAGTCGGACACTCCGACATGGCAGCCGATCTTTGCGAAGACGTCGGACGCGCGGTTGAGGCTGCATCGCCGCAATCCCGATCAAGGTCGCGACGGCAAGACGTGCGAAGAGTTGCAGTTTCTCGTCAACAGCGGGCAAGCACTGGCGCGACTCGAACATGAAATCCCGCGCTCGGTGCCGATTGAAGATCTGACGTTCTCGGTCGCACTGCGATCGAACGTGCCGGGGATTAAGGTCGCTCTGCGTCTCGTCTTCCCGAATCAAGTGGATCCGCGCGACCCCAAAAGCGAACGAGCTCTGACGGCTTACGTCGGTGGTGGGGAACGGTACATCGATGTCGGGCACTGGCAGACTCTGTATGTGAAGTCGACGCAGCGCGTTGTCTCTGAGCGACTCAGTCGCCTGCGCGGCGAGTTCAGCCGGCAGCAGCTCGATCTCTCGGGTGCGTTCTTCGATCGCGCGATTGTCATTGCGGATCTCGGAGCCGGAACGAGCATCATTCAAATCGATGACCTCTCGCTGACGGGCTATGTCGCTCCGACCAATCGCGAGATTCAGCAAGTCAGTGCTGAAGAGCCGGCAGCTCAGACCGCGACTCAAGTTCGCATGCGGCACGATCGGCTCATCGTCGAAGGCCGCCCGGCCATCATTCGATTCGCTCCTCATCACGAAGAGCCGATTGACCGCTTGCAGGCGCTCGGGCTCAATCTTGTTTGGATCGACGACTACGCAGACTCGAAGCGTTTGCAGCAGCTTCGCGACTACGGCTTATGGGCAATGGCGACTCCGCCGCGACCGGCAGAGACTGAAGACAACTCGGGCAACATGCCGTCGCTTGAGCCGTTCGATCATCGCACGGACGGCGTTTTATTGTGGTACCTCGCGACGCAAGTGCCGGGAGATGCACGCTTCGAAGTTGATGCTCATGCCCGACGAGTTCGCGCGGCAGATCGTCAGCGGCAACGGCCCATCATCGCGGACATCGCGGGGCTCGAACGGTCTTACTCGCGCATCTTGGACGGAGTCGGGTTGACTCGACATCCGCTGCAAACGGAGCTGTCGGTTAAGGGCTACCGCGATGTGCTGATGCAAAAGATGAAGATGCTGCGTCCCGGCACTTTCACCGCCACATGGCTGCAAACGGAGATCGAGCCGACAGCGCAATCGCGCGTCACGTCGCTCATTGAACCCGAGCAGATTCGCATGCTCGGCTATGCGGCGCTGACTGCCGGTTGTCGAGGAATCGGCTTTTGGAAGCGAACTGCGTTCGACTCGGAAACGCCGGGAGCACGCGAGCGCGAGTATGCGATCGCGATCTTCAATCAGGAGATCGAACTGCTCGAACCGTGGCTCGCAACACGAACGGTCATCGACTTTCAAAAGGTGCCGCTCGGTCGAACGGTGAAGGACGATGCGATCAAAGCCGATGCTCTCAAGAGCAAGAGCACGCGGTTGCAAGTGCAGGGGCAGAGCAAGTTCAACTCGAAGCCCGCAACCACTGAGAAGTTCGTGACGCCGGAAGGCAACGACACTGAAATGGCGATCGTGCATTGCCCCAATGGCATGCTCTTATTGCCCATGTGGTTTGAAGACGACTCGCAGTTTGTGCCCGGCCAAATGGCGGCGCGGAATGTTGAGATCGTGATTCCGGGAGTCCCCGATACCGCGACTGTTTGGGAGCTGACGACGACTCGCGTTCGCACGCTGAAGCAGCAACCGATCTCAAGCGGCGCGAAGATCAAGCTCGACAACTTCGATCAGGTGACGGCGATCGTTGTGTCGACCGATCCCAATTGGGGTCATGCCATTCGCGAGAAGGTCGACGGCATGATGGAACGCAGCGCGGCGTTATGGCTGCATCTTGCAAAGGCAAAGCTCGAGCGCGTTCGAGATGTCGATACTGAGTTGCAGCAACTCGGAGTCGGCGTGCCTGACAGCGTTGCGTTGCTTGATCGTGCTCAAACTCTCGTGCGCGTTGCTGAGGGCAACTATCAGCGAGCAATCACCGCTCGATCGAACGGAGCAGGGCGAGTCGTCCCGGCGGGCTTCTCATCGGGGATCGACTTCGACTCTGTGCGAGAAGCGGCATCAGGAGCGCTGCAATCGCTCCGCATCTTGCAGAGACAACATTGGGAGCGTGCCGTTCAAGGTCGCTCGAGTCCGCTCTTCACTCCGTACTCAGCCGGCTTTCAAACACTGCCCGAGCATTGGCGCTTCATTGAGCGGCTCGGCAGAAGCCCCGTCGGTGATGCGAATAACCTGCTGCCGAACGGTGACTTCGAAGCGCTCGATACGACTCAACTGCCGCTGCAAGGATGGAAGCAAACGCTCGACGATCTCGAAACGTTGCAAGCCGGAGCGGACATCCTGCATAGCGGCGGCGAACGCGGTCAGTGCTTGCGCCTGCTCTCGCTGCCGAAACCGAATACCGATCCGCCGACGTATCTCGACGGCACGCCGATTTCGATCACCACTCCGAACATCCCGGTGAGAGCGGGGCAGATCGTGCATATCTCGGGAGCGGTTCGAATCTCGATGACGCCGACAGCAACGCTCGACGGCGTCTCGCTGCAAGAGACGCTGACCGGAAGCCGTTTGCACTGGAAGCAGAAGACGCGCGACTGGCAGCGGTTCGAACTGGTGCGTGAAGTGAAAGCGGACGGCGTGCTGACGTTGAAGTTCACGCATCACGGACTCGGCGAAGCGCTGTTCGACGACCTGCGCGTCGTCGCAACAAGCAGCACGAAGTCGCCGCAGTGAAGTGGCAACGCCATACTACGAGTTCTCGAGTTGTTGTCGGCTCGCGCGCATTGTAGGACGCGTTACATAGTCGCCTTTCGCTCTGCGAAAGGGATTTTCCCTCGGGGTTTTTGCTCCGCAAAAGCTTCCTTTCGCGGAGCGAAAGGCGAATATCGGCTGCGGCTTCGCCGCGTCGTTTAACCGCGTGCCCATCGGGCCGCGTTTTTGGCGGCTCAGATCGTCGCGCAGAGATGAGCACAGCGGGTCTCGCGCTGCTGTTGTTGCAGAGCCGCGCCCGTCAGGAAGCGGAACTCGTTACGAGATAGCAAGAACCCCGCTTCCTAACGGGCGCGGCTCTGCGACCTCATCGTGAGCTTTACCCAAAAAGTGCGGCCCGATGGGCACGCGGCTAAACGATCCGACCTTTGACTGTGAGAAGACTTCGACAATGACTGCTTCTGAACTTCGCGCATGGGACAACGAACATGTTTGGCATCCTTTCACGGCGATGCAGGCTCATCGATTGGATGAGGCTCCCATCATTGTCTCCGGTGACGGGTTTGAGCTGATTGATGTCGACGGTAAGCGGTATCTCGACGGCGTTTCTTCGTTGTGGTGCAACGTGCATGGGCACCGCGTGCCGGAGATTGATCGCGCGATTCGTGAGCAGCTTGATCGCATCGGACATTCGACGTTGCTCGGGCTTTCGAACGAGCCGTCGATTCGATTGGCGAAGGCGCTCGTTGATCGGGCTCCGCGCGGGCTCAACAAAGTCTTCTATTCAGACAGTGGAGCAACGGCGGTCGAGGCCGCGCTGAAGATCGCTTACCAGTATCACCGTCAGAAGTCGCCGCACCCCGAGCAGCGCAATCTCTTTGTGACGCTCGATCTCGGCTATCACGGCGACACGATTGGCTCTGTCAGTCTCAGCTCGATGAGCGTCTTTCATGCGACCTATCGCGACTTGCTGTTTCAGAAGCTGACGGTGCCCGCGCCCGGCGGCATGCGCGTGCCGAGTGGCTTTACGCGCGAGAGCTATCTCAAGCACTGCTTTGCGGAGATGGAGCGCGTTGTTGCTGAGAATCATCAGCGGATCGTTGCTTTCGTGATCGAGCCACTCGTGCAAGGCGCGGCCGGCGTGCTCGTGCATCCTTTTGGTTATCTGAAGCGCGTGCGCGAGGTCACTCAAGCGTTCGATGTGCCGCTGATTGCCGACGAAGTTGCGGTCGGCTTCGGACGCACGGGGTCGCTGTTTGCGTGCGAGCAAGAGGACGTTCGACCGGACATCCTCTGCCTCGCGAAGGGGCTGACCGGCGGCTATCTGCCGCTTGCCGCAACGCTGACAACGGATGAAATCTTCGACGCGTTTCTCGGCGATCCATGGGCCGGTCGGACCTTCTATCACGGTCATACCTACACGGGGAATCCGCTCGGTTGTGCGGCCGCGCTCGCGTCACTTGCTTTGTTCGATGCGAACGGCGTGCTCGGCAATGTCGCTGAAGGAGCGCAGCGCCTACGACTTCGCCTGAGTGAATTTGCCGAACGAAGTCGCGTGATCGGAGAGATTCGACAGCAAGGACTCATGATCGGCATCGAGCTTGTGAAAGACCGTGATTCCTTAGAGGGCTTCGCATCCGATAGGAGAATCGGCCATCAAGTCGCGCTCGCTGCGCGCCGTCGAGGAGTCTTTCTCCGTCCGATCGGCGACGTTGTGATTTTGATGCCTGCTCCGGCAATGCCGGTCGCACTGATTGACCGATTATGCGACGCGACCTTCGCTGCGATTGAAGAGGTCGTTTCGCTAGCCCTTCCGGGTTCGTCTTGAAGACGAATTGATTCCGGTCAGCCCCGCACTCCTTTGCTTGTGAGTCGGTGCGAGCCTCAGTTCGTTCAACGCACATTTGCCGCAGAGCGCTCTCGTCCGGTTGCTGCATGCACCGAACGCTCGCGCTTCAAGGTTGATGCGGACGTGCTTCGGAAGCGTGCTCCTTGCACTGCGAGAGGCCTCCGATGACTGACACCTTGATTCGCATCTCCTGCTCTGAAACAGGCGACTTCTCGAAGCTGATGCTTGCACCCGGCTTGCCAATGCTCGACGGCAAGATGCTGACTTATCAGGTGCTGCAAGGATGGCTGCGCGATCTGCTCGCCGAGCCTGAACTCGACGGTGACAACGTTTTGTTTCACGTGCATGTCGGGGGCGAACGGCAGCGCATCTTGTCGCGGAGCTTTGTGACTCACGCGGATCTCGAAGGCCCATTGGCAGGCGACTATGCGAAGCTCCGGCAATCGCTCGGCGACGTGAAGCCGGTCAGTCCGAGCGAGCGATTGATCTTCAGTCGTCTGCAACCGCCGGTCGGAGAGACCGAGGGCTTCTTGTTAAAGGCGCGGACCGAAGACGGGATCGACCGTCTTGTTTGGTGTTGGGGCTATCAACGTCGAGTCTCTGAAGGGTCGCTCGCGATCTGTCCGGCTTCGAGTTGCTCGGCGCTGTTCTTGAAGCAAGGCGGTCCGGCAGAGATGTGCCCGCACTGCGGCGAACTCTTAGTGAAGCCGCAGGCCGCGCTGGCTTCGCAGCCGACTCATCGTCGCCGTCGACCCGTCGGAGCCATCATTGCTGCGGGAGTGCTGATCTCTGCGGCGCTCGCCACATACTTCTTTCCGGTCAATGCAAACAGCGGTGTCGACCCCGAAGAGCCGCAGATTGGCGATCCCAAAACGCAGCCCGACGAACCAAAAGGGAAAGCGCCGCAGAGTGTCACTCGTAATACACCCGAAGACACGATGCCCGATGAGATCGTTCCGTCTTCTCCCAAAGTGGCTCAATCAATTCCGCGCGACGACAAGGAGCTTCGTCCGCCTGTCGACGTGAAGAAGGAACCGAAGAAGAAAGAGGCAAAGGCGCGCGTCGAAGCTCCGGCAGTCGCGAACGTGCCGAAGACCGTTGATCCGCTGCCGGAATTCAAGCCCTTCAAACTGCCGGAGATTCCGGCGCTCGATCCCGCACCGAGTCAACCCGATGTGCCGACTCGTGAAGTCGCAAAAGAACCGGCTGCTTTCCCGAGCGTGATCGTTCCCGAGCCCGTGCAGCCGTCGCAGCCGACGATCACTTCGAAGCGGAAGATCGATTCGAAGATCGTCACTGGTCAAGAACCGCAGCCATTGTTCCCGGTCGAACCGAAGGTCGCGCCGAAGAAGGACAAAGTGCAGCCGCTCTTCCCCGACTTCCCGAAGCGCGAGCCGATGAAGATTGAGCTACCTCAACTCGACCCGCCGCAAAAGACCGACATCCCGCAGCCGGAGATCTCTAAGCCGAGCAGCGTGCCGACCGAGAAGCCTCTGCCCGATGTCATAAAAACTCCCCCCGCGATCACGATCTTGCCGCCCGAGCCGGTCTCGCCGCAGCAACCGGTCGCGGTTCAACCGAAGACGAACGACAACGGCAATACGCCGGTGTTGCCGACGGCTCCTCAAAAGACGGTCGGGGATCGGCAATGGCACGGCGATTATCTCGCTGCGTATCAGCAAGCGATCAACGACAAGAAGATGCTCGTGATGCTCTTTCACGATGCATCGAATCCCGACTTGTCTGAAACGCGCACGTCGGGCTTCGGTGCCGGGGAACTGCAAGAGTCGCTCGACAAGTACGTTCGCGTCTCGTTGCCGATCAACTTCGTAGCACCGAGTGCCGACCCGAATGCTCCGCGCACTCGGTTGTTGGAACATCGTTCGTTCCGACATCTGCGCGATCGAGCGGGCGTTGCGATCGTCGATCTGACCGACGCGCAGGGACCGAACTACGGACGAGTCGTTTCCGCGTTGCCTCTGCCGTCGGACGGGCGCTACTCGCCGGAAGTGCTCGGCACGTTGCTGCAATTGCCGAGCGGCTCAATTGGTCAACGCTCGATCGTGCTCGCCGTGCGAACGGGAGTAAGCGGCGACAACTTCACGCTCGGTGATCCGAAGGCTGAGTTACATCAGCTCGCGAATCGCAACGCGCGGTTGATGGCTCAAGCCGAGCAAGCGGGCTCATACGATCAAGTAGCGCGAGTTACTGCGATCCGCGAATCATTCGGCGACGACATCCGCATCGGCGAGCTGTACTTCGCGAGTGAGGGACCGGCGACGGTGCAAGAAGCAGCCATTCAAGCCGTCAGCAAATGGATGCAATCACCGGAAGAACGCCGCACGCTCGAAGGCCGCTCGTTCGCATACGGCATCGAGCTATTCCAATCGCCGTCGAGTCAGCGCTGGTTCGCTACGTGCATCGTGCTGAGCCGCTGAGATCCGTCGTAGTATGGGCTTCTAGCCCGTGCTGAACGGCAACCTTCAAGGCGAGCGGCAGATGAGTTTAGACCGGTACGACGGACTTGTAGTCCGTCGAAGACGAGGCCCGACGGACTGCAAGTC
>CAZNMS010000275.1:0-11482 GCA_964573505.1 uncultured Planctomycetaceae bacterium | reverse complement strand
AAAGGCGACCACAAAACTTGACACAGAATTCGAGATCCTCGGACTCAAGTGACCTTGTACCGAGCACCTTCACGCCAAGCCCAAGTCGAGTCGGCAGCCAACCGGTAAACCCACCGGCGGGCAATTGGGACATCCGCGCCATGAACGCCCCTTGATTCCCACGGACGAGTGCGAAGAAAGCATCACGCTGCCCGCTCCTGACTTCTGCCGCCGCTGTGGGGCGCCGCTCGAAGAGCATGACTGTTAGCCCGATCCGCTTCGCCACTAAGTGTGGGGCATTCCCAAGATCGAGCCGATCGTCATCGAGTATCGACGACAGCGGCTGCACTATAAGAAGTGTGACACCACCACGACTTCGCCGTTGCCAGAGAACGTGTCGGCATCGACTGCCGGACCAATGTTGTTAGCCACGACCGCCATCTTTCTGTGTGCAGGCTCTTCAGTGCATGCCGAGATGCCGGATTCATATATCGCGAAACCGAAGCGACGGAGTGGAGGCGACTACATGGTCGCTCGGTGGCGCATTCGGAGGTGAATGATTCTGAGGGAGCGTCGAGGAATAACGGCCCGATTTTGCGTCGCGTAGGTTGGACGCCCACGTCCGACAGCGACGCAGCACGGACGTAGGCGTCCTTGCTACTCTTGGGAGACGCGCGGGCGATGATGATCGTCACCCTCTTGGCGCGCGTGTAATTGCGGCGGGAGTTGCACTCTCTGGAGACGTCGGCTGGGGCGGGATGCTGTGATACTCGACTCTCACCGAATTGGGTTTGGCCGGGAGGTTCTGGCAGGGTGCGCGGGGCTTTCGGAGAGAAGAAAACAAGGGCGAGATTCATTTCGGCCTCGCATGGGGTCGCAGAGCCGCGCCCGTTAGGAAGCGGAGTTTTGGCTATTTCGTAACGAATTCCGCTTCCTGACGGGCGCGGCTTTGCAACCTCACTTTGAACCATGCCGAGAAAAGAAAAAGCGCGGGCCGTTGGCCACGCGGTTAAACGACTCGGCAAGTCGCATCGGATGGGCGCCTTTCGCTCTGCGAAAGCCCTGAGAGAAAAACCCTTTCGCAGAGCGAAAGGCGACTATCAATGCCGTCCGACGATGCCCTCACAGCGAAAAGATGGCGGCTCCCGAGAAAGCTTTTTTGGGGCACGGCGGTTTGACGGTCAGTCTCTTTTCTTGCAGGGAGCGGGGCGCCGCTGAGGATGAAGGGCTCCGCCGGGTCGGAGCACTCCAAGGGGCGGATGAGTCCGTATTGACGCTCTTTCGCCGAGCGACTTAGGTTCCCGCCCCTTCATCTTGCCGTTCTGGCTTTCCTCTCTTTGGCATCGGTCTCGCAACGCTGTTTGCGCTGCTGATGCATCCCACCTTTCGCATTCGCCCTGCATCGAGGCTCGTCGACGATTGGGCTGACTCCGCGAATCCCCCTCTCCCACATCAAAACCACTTCCTTCAGCGACGGAGCGCCCTATGTGTGGCATCGTTGGCTATGTCGGCTTCCGGTCTGCCCCTGAATTGCTGCTCGATGGTCTTACCCGCCTCGAGTATCGCGGCTACGACAGCGCGGGCATCGCCGTGCAACGCGATAGCGAAATTGGCATCCGCAAGAAGGTCGGGCGCGTTGAAGAGCTGCGAAAACTCGTCGCCGCAAACCCGGTTCGCGGCTCGCTCGGCATCGGACACACGCGCTGGGCGACTCACGGTGCGCCGACCGACATCAACTCGCACCCGCATGTCGGCGGGAACGGCGAAGTGGTGCTCGTTCACAACGGCGTCATCGAGAACTACGCGAAGCTGAAGGAACAATTACAGGGGATCGGCTACGTCTTCCGCACCGCGACCGACAGCGAAGTCGTCGCGCACTTGATTGCTCATCATCTCGAAGAGCAAATCAAACTCGGCGAAGACCCCGAGAATCCTCAGACCTATCTGAAGGCCGTTGACCTCTCGCTGAAGAAGGTCAAAGGCACTTACGGCTTAGCGATCCTGTTCCGCGACTTGCCGAACTTGATCCTCGTCGCGCGAGCCGGCAGTCCGCTCGTGATTGGTGTTGGCAAGAAGGAGCACTTCATTGCCAGCGATGCGAGTCCGCTCGCGGGCTACACGGACGAAGTCGTCTATTTGCAGGACAACGAGATCGCGATCGTCACTGCCGATCATGTTGATCTGCATCACCGCGACGAAGGCCGCGTGAAGATGTCGGTGCAAACCATCAATCAAGTCACGACGGATCTCGAACTCGGCAAGTTCGACCACTACATGCTGAAAGAGATCTACGAGCAGCCCGAGTCGATCGAGAACTGCTTGCGCGGACGAATTGATGATGACTCAGCGACCTCGAAGTTCGGCGGTCTCAACATTGATCCGCAGGAACTGCGACTCGTCGATCGCATCGTTTTGACGGCTTGCGGCACCAGTTGGCACGCCGGTCTTGTCGGCGAGTACTTGATCGAAGAGTTCGCACGCATCCCGGTTGAAGTCGAGTACGCGAGCGAACTGCGTTACCGCAATCCGCCGCTGACCGAACGCACGATGGTGTTCGCGATCACTCAGAGCGGTGAGACCGCCGATACGCTCGCCGCGATGCGCGAGTGCAAACGCAAGGGGCATAAGTCGCTCGCGATCTGCAACGTCGTCGGCTCGACGATCGCTCGCGAAGCGGACGGCGGCATCTATCTGCACGCGGGGCCGGAGATTGGAGTCGCGTCGACGAAAGCCTTCACATCGCAAGTCACCGCGCTCACGTTGCTGGCGCTGTACCTCGGACGCATGCGGCACATGTCGTATCACGCGGGCAAGCGGATGATCTCGCAACTGCGGGCGATGCCGGATGTCATTCGTCGTGCGCTCGGATGCCATGACTCGGTGAAGGAAGTCGCTGCAAAGTACGCCGAGTACGACAACTTCTTGTATCTCGGTCGGCTCTACAACTTTCCGGTCGCGCTCGAAGGTGCGTTGAAGCTGAAAGAGATCAGCTACATCCATGCTGAGGGCTACCCGGCTGCAGAGATGAAGCACGGCCCAATCGCTCTCGTCGATGAAGAGACGCCGAGCGTGTTCGTGATCCCGCGCGGCGCGATCTATCCGAAGGTGATGAGCAATCTCGAAGAGATCAAAGCTCGTCGCGGGAAAGTCATCGCGATCGCGTGCGAAGGCGATCATCGCATCGCGGATCTCGCCGACGATGTGATCTACGTGCCGGAAGTGGAAGATTTCCTACAGCCGCTCGTGACGAGCATCCCGTTGCAGTTGCTGGCTTATCACGTTGCCCTCGAACGCGGGTGCAATGTTGATCGTCCGCGAAACCTCGCGAAGAGCGTCACGGTTGAGTGACCGCAGCTTTGTGATTGATCGAGTCGGAGACGTCAGGATGCAGTCTTTCCTGACGCTGCTTCCGCCATTTTGCACCGGTTGCAGCGATTCTGACGAAATGGCACTCATTCAACTGCCTCCTGTTGCTTTGCCGTTGTCGTAGGTTCTGGCGGATAGATTGATGCCAAGTACATTCATTGAAGTCACGTGACCGATAACGTTACGGGGCAACACGAGGCAGTTCACTCAATGGCATCGCTCACCGTGTTCGGTATAACGCAACATCTAACAGGATCTCGGCTGATTCAGCCTTAGACAGTGCGGAGTCACCATGCTTACTCATTCAACGCGATACGAGCAAATAATGATGAAGGGGTTCTGCGAAGCAGAACCATGGAAGGCCGCGCACGACGACGCGATGCGTGTGCGAGACCTCGAAGAGTTCATTCCGTTCGCAGTCTCTGTCTTTCAGTACCTGCAGCAGCGTGAAGCTCGAGCCTACAAGGTCACTTCTGAAGATCAGTGGGATGAGGTCGATGAAGAATTCGCGCGACTTTTCGCAGATTGGCATACGAGGGCTCAGGCTGCGGAAGTCAAAGCGCAAGAATTCATCGAGCAGGGATTCGACATTGATGGCATTGAGCAACTGAGAGAGGCCATTTCGCAAGCGGCTCCATATGCCGAAGCTCTCGCAATGCCTTCGGCGTCAGGAGATTTAGCACCGCTCACAAACGCCGAACTACTAAAGATCGCTGACGCTCATCAACCGCCGGAATGGTGGCATGAAGGCGAGGATGCCTAACGATCATGGCGCTGCAGCAAGGAAGCATTATTCGAGTTGAAGGAGTGCTCGACGAACGCGGTCAGAATCCGAAACCGCGTCGGATGGTCTTGATCACTCCCACTGCAGAGATTGCGTCGGCCACGAGATTGGCGTTTGTCTGCATCACGAGTCGCATCGAAATGCCGCTGTCTGAAGATTGCGTCTTGCTTCCCTTTCGCACCGGACAGCCACATCCCAGAACGGGACTCACACTGAAGTCAGTTGCCGTTTGTCGTTGGCTGCACGTGATGCTCGTGAGTGATCCCTTGCCGGAACCAATCGGTCATTGTCCAAAGGATTCGTTGGACAGAATCTTGGAGCGAGTCGCGGTTCTTCGAGCGACTCAAGCATCGCCAGTTTCAACGAGATCGCACGACGCCTCGGTCGAGATCGAGTGAGAGTTCGGCCGCTTAACCGCGCGAACTATTCGCGCAAGGAACGCTCGCGGTTCAGCGAATCCATCCGCCGCCTAAGACTCGATCATCGTCATACAAGACGACGGCTTGCCCCGGCGCGACTCCGTATTGCGGATCGCTGAATTCAACCTGCATGAGATCGTCGTCTGTAATTGTTGCGACAGCCTCAGCAGCAGCATGCCGATAGCGAATCTGAGCACGGCACTTCAGCGGCGACGACGGAGTGTCGATCAGCCAGTTCAACCGATTCGCTGTCAGACTCTTGCGAGCAAGCTCTTCACGCAGACCAATCACAACGCGCCGCGTTTCGGGTTCGAGACGAATGACATAGCGCGGATCACCGAAGGCGAGTCCGATGCCTTTTCGTTGTCCGATCGTGAAGCGTTCGAAGCCCTCATGATGACCGAGCACTTTGCCCGACGTATCGACGATCTCGCCCGATGTGTCTTGCTTGCCGCGAAAGCGTTCGAGAAACGCGGCATAGTCGTTGTCGGGAATGAAGCAGATTTCTTGACTGTCGGGTTTGTCGAAGACTCGCAGTCCGGCTTTCTGTGCTGTCTCGCGAATGACGGGCTTCGAGAAGTCACCGACGGGGAACAAGATCTTCGGCAGGATGTCGCGGCGGATGCCAAACAAGACATAGGACTGATCTTTGTCGTCGTCGCGGCCGCGCGTGAGTGCGGGTTGCTCGTCGTCGCGATTCGCAATTCGGGCGTAGTGCCCCGAAGCGATGTAGTCGGCTCCGACTTGCTGCGCAAACTCCCATAACTTGCCGAATTTCAGCCAGTTGTTGCACATCACGCAGGGATTCGGAGTGCGGCCCGAAAGGTACTCGTCCGCGAAGTAGTCCTTGATCCGGGTAAACGCGTCTTTGAAGTTCAGCGCATGAAACGGGATGTCGAGCATGTCTGCGACTCGTCGCGCATCCGCTGCATCAGAGGCGCTGCAGCAGCCTTGATGGCCGGGCTTCGCAGCAACGATCGGCAAGCTAAAGCCGGTGCCGGTTGAGCATGTCTCTTCTTCGGTTGCTCCCGAACGCATGAAGAGGCCAATGACTTCGTGCCCTTCTTCCTTCAATAAATAAGCAGCGGCGGAGCTATCGACTCCGCCGCTCATTGCTAAGACGACGCGGGACATATTGAGGGCTCGAGTGCGAGTTCGATTCGTGACTTCAGTGTGATCGTAAGGCGGGGTGAGTGTGCGACGTGCTCCATTGCCCCGCAACTCGCCTCGTAGATCGATAAGGCGAGCGGCAGTTGAGAATTGACCGGCGAGCCAAAGTACGACGGACATCTTGTCCGTCGATTGCACGGAGCGACGGACAGGATGTCCGTCATACTTGTAAGAACTCATACACAGTTCGCATAATCGCAACTGAGACCGACGAAAAAAGTCGCATGACGTCTCGCAGTTTTTCTGACGCATCAAAGCTTGCTTGCCTTTTCGTTCCGAGAAGAAGCCGCTTAGACTCCCGCCCGCTTGAGGTGAGACGGGGATGCTTGAAACGCTGAACCCGCACGGTCGACAAAGAAAGCATCCGGCTGCTTGAGAGACCGATCACTCTCCTCTCGCCTCTCGAGGTTGTTTCAGCTCGGTGTTCGACCTCACCCCGCGATGTTGAATCAGGGCACTTGTCGCGGAGTTTTTCGTCCCCTGTGAGTGCGTGAGGAAAGTCAGATGCCACAAGGCACGATTAAGAAGATTGCAGAAAAAGGTTTTGGATTTATTGCCAGCGATCGCGGCGACGTTTTCTTCCATCTATCAGCGGTTCAGGACGGGCTGAAGTTTGAAGATCTGCAGATCGGCCAAAAGGTCGAATACGAAATCGGTCAAGGCCCGAAAGGTCCCCGAGCCGAGAATGTCCGAGTCATCGACTAGTGACGACGGATTCATCAGCCCGCTAACTGCGGGACTTCATTACTCAGATACCTAAGATGCCGACGTGCCGGAACGTCGGCATTTTTTATTGGTCGACTCAGAGTTTGTGATTCGTAGGGTGCGGACAAGCTCGCGCGGCATCGGTGTGCCGGCGCGAGCAAGCGCGATCTGCAGCGGAAGTCGATGCAACGATCCGAGAGAACTTGCGAGCGCTGGCGCACCAGTCGGAAGCTCGCTTGTCACACCCTACTTCAAGACAAGATTTGCAAACTCTTTCTGGCCCGATCGACCGAGAGAGTCAGCGTTGAGGAATGCAATGATGGGCAGCAAGAGCTTGATCGCGATCGCAAAGCAGGGACGAGCAGCGCTCGCGAAATGGAGGCAGGCCAATCCCGATGTCTTGCTGAATCTGTCTGAAGCAGACTTACGCGGTGCTGATCTACGCGGCGCGAATCTCAAACGCGCCGACCTCACTGGCGCGATCTTGCGCGAAGCGGATCTTGTCGGTGCTCAATTCTCCGAAGCCGATTTGACGCGCGCTGATCTGCGTGACGCGAAGCTCATCAAAGCCGACTTCTACGGCGCGAAACTCTTCCGCGCGACGATCGCCGGTGCTGATGCAAGTGGCGCTTACTTCCGTCGCACCGAGATGACTCAGTGCGATCTGCGCGGCTCGGATCTCACGAAGGCAGATCTCATTGATGCGTCGTTGAATAAGGCAGCTCTCAATGATGCAATTTTTATTGCAGCCGAGTTGGCGCGCACTCAATTGCGCGAGGCGGACTTTAGCGGCGCGACGTTCGGATGGACGCTGCTCAATTCGCTCGACCTTTCTGAGTCGATCGGGCTTGCCGACATCAAGCACATCGGACCGAGTTCCATTGGGCTCGATACAGCGAGTCGCTCGCACGGCGTTCTGTCGGCGGACTTCTTGCGCGGTTGCGGAGTTGCCGAAGGCGTCATCAAGCAATGGCAGTCGCTCTTCGGGCATCCCGCCGAGCAAGCAACTTGCTTCATTCGATATCTCGGTGAGGATGCCGTCTTCGCGCAGTCGCTCTTTCGCATTGCTCAGGCAAAGGGATTGCGCTGCTGGCTCGATGAGATGAGTGACGATTTCGAACGGCGAACGCATCTCACTCCGAAGACGTATGAGACGACGGAGCGAGTGCTGCTGTGCGCGTCGAAACCCGCACTCAAGAGCAAGTGGATCAATACTGAGTTCGAACGAGTCATGACTCGTGAACACGATCTCGCGGAAGCAACGGGCAGAGACGTGCGATTGCTGTTCCCGCTGAATCTCGACGGCTTCATGTTCAGCGGCGATTGGAAGCACAAGCAGGAGAAGTTGATCGCGAAGCAGTCGATCGACTTCGTCGGCTGGCGCCGCAATACCGAGAAGCTCGAAGCCGAGTTCAATAAGTTGCTGCCGTTGCTCATTGGCGAGAAGCGGTGACGTCAGTCGAGACAGCGCGTTTGAGGCGGCAGCACGATTCACACTCGGAATGATTCATGAAGGCACTTGTTACTGGCGGCGGCGGATTTCTCGGCCTCTACATCGTCGAGCAGTTGCTCGCGGAAGGCACTGAAGTTCGCGTCTTTTGTCGCGGCAGTTATCCGCGACTTCAGGAACTCGGCGTCGAGACTCAGCAGGGCGATCTGCGTGATGCCGCTTCCGTCGCGAGAGCCTGTGCCGGAGTTGATGCCGTCTTTCATGTTGCTGCTGTCCCCGGCATTTGGGGCTCATGGGAAATGTTTCACAGCATCAACACGCTCGGCACGCAGCATGTCATCGCCGGGTGCCATCAGCACCGAGTCGCGAAGCTCATCTATACGAGTTCGCCCAGTGTCGTCTTCGACGGGCACGATCATCTCGATGCCGATGAATCGCTGCCGTATCCCAATCAGTTCCCCTGCCACTATCCGCATACGAAGGCGCTCGGCGAGCAAGCGGTGCTTGCGGCTTCCGGTCAGAAGGGGCTCGCGACATGCTCGCTGCGACCGCATCTCATTTGGGGCCCGCGCGACAATCAGTTGATTCCGCGATTGATCCGTCGGGCTCAGAGCGGTCGACTCCGACAAGTGGGAGACGGTCGCAATGTGATCTCAATGGCGTATGTCGAAAACGTCGCGGCGGCGCATCTGCAAGCAGCCCGCGCGTTGAGTCTCACTTCGCCGGTTTCCGGTCAGGCGTACTTCATCAACGAGCCCGATCCGCTGCCTTGCTGGCAGTGGATCAACACATTGCTGGAGCGCGCCGGCCTGCCGCCGATCCGCAAGCAGATCTCAGCAAGTGCTGCTTACAAGATCGGAGCAGTGCTTGAAGGCGTTTGGACGCTGCTGCGTTTAAAGAGCGAACCGCCGATGACCCGCTTCTTGGCGGCGCAGCTGAGTTCGTCGCACTCATACAAGATCGACAAAGCAAAGCGCGACTTCGGGTACTCGCCGCTCTTCACAGTGGAAGAAGGATTACAACGCTTCGAGCCGGAGTTGCGAGCGCTCGTCCGGCGGACATGAAGCGCGGCATTCAGTGCTGTCCCTCTCACGGAACAGACTGAGTTGTTTAACGGCAAGCCGAAGGCGTCGGCGTTTGTCTTGATCGGCCAGGCGCCAGCGGAGCAGTCGTTCGTCCCGTCCGGGCGAGCCAGACGGAGACGACTCAAATTCAGCTCCGAAGTGCCAGTCACACTCAAGTGACCTAGAGGCCTTCGATGTCGAGATACGGAGCGAGTTTGTCGTAGCGGAAGACCGGGCCGTCTTTGCAGATGAAGGTCGGGCCGAATTGGCAGTGCCCGCAGAAGCCGACGGCACATTGCATGTTCCGCTCCATCGACAGCCAAATGTCGCTCGGTGCAACGCCGCGAGTGAGCAGTCCTCGCGCGGTGTAGCGCATCATGATCTCGGGGCCGCAGGTGAATGCCGTCGTGCGCTCGGGACGCAGATCAAGTCGCTCGATGAGCGACGGGACGACACCGAGATGACCGGTCCAATCGGGCTCGAAGCGATCGACGGTCATCTGCACGTCGACGCCTTGCTGCCGCCATTCATCAAGTTCGCGCGGATAAAGCAGAGTCGACGGCGAACGGCCTCCATACAACAACGTGATGCGGCCGAGTTGTGCTCGTTCTCGAATCGCCCATTGGATCGCCAGTCGCAATGGTGCGAGTCCGATTCCCCCGGCAGCAAACAGAACGTCGCGACCTTGCAGGCTGAGCGGCCAACTTACGCCGAACGGACCGCGCAGCGCCAGCTTGCCGCCGACGCCGAGTCGCTCCAATGCCGTCGTCACGTTGCCTGCCGTGCGCACGGTATGCAGCCATGTTTCGTGCTGCTCGTCGTGACCGGAGACGCTGATCGCGGACTCTCCAACACCGGGCAAATAGAGCATGTTGAATTGACCCGGAGCACAGACATAAGCCGCGCGCACCGCCGGATCGCTGAGCCTCAAGTGATAAGTCGCCACTCCGGGATAGTCGGCTTCAATGGCAACGATCTCTGCGGCATGAGCGGTCCAGGGAGATTGAGTCTGCAAAGTGCGTCCTCTCGGAGTTCAGCGGTCTGCGATGCGGGAGCGAACGATGGTTGTGAAGCCGCAAGCACTCAGCAAGGAGAGCGTCGATGCGGGGCGGAGTTTGTGATTCGTAGGGTGCGGACAAGCTCGCGAAGTATCGGCGTGCCGGCGCGAGCCAGACTGACCTGCGGCGGTCGTCGCGGCATCGATCAATGCGCGTTCGCGAGCGCCGGCCCACCATCAGGAAGCTCGCTTGTCACACCCTACATCAAGACGAGATTCCCAATCCTCGCGCGGCCTTCGAGGTTGCAGTTCACTGGCTACACTGCGCCGCTCACCTGAGGAACACATCCACTTTTGGGTACGACGGACTTGCAGTCCGTCGCTTCTCACGACGTTCGACGGACTACAAGTCCGTCGCTTCTCTCGGCGTTCGACGGACTACAAGTCCGTCATACCAGTGTTCCTCACCCATTGTGCCGGCCCGACCGGTGAGGAACTTTTCAGGGCCGAAATTGGGTTCGGCACTCATCGCAACTTAGAGGGGAATGACATGACAACGTCCGCGACCTATTTGCAGTCGCTGTTTGGCTTAGACGGTAAGACGGCCGTCGTGATTGGGGGCACGGGAGTTCTCGGCGGAGCAATCTGCGAAGCACTCGGCGGAGCGGGGGCGCACGTTGTTGTCGTCGGTCGAACGCTCAAGGCCGATGAAAGTGGCAAGACGATCGTTGATCGACTCAATGCCGCCGGCGAGTCAGCAGAGTTCGTCGCTGCAGACAGCACTAAGCGCGAAGACATCTCGGCGATTGTCGCGCATCTCAAAGCCAACAATCGACATTGCGACGTGCTCGTGAATGGCGCGGGAGTGAACTCGGCCACTCCGTTCTTCGACATCAGCGATGAAGAGTTCGAACGCATCCTCAACACCAATCTGCGAGCCGTGCAGATCGCTTGTCAGATCTTCGGAAAAGATATGGTCGAGCGCGGCACGAAGGGCTCGATCATCAACATTGCATCGCTCAGCGGCATCATCGCGCTGTCGCGCGTCTTCACGTATTCGGTGACGAAGGCAGCGGTGCTCAATCTCACGCAGAACCTCGCTCGCGAGTTCGCGCAGTACGGCATTCGAGTCAACGCGCTGTCTCCGGGATTCTTCCCGGCTGAGCAGAACCGCAAGATCCTCTCGCCCGATCGAGTGGCCAACATCCGCCGTCATACCCCGACGCTGCGCGTGCAAGGCGATGATCCTCAAAGCCCGTTCGGCACGCCGGATGAATTGGCCGGAGCAGTCTTATTGCTCGCCGCGCCAAAGGCAGGAAGTTTTATTACAGGAACGAATTCGGTCGTCGACGGCGGGTTCACAGCAATGACGATCTAAGGCAACGGCTCGCGTTTTTTGCGACCCGGTCGCCACTGCAATTGTTGGCATGGTTCACGGTGAGGTTGCAGAGCCGCGCCCGTTAGGAAGCGAAGTTTTGAAGTTGCGTAGTTCTTATGGAGTGCGGTGATTTATCACCGCTTTCCCATTCGGCGGAGCCGTCTTTGTCT
>CAZNMS010000274.1:0-11495 GCA_964573505.1 uncultured Planctomycetaceae bacterium | reverse complement strand
TGATGCGGAAGATCCATGTCAGGCCGCCGCCAATCGCAATGCCCGCAACGCTCACCGCGAAGCCGTGCAAATGAGGCCATCCGGCAATCCACTCCGGGAAGACGTTCTTCGGATACATCCAATGGGGGATCCAGGGAGCGAGCCAATACATGTCGTTGCGAACGACGCTGTCTTGATGCCAAACGGGCGTGAGATGCGAGACTCCCGTCAGACTGCCGAGCAATCCAAACAGCATTGCCGGCACCGTGCTGCCGTCGGGAATGATCCGCAGGTCGATGTCGATGAAGCTCGCAACGAGTAACGCCTCGACCAACACGAGGTGATACAGAAACTGCCAATGCAGCAGCGCAACATTGGTTTGCCACCATGCAACATTGTGCCCCGCCATTCCGACGGGGCCGTAGACGCCGTGAACCCAGCTTTGATTGATGTTGCTGAAGAACTCGCTCGGGATGTGCATCCAATAGAGGAAGCACCACAACAAACCATTGAAGAGTTCAATTAACGGATAGCGCGGCGAGATCCTCAATTTGCAGTGGTAGCAGCGGCCGAGCAGCATCAGCCATCCGAAGATGGGCACGTTCGCCCAACCGGGAATGCGGTTCTGGCACTTCGGGCAACGCGAGGGCGGGAAGACGATCGCCTGTAACGATTCCCACAGCCCCTCTTTCGTTGGGATGCGGTAGATGCAGACGTTGAGAAAGCTGCCAACGACCGCTCCGAAAACGAACAGCCATAGCAAGCACATCCACATAGGCAGACCGAATGCGGTCATCGAGTCGCCTCCTGAAAAGCCGTCAGTCCGAGCTTCTCGAAAATGAAGTCGACAATCCGCGCGACGCTCGGAGCATCGCAATCACCGGGCAGCGGCTGATCGGTTTCAACGATCAAGCTGGCGCACTCGCGATAGAGCGGTTCGCGAAACGCGAGCATCTGCTCGATCTCCGCTCGACCGCCGGATGCCGTGAGGTTCGGACGTCGCTCGCGCGTCGTCGCGTCTCCGTGCAGTCGTTGCTCGATCGTGTCGACAGAAGCTTTGAGCCAAACAACCGGACCGGCAGCTTTGAGATCCGTGCGCGTTTGCGGATTGAGAATCGCACCGCCGCCCGCCGCGATCACGAGCCGTTCTTGTTGGAGCAGATCGCAGATCGTCTCGCGTTCGAGACGTCGGAACTCGGGCTCGCCATCAGTGGCGAAGATCTCGCGAATAGAGCGTCCCGCGCGGCGTTCCAGTTCGACGTCGGCATCAACCGCCGTCCAACCGAGTCGCTCGGCCAATGGTCGAGCGACCGTCGTTTTCCCCGTTCCGCGATAGCCAATCAAACTGATGATCTTCAAGACGCGAATCCCTGCTGCTGCGCTGCTGTCGGTGATTAAGTGGCCGGAGTGGCTCAAGTCGTAGCATGGGATTCCATCCCGTGCCGCTTCACGCTGCGTTCACACTCATTCGATCAAGCTCAATGCGCACGGACTGGAAGTCCATGCGACTCGAACCGCCCCATCGTCCGTCGATGACGCGGCGGAGCGTAATAGATCAGCGCCTCATTGGCAGGATGCGTTGCCGGGTTTAGGCGAGCGTCTTGATTCCGCTGCACGAGCACCTGCGTTACGAACCGGGCTCACTTCAAGGGCCGCCTTGTCATCGGCCGCGCTGCTCTCATGACGACCGCATTCGGAGACGAGTTCATGGCTCAGGTCTACTTCAGCAAGGACAACGATGGCGAAATGCAAGCCGCCACTGAGAAGGCTCGCGACACCTTCCGTTACTTCTGGCGCGAACTCAGTTGGGAATACCGCCGCATCGTCCCCGGCTTTGACATGTTCGCGATCAAAGTGCCCTTTCAAGACCCGCCCGAGATCGCAGAGCGAGAAGGCGCTGACGGCGTCGAGCATATGTGGATCAGCGAGATCGGCTTCGATGGCGTTGATATCTCAGGCACGCTGTTGAATGACCCCAACTGGCTGAAGTCCGTCAGTAGTGGAGACAAAGTCGAAGTTCCGCTGCGGGGCATTTCGGATTGGATGTACGTGCTGCATGGCCGAGCTCACGGCGGCTTCACCATCAACTTGCTGCGATCGCGCATGAGCAAGCGAGAACGCGCCGAGCACGACGGAGCATGGGGCCTCGACTTCGGAAACCCCGAGGACATTCAGCTCGTGCCGGACTTCGAGGCCGCTCGGCCAAAGGGGCTCTTTTCAAGGTTGTTCGGCAAGAAGTCGAAGCCAGTCGATCCCGAAGCCGAGCATCCGATGGCGGTGAATATGGTCGAGTCGCTCGTCACGTTCCTGAAAGAAGACCCGACGAATGCGACGACCCCCGACGACGACGGCCTGACAATGCTGCATCAGCTCGCAATGGCCGGCACGACCGTCGGCGTAAAGGCGCTGCTCGAGCACGGAGCAGACGCCGGAGCAAAGACAAACAAAGGCAAGACCGCCTTCGACCTCGCCAAAACCCTCGGCTGGAAAGAGGTCGCTCAAGTGCTGAAGCGAGCCATGTCATAGTGCCAGTTCACGACGCACTAAGTGATATTCGGAGAAAAACTTCCCGAGTATTCGTAGCATGGACGCCCACGTTCGTGCGTCTTGAGCTTGGTCGAACGAGTATCAACGCAGCTAGAAGCGGCACGAGATGGAATCCCATGCGTCTCGAAGAGACTCCACGGAGCCAGTCCATGCTACGACGACTCGTACTCGCGGCCTATTGCAACAATGGTGATGTAGCCTCGTGACGCCGTTGAGCAAAATTGCCAACTTGCTACCTCAGACCAGCACGATCACGATGAGTGTGCCGTTTCGGCTTCATCGACACGCTTTGTGACCATCCCAAAGACCCGTGACGGGGCTGATTGAGGCGTGACGCTACCGCCCGATTAGCACTTAATAATGGACGACCTCTTGAAATCCCTCGGAGTCTTCTTACTTCTCTTAGCAATCGCATTCGTGGCCTATTTTTCCGCCATCGACGCAGACTTCATCTGGGATGACGACAATTACGTTACTCAGAACTACGCGCTTCGCACAGCTCATGGGCTATGCGATATTTGGATGAGGCCAGAATGCACTCCTCAATATTATCCGCTCGTGCATACGACATTTTGGCTTGAGTACCAAGCGTGGGGATTGATGCCCCGAGGCTATCATTGCACGAACATCATTCTGCATGCGATCAACAGCTTCTTGCTTTACCGGATCGTCACGGTTCTAAGGCCGCCCCTCGCACTGTCGTCCGCGTTGGTGTTTCTTCTGCATCCCGTCCATGCGGAATCCGTAGCATGGATCACGGAACGCAAGAATGTACTCGCAGGCGCCTTTTTCTTGGCTGCAATCTACTCGAACGTCTCATTACCTATTGAATCGCAAACTGCGGCACAGCGGGCAAAAACCCTTTTTCTCTTTGTTTGCGCCCTGCTTAGTAAGACCGTGGCAGTTTCGCTGCCTGTAGTGCTCTTAATAATTGTGTATTGGAAGGAAGGCCGCGTAACTCGACGAAATTTGACATCCGTGCTCCCCATGATCGCGATCGGCTTGCCGTTCGCAGCCAATACGATTTGGCTAGAGCGAGTGCACGTCGGAGCCGCAGGACCGGAGTGGGATTTGACGTTTTGCGAACGCATTCGAATCGCTGGGCATGCCTATTGGTTTTATCTGCAGAAACTCATCTGGCCCGCACAGCTCGCCTTCATCTATCCGAAGTGGGACATTGAATCTGTCGGTTCGTGGCTGTTTCCACTCGCAGCAGTCGTAGTTCTAGTCGCGAGCTGGGTGTTTCATCGCAAGAACGAGCTCGCACTCTTGCTGTATTACTCAGCCTGCATTTTCCCAGCGCTGGGGCTGATTAACATTTACCCGATGCGTTACACTTGGGCTGCGGACCACTACCAGTACCTAGCAAGCATCGGTCCAATATTGTGGATGTCCAACACAGCAATGCACGCAGCCAATTTCGTTCTAGAAACTGCGGGCCGCCAATTTGGACGTGGAGTCGTCGCAATTCGTTATGCGTGTTTGTCGCTGGTGCTAATGCTGCTTGGCTTCAGAACGACCGTAGAACTCGAAAAGTATGCTAATCGAGAGTCCCTGTGGGTCGACACGCTGGCGAAAGATCCACAATGTGAAATGGCCTGGGTCAATCTAGGCATGATCTATCGAGATCAATACAAAAAGCTGGAAGCCGGGCGCTGCTTCAATCGAGCAATGCAGCTTTCTCCTGATGATGCCACTCCCGCTATCAATCTTGCGTCGTTGCTCGCAACTTCCGGCGCAACAGACGCAGCAACAAAGATGTACCAAGAGCTTGTCAATTCCAACAAGCGCGGCATCTGGCTGGCTAGATATAACTTGGCCGTATTACTGCTCGACAAAGACAATGTTGATGAGGCCGACTCCTTGCTTCAACTAGCTGTGCAGGAAGCTCCTCGCGAGTCGGGGATTCACAATTTGCGAGGTCTCATCGCGATGAGGCGAGGCAACTTCCCTGCGGCGGCAGACCATTTTCAGCTGGCGATCAAATACTCGCCATATTTCTTTGACGCAAAAGTCAATTTGGGTGCAGCGCTGAAGTCACTCGGGAAAAACGACCTCGCAAAACAACAGTGGAACGAGGTCCTTTCGATCGATCCACAGCACAATACGGCACGCCACAATCTCAGGCACGAATAGCAGCCGGCTTGAGTGTTTGTAGCTTGGGACCCAACCCCGTGCTGTCGTCACCTTCTCCATCAGAACTCGAAGCATCGGCAAACGCAGCGGCCGGCAGTTCATGCTACCCCCTTAAGACTACTTCGCAGTTTCGCGAATTGCTTCTGAGGGATGCGAGAACAACTACTTGCTCAATAAGTCGAAATTAAAGGTATTTTCGCCAGCCTTGACCGTGGCTGTTAGTGTGGATTCGGCGTTGTATTTGGCGGGAACCCTGTCAGGGCTTGTATCGGCGACAACTTGACCTTGCGCATCATGTTGGCGTACTCCCGGAATTTTGGTCACGATGCGAACAACGTGCTCGCCAACGACGGCGCCGCGATTGGCGCCGAAAGTAAGCTCATAAGCCCCATCGGAATTTGTGGTGCCCGAGGATGTCACCTTGCTCTCAGGGCTAAACGAGACTTGTGCGTTTGGCAAAGGAGCCCCATCGAGTGTTATCTTTCCAATAACCAGCCCCGACTTTGGTTTATCCGGCGCGTCGCTGCCGCCACATCCACCGAGACTACTTATCATCAACAATAGAGCCAGCGGAGCGGCGTAGACACGAAAGACAATACGCGTCATGAGATTCCTCTTTTGATGTTTAGCGCCATTAGACAAAGCTTGAAACTGGCCGACGTAGTGCGGCATACAAGCACTTTGGGCCGGTAGCGTCAACCATCTTGTAGTAAAATCGGCGATTCCTGTTATTGAGAACTCAGGCGGCAGCGGTTTCGATCTTACATCACGTCTTTGCGGTATGGCCCGTAGACTCTTCCGTGCTTTGCACGATAACTTTCTGATGCGTCATCTTTACGAGTGCTTGATGGCCTCTGGATGACTGCGTAAATCTGAAGATCAACCTTACCGAAGGAGTTGTAGCATGTTAGTTGCTCGCCAACGTTTGCGAGGCTTTACGCTTATTGAACTGCTGGTCGTCATCGCGATCATAGCCGTGCTGGTGGCATTACTTCTTCCAGCGGTTCAACAGGCCAGAGAGGCCGCCCGTCGCAGTCAGTGCAAGAACAACTTGAAGCAGATTGGCGTGGCGATGGCTGCGTATGAGGAAACGTCGCGCTATTACCCGCTTGGTTGGTATCAAGGAAATTGTAATCAAGGCAGCGGACATCTGAGTTGGGCAGGTCGGTTGTTGCCAGCAATGGATATGCAACCGTTGTTTGAGCAGTTGAATTACGGCGAAGTGTGTTGGGATACGATGATCGCGACGCCGACCATGTTGGCTGCAATGAAGCAGCCGTTGCCAGCTTTCTCGTGCCCCAGCGACACAATGGGAACATTAAATGACCTCGAGGTCATTGGCACTTCCGGCGGGGTCGCAAAGTCAAATTACGTTGCAAACAACGGCAGCGGCCATTTTGGTATCTCCTTCGGGGCACCAAGCGAAAGCGGGCCGACGAATAACGGCTTGTTCTTCAAAGAGCAGTCCCGAGCAACACGAGACGTCACCGATGGGCTAAGTAATGTCATTATGGTCGGAGAACGCGGTCGGGATCTGCAGTCACAAGGCATTACACGAACCTGCAACGCGAGCGTCGCCTTTGCGCAGCGCGACAATGATAGTGGAGCTCTTCAGTGGGGAATGTATATTATACACGGCTCCGCGAAGTTCGGAATCAATAACATGGGCCTCACTGGAACTGACGCGAGTTGCAAAGGCGGATACGCCGGCAAGCATGCGGGCGGAGGCCATTTCTTAATGGGCGACGGTGCGGTGGTGTTCATTTCTGAGAACATCCAATATGACGGCAATGGAACGAACTGCGATACCGTCTTCGAATACCTTCACGGCATCTCTGATGGCAGTGTTATCGGCGAATACTAGGGACTTGTGCTGGATCGGCGGGCGATTCATTTAATTGATGCTCCGGTGCTTCAATTCTGATTTTCAGAGTTGAGCCATCGGAGCGTTGTTTTTTGGGGGAGTCGAATGGTGTCCCATGTTTCCGTGGACCTCCCAAGTAGTCGCTCAGCACGGCGACTGACCATTCGCAAGAAATGCTTGTATTCGGCGATTGTTTGCATCGCGTTTTTTGGCGGATTGGAAATTGCGGTGCGACTGCTGTGGTCTCCGCCGTCCTCGCAAACAAGAGATGTTGGCACTAGGAGATTTATCACATGGCTCTCGAAGTTGTCCTTAGACGACCGCGAGCCGCTGGAACTCTATGAGCCGGATGGCTCGCGATTGTGGAGACTCCGTGCAGGGAAGTCATTTCGCGGAATCAATTACCATCACGCCCCGCAGGGCGAGCAGCAGTCGATCGAAATCACCATTAATGCACGAGGCTACCGAGGCCCCTTGATTTCAGAGACGGCTGACTCCAATCAGGTGCACCGAGCCTTGTGCCTGGGCGACTCGAATTTCTTTGGCTACCCATTAGACGATCGGCATACGTTTCCTGCTGCGCTGGAGCGACAGTTGAATGGCTCTGTCGCAAAAGAAAAGTGGAGCGTCATCAATGCCGGTATTCCGGGATATTCAAGCATGCAGGGACGCCGCTGGTACGATGACGAATTTGCCGAGAACCACTTCGATTGGCTGCTTATTTCCTATGTCAATAACGATGCCTGGTTGCAGCCGCACTCCGATCGCTCGCTGGTCGAATCGCATGAGATTGCCAGCTTGAGCAATCCTGCAGCGCAGTGGATACTCAAGGCGCAGTTCCCCCGCTTGTTACAGTCTTGGTTGCGTTCAAGCTCTACCGAGAATGCAAGATCCCCTCGAGTTCCGCTCGATGAGTTTCAGGCGAATTACTCATACCTCATTCAGCAGGCGAGAGACCGCCGCTGTCGCGTGCTGATTTTGGATTACTGCGTGTATGCGAATTATGCTGCCTATAGCAAGATACTTAAGGAATTGGCGCACCCAGACCGGAGCGTGCTTTATTTTCATGTAGGAGAAGCTGCGGTTGAAGCGATCAGAAGCGGCGAGTATCGCTCGGTGCCTGATTCATGCCAAGATGCCGTGAAGAAGCGCTGGGGCGAGCGCCTGCTTGCAGATAATCCAATGCTTTGGCTATATGCCGAATTTTATCCCGAGCATCTCAATGAAGTTGGGACGACTTGGTTGTCCAGCGTCGTCGCCCCGATGCTCTCTGCGGGTGCCGAAGATCGCGATCATTGAGATGGCGAATGGCCGTCCGACAGTGCGAAATGAAGATAAACATGCTGAAGGCGATTGCGTGCATTTCAATTTTCAGTGCAATCTTTCTTCGGCTGTTGTGCTGTTTCGGGGACTTGTGGTTTGACGAAATCTGGTCGCTTCGGCTGACTGAGTCAGTTTCGAATCCTGGCGACGTGATCGGCGGCGTCACTCATGATAACAACCACCCTCTTAATACCTGGTGGATGTGGCTTGTTGGTGGGCAGCACGACCCAGTTGTCTATCGGCTTCCGGCGCTGATATGTGGTTCCCTAGCGGTGTTTCTCGCCGGAAGTAAGCACTGGAAGACTCACCGAGAGCAGGCCCTGTGGACGTGGCTCTTGCTGGGGAATTCGCTCTTCCTGGTTCAGTATTCGTCAGAGGCTCGCGGATATGGGGTCGAAATGCTGTCGGCGGTTGTGGCAATTCAGTGTGCCGAGAAACTGCTGACGGACTCGTCTAATAAATGGCAGGCAATTGCGTTTGGTATTTCTTGCACTGTGGGAATGCTGGCGCATGCAAGCTTCATGCTTGCGTATGGCGGACTCCTGGTACCACTTCTGTGGGGGCAATTTTCGCCAAGATTGTTTCAACTCCGGAATTGGTGGTTCCGAGTCTTTGTGTTCGGTGTGCCGATCGCAAGTGCGACGTTTCTCTATGTTTCGCATTATCAGCACATCCAGATTGGCGGTGGCGGGAGCAATACGGCATGGCAATCGCTTGTGGAACTGGGGGCGATTCTCGCAGGGGGAGCAGGAACCCAAAGGACTGCCGCCCCCCTGTCTCTCCTGATGTTTGGCTTAATACTTTGGTCGCTGTGGCGGCTTGCTGCACGAGGTGAATTGGCGCGGGCCGGGATCGCATTGAGCGTGATGCTGGTGCCAATCTTGCTTGTGCTGGTGCTTGGCGATCCGCCCATTTACCCCCGATACTTCTTGGTTCCGGGATTGGTCTCACTGCAAGTTGTGGCAGCGTCATTGTCTCATTGTTCGCTTCGCCCGACACTGATGGGGCGAGGGTGTCTATTGATAACATTCGCAATTCTCGCAGCAAATGTGTGGCAGGTATTAGGACTTGTTTGGTATGGGCGCGGCGGTTACTCAGAGGCTGTGCGACTTATGGCAACAGAGTCGCGGCGCAATGTGATGACGATCGGCAGTGATCATGACTTTCGAAATGAGATGCTGCTTTCCTATTTCATTCCGCGGGTGAATTCAGAATTGAAGTTCGAGTACATAATGAGCCGCAGGCAGGGGCGCGCGTCTCCAGAGTGGGTGCTCTTGCACGACATAGATTCGAGTCCGCAATTTCCGCCAGAGATTGGAGATCCCGCAGGAAATGTCTACTCGCTGCGGCGAGTCTTTGAGTATCGAGGACTTTCTGGCTGGCACTGGGCGGCGTATCAACTCCGGTAGACCTCAAGGGGTGCTTTTACTTGTGCTGTGGCGTGACCGGGAATTGGCAAGAGCATGAATTAACGCATAGGCAAGTAATACATAAAGAGCTGACGCGAAAAGCAGGGGAAATTGAGTTGTCGCCTTTAATCATCCAGCAAAGCAAAGCTGCCTTCCAACCTGAAGAAATACGCAATTAAGATGACGTTCAATGGCGACCGCGAGAGGTTGGGCGGATTCACCACGCTGCGGGTGCCGATACTTAATACGTCAAGATAGTCAAAGTTGGTGGCAAAGATTGCGATCATGAAGCTGCAGGAAAATTTCGAGCCGACAGCGGCGTTTGTTACCGGATACGCACTAACTGTTAGACATGGTGATTGTCGCCGCAATTGGCGTTGACGATGTACGGGTTCACGTCTCAGTCGTAATTTCAGAGAATTAACGAAATTCGTTTGGGCTTAGGAATTCGAGTCGCCTTTGAAAATCTTGTAAAGATTAGAAACGCCTCGGAAAGTCGCGATTGGCTATGATCGCACTGGCAGATGTTTAGGTTATTTTGGGAGAGCTAATCGCTCTAAGTGTGGTTGGCATCTGTTTGAAATACGTTCGCGCGTCCGAATCAAGACAGACAACAACCATTAGGTAGCGACAGAACGCTTTCCAGAGCGCCTCTGAATCTGGTTTTCTATGCGGCCCGTTGGCGACCTCTTGCTGAAGCGGGACGTGAGACCGTTGCCGATGAACCTCATGCGGGGAAGCGGGCCGGATGGCACTACGTCAAACTGCGCTTCGAGGACATCAACAAAGCGGTTGAGCGTGCTCGTGAGCGACTCGCATCGAAGAATCCGAAACGCCTTGCCGAGCTTGATCAAGCGGGGCAACTGCGGGAGTTGGCGTATCGAGTCATGACGCTCACGGGATTGCGACGCGGAGAACTGGCAAGCCTCAAGCTCAAGAACGCATGGCTCGACGTTGAGCCGCCGCGATTCAGTCTCGATGCCGGACAAACTAAGAATCGTTCTGAGGCACATCTCGTGTTGCGAGCCGATCTCGCTGCCGACGTTCGAGAATGGATCGCTCGACTGACGTCAGAAGGCCGAACGATGGAAGATCGGATCTTTGAGATTCCAGACCGCCGCGTTTTCCTACGACTGTTCGACGCCGATCTCGAACTCGCTGGCATCCCGAAACATGATGAACGGGGCCGCGTTGCCGACGTGCATTGCCTGCGACATAGTTTTGCGACGGCATTGGCTAGAGCGGGAGTCGCGACGAAAGACGCTCAGACGGTCCTGCGACACTCTGACGTGAATCTCACGTTGAGCGTCTATAGCCACTCAGAGTTTGACGAACTCACCACATCACTCGACGCGCTTCCCAAATTCGACGCCGTCATGTCGATGGAAGGGGACTTCCAAAAACTTCCCCCAAAACTTCCCCCAACTGGAGGCAAACCGCCTCTTTCGATGGCGTGCATTGGCACAGAATGGGAACAAAGCGTTTTCGAAACTTCGAGCGGCACTCGTGAAGAAAACGGGCTGAATAGAAACGAAAAAGCCTCGCAAGAAGGTGATTCCTTGCGAGGCTTTGAAACGAGCTCGACGGGTCACGATCCCGCAACCTCCGGATCGACAGTCCGGCGCTCTAACCAATTGAGCTACGAGCCCTTACATCATTTCTGCCTCACCCGGTTGGGCGAAGCGAGCGGGATAATAGCCGCGACCAAATGACGGTCAATAGAGTCGGCTGACGGCCCCTATCTCAGTGAGACAATTTCCAAACATCGCCCATTCGACCCGTTTGTCCGCTGCGATCTGACTCATGGCACTTCCGGCGACGGGCTATCAGGCACAGTTTGCTCGGAGCCTTTCGTCGTAGCATAGACTTCCAGTCCGTGCTGGCTTTTCGATGTCCGCGTTCAATTAATGGCTGCTTTTCAGCACGGGCGAGTGCGTCTTCAACTCTTGAATTTGGGCATGGTTCACGGTGAGGTTGCAGAGCCGCGCCTGTCAGGAAGCGGAATCCGTTACGAAATAGCCAAAACTCCGCTTCCTAACGGGCGCGGCTCTGCGCCCCAATGCGAGACCGAAATGAACCTCGCCTGAAGTTGAGGTGATGCAAGTCACGGCGCGACTCGCCTACGAGTCTCAACCGCTCGGCGACTGAGATTGGTGTCCCGAAGTCATCAGTCATGAGCACGGGCTAGTACCTCGACCGAGAATTGACCTGCCAATCAAAAGTGGCAGCCGACCTGT
>CAZNMS010000273.1:0-11516 GCA_964573505.1 uncultured Planctomycetaceae bacterium | reverse complement strand
AGACGACTCCCGCATTGGTCGTGCGCGGATCAGGAGTGACATCAACAATGTTCGCACTCGGAGCGGTGCGGTCGCTGACGATGCTGAACTGAGTTGCCGCGAGCGAGTCGTTGCTCGCTCCGTCCTGAGCCGCCCCTGCCGCGATATTGACGGTGATCGTGCCATCGCCCGTCGGAGCAAGATCGAACGAGTAGCTCGCCCCCGACCCGCTGAAGTTCGAAACGCTCGCCCCGCTGACAACGAGATCATTGGCCGCAAAGCCCGTGACCGATTCATCAAACGTCACCGTGACTGGAATGGTTCCTACATTGGTCGGACTGCTTGCCGTCGAAGCAATTGCTGGAGTCGGCCCCGAAACGTCGTTCTGCACCGTCAGGACAACATCGTTGCCGCTGCCGCCGACATAACTGATGACGAACCGCGTGCCGCTCTGCATGAATGAGCCGCCTTCCGCGAGTCCGCTGAACGTGCCCGTGACGGCATCCGAGCCATCGTTCTCGATGATCGTGAAGCTCGCTCCGTTTGCCGGAATAAACCCGCGCGACACATTGAGCGTCGCGCTGCCGAGACTCACGGTGCCGGTCACATTCAACTGGTCGTACTCAGTGCCGACCGTTGTGCCGTTGAGTTCCACATCAAAATTCGCCCCGCTGCTGAAGCTGACATCGCCTGAGTTGAGAACACCGGGACTCGTGCCGGGAGCGACATGCCCGCCGCTTTGCACGGTGATGGCGTCTGTATTTCCCGTTCCACCGAGCGTTGCTCCGCTGGCCACCACCACGTTGCTGGCAATGCCAGTCACTCCCGTTGTCGTCTTGAATTGGCCGGCGCCGAGCCGAACAGTGCCAGTCCCTGCATCGAGTTGATTCACGACGATCACAGCATTGACCCCGTTCACATTGGCCTTTCCGAGGTGGATATTGCCGTTGCCGCTGGTGCTGGCATCGATCGTGTTTCCTGCGACCAACAGGGGAAACGTGCTCGTAGCGATTCCGCCAGAGCCAGCATTCAACGTGACCTGATCGGCGCGGACATGGAAAATATCGGGAGCACCGCTCGTTGTGATCGCTCCGGTCCCGCTCGTTGTCAGCGCGACATTTCCAATACCGAAGAAGTCAATCCGTAATGTCCCTAATGCGATGTCGTTGTTTGCCCCCGCGATGAGATTGAGATTCGTCGCGCTGATCGAAGGCGCGATGTTGGATAACAACGTGATGGCGCCACTGGTCGCACTGCCGACGACGACAGTCCCGGCAACGACTTTCTGAAGCTCGGTGCTAGTGAAACCCAGAATCCCGGTTGCATCATCGCCGCCAAGATTGATTGCCGTCCCTGACGTCATTGGCTGGAGGGTGACGGTATTTGTCAGGCCCTGAATCTGGTCGTCAATTTCCATGGCATCTGCACTGAGAGTGATATCGGCAGTGCCAACGCTGGTCACATCTCCGAAGTGGCTGATGCCGAAGGCGTTGCTTCCCGCGCCTGCGGTCCCTGTGATCTGAATATCGCCGCCGTTCGAAGTGACGACTCCAGCCGATATCCCAACTCCGTTATTACCGGAACCCGTGGATGTCGTGCTTCCTTGCCCGATCACAGTCACAGGTCCTGAACCACCGGCTGTTACTCGACCATTTGATGCAATGCTAACTCCTATATTGCCACTACTCGCCCCGGTTCCTTTACCGGTTCCTGTCACAACGACGGCACCACCGCTGGATGTCACTTGGCTTCCATCATCACTTACGACCACTCCAATATTCGAGTCGGCTTCCGAGTTGCCTCCGATTCCCGTGACATTGACAGTGCCAGTTCCGCCCGCCGAAATCTCGCCTCCACTTACCACATGCACGCCATATTGGAACGGTCCTGTACCCGTACCTCCGGCCGTCCCGATGACAGCCACGTTGCCCCCGGTCGAAGTGATTTGAGTGCCGCTTCCAATGACGTACACACCGAAATTGGAAGAATTGGTCGAGGTGGTTGTGCCTTGCCCGGTGACGGTTACGGTGCCGCTGCCTCCCGAAGTGATCTGTCCCCCCCCTTCAACGCGCACGCCGATGCCGACTCCGCCTGTCACCAACGAGGTGCCGCTGACCGCGACGTTACCACCGTCGCTCGTGAGCACCCCGTTGTTGAGAACACTCACGCCATAGAAGAAGCCGGCCGCCGAATTTCCTGATCGACCAATTACCGACAGATCGCCGCTTCCGCTGTTGACCGTCGCGCCGTCAATCTTGATACCCGTGAAGATCGCCGATGTTGCCGTCGTTTGCTGATTCGCTGACAGGCTGATGTCGCCGCTCGCAGAGATCAGACTTGCCCCGCTGCTTAACGTGATGTCGCGAACAGACGTGACTGTGATCATGCCGGTTCCAGAGGTGGTTACATCACTGTTTGTCGTCGGCAAACTGATTCCAGCCGACGTACCGCTTGAAGTCAGTGACAAATCTTTGTCTGCGGCCAATGTGATGGCTTGATTGATCACGATCCCCGCGCCGGTCGTGAGCGACAGATCGTTGCTGTGAGTGATCGCCGCACTGACAGTGATCGTGCCGCTGTTGGCATCACCGATTTGAGTCGTGCCCGAGGTGACTTGATCAAGTTCCGCATCGGTCAGGCTCAGCGCGCCAGTCGTTTGAGTCCCGACGTTGATCGGTCGCGCGGCGGTCTGTGTCACAAAGGTTACAGTCGAAGCCGATTGCAACGTGCTCGTCGAGTTGATCGCGACGTCGTCAGCGGTGATCGAGATCGCTCCCGTGCCCGACGTGATGAGGTCCGCGCCCGCAGCGGTGTTGAACGTCTCAGCAGTCACGCTCAGGCTCTTGTTTGTCGCAAAGGTGACATCGCCATTGAGGTTGACCGTATCGGTCCCCGCGCCGGTATTGATCGTCAGCGAGGCCAGCAATGTCGAACCGAGCGCGCTGATGTCGATCGTGTCCGTGCCATCGGCTGAGTTGATCGCCAGCGTTCCCGTCACCGAAGCCGCCGGAATCGTCAGCGTCTTGTTGCTATTCGAGAGCGTCCCGCCTGCAGGGGCGGAAACGAAGGCTTCGTTCGCATCCGTGATGACGAGATTCGCACCGCTGACGCTGACCGTCAGGCTGTTGTTCTTGGTCCCATCGTTGTCGGTAATTGTGAGGTTGTTGCCAGACAACGTGGCGGACAAGGTGCCGGGATTCACAACGGTCAAGACGACATCATTGCCCGTCGCGCCACCGTCGGCGTTGCCGACATAGCTGATTGCCACATTGAGCCCAGAGCCTAAGAAGTTCGAGATCGTCGCCCCTTCGGCGAGTCCATTGAACGTACCGGTAATTGCATCGCTGCCGTCGTTGAGCAGGATCGCGAACGTGTTGCCGCTGACCGGCACAAAGCCATTGAATGACGATAGGTTCAACGTCGCGCTGCCGAGGCTGACCGTTCCCGTCACGACGAGCTGATCGTGATTGTTCGCCGCGTTGCCAGCAGTCGTCCCACCGATCTCGACATCGAAGTTCGAACCGCTGCTGAAGCTGACATCGCCGGAGTTGAGAACACCGGGACTCGTGCCGGGCGCAACGTGCCCGCCACTTTGCGCGGTGATGGCTCCTGTCGTTCCTGTTCCACCGAGCGTTGCGCCGCTCGCGACCGTGACTGGTCCGAGGATGTCGCGACCGGAACCCGTCAAGAACGTGCCGCCGCCGATTCGCGTTGTGCCCGTTCCGGCGTTGATGTCTCCGGTGCCAATCGTCACCGAGTCGGCTTCAACCAAGTTGACCGCGCCGTTGCCCGTTGTGGTCGCCGTCACCGTTGTCGCGGCGAGTCGCAGGAAGTTGCTGCTCGTCGCAATCCCACCGGAACCCGCATTGAGCGTGACTGTCCCCGCTGTGAGATCGGTCCCGATGTTGTCGCTGGTCGTAATTGCTCCAGTCCCACTGGTCGTCAGTGTGACCATCCCGCCGCTGCCCGCGTTCAACGATAACGCTCCAAAGGCGATGTTTTTGTTGGCCCCCGTCGTCAGATTGAGCGTCGTGTCCGTCGCGCGTGTGATGTCTGCTGAGACCGTGATCGCTCCGCTGTTGGCATTGCCGATGTTGATTGTTCCGGCGGTAACACGATCGAGTTCGAGGTCGGTCAGTCCCACCGTTCCGGCAGAGTCGTTCGCTCCGAGGTTGATCGCGGTCCCATTCGTATGAGGCACGAACGAAACGCTACCACCAGCAACGGCTGATGCGGTGCCTAAGACAATTCGGTCGCTTACGAGATGGATCGTGCCACCATTAACTGCGGTTGAAACGGTGCCATTGGCCCCGACCAAGATCCCGGAATCCGACGAGCTTCCGGGCATGCCGGTGATGGTCACGTCGCCGCCTCCTGAGGTGATCTGCGAGCCGCTGCTGGAAACCTCGACTCCGTTTGATGTGAGATTGCCACTGGTTCCTGTGACGGACACCGTCCCGGTACCGCCCGCAGTGATGACGCCGTTGCCCGCCACATAAACGCCGCGGTTGAAGCCGCCCGTACCAGATCCGCCGCCAATGCCCGTGACCGAGACGTTGCCGCCATTGGACGTGATCATGGACGTCGTGCTGGTGCTGACAATCAAAACTCCTTCGTTGGAATCACCGGAGGTGCCGGCAGTGTTACCTCCGTGCCCGGTCACTGAGACGTTGCCGTTCGAACCAGCGGTGATGACGCCGTCACTCTCGATCACGACACCGACGTTGCCCCCGCTGCTTCCTGTGCCTCCACCAGTTCCCATCACGATGACATCGGCACCAGCCGAGCTAATGGTCGACCCGGCACCAAAGACATACACGCCGTAATTCGTCGGCCCCGAAGCGGCACTTCCGGTCCCGGTCACTGTCACCGTTCCGCTCGTCCCGCCGATGACGTCGCCGCCAAAGGTGACTTCCACTCCGCCGGATGCTGCACCACCCGCCCGGCCATTGAGCGTCAGGTCTCCGGTTCCGGTGACTTGAATCAAGCCAATTATTCCGATGCCGGGGACGCTGCCCGTCGTCGGAGTGGTTTGTTGATTGGCATTCAGAGTGATGTCGCCATTCACGCTCGTGATCGACGCCGTTGAAATCAGGCTGATATTGCGAGCGGCTGTCAGCGCCACGCTGCCCGTACCGGTCGCGACGATATCGGCGCTCGCGGTTTGCAGAGCGATGCCTGCCGACGTGCTGCTGCTCGTTGCTGAGAAGTCTTTGTCAGCCGCCATCGTCACGGCTTGATTGACGACGATCCCCGCGCCGGTCGTGAGCGACAGATCGTTGCTGTGATTGATCGCTGCGCTGACCGTGAGCGTGCCGCTGTTGGCATCCCCAATCTGAGTCGTGCCCGAGGTGACTCGATCAAGTTCCGCATCGGTCAAGCTGAGTGAGCCGGCGGTTTGCGTGCCGACGTTGATCGGTCGCGCGGCGGTCTGTGTCACGAAGGTTACAGTAGAGGCCGATTGCAGCGTGCTCGTCGAGTCGATCGCGACATCGTCGGCGGTGATTGAGATCGTTCCCGTTCCCGACGTAATGAGGTCCGCGCTCGCGGCGACGTTGAGCGTCTCAGCATTCACGCTCAGGTTCTTGTTGGCAGCAAACGTGATGTCGGCGTTGAGATTGACCGTGTCCGCTCCAGCATCGCCGTTGATCGTCAGGGCGGCGTTGTAGGCCGCATCCACCGACGTGATCGTCACGGTGTCGTTGCCAGAGCCAGCGTTGATCGTCAGCGAACCGGTCGGGTTGGCGAACGTGACCGACTCGCTGGGGCCCGAGTCGATGGTCATCGCGGTGCCGGTGGCATCGGTCAGCGTGATCGTCTCAGCTCCGCCATTGAACGTGAAGACGCGATCGGTCGCACTCAGGTTGTCGGTGATTGGTTCAAGGCCGGTGTAGCTGATCTGCCCACTGATTCCCCCGGCCCAAACCACGAGGCCATCATTGGCGTTGGTGAAGGTGTGCGTGACCGTCGTGGCCGTGCCGCCGCTGAGGATCAGCGAGTCGTTGCCGCCGCTGCCGCCAGCGAAGGACATGAGGGCGGGAACGCCGCCCGATAAGTCCACGGTCAGCGTGTCGTTCTCGCCGTCGGCACCTTGAATCGCCAGGCCATCGGACAAGCTGGCCTGAGTCCGCGAGTCCAGCAGCACGCCCCCCGGCACGCTGTAGATTTCCACGTTCGCGCCGTTGAGCACCACACGCACCGAGTCTGCGAGGTTGTCGTCCGGAGTGCCATAGGTGGCGAAGGTCGCAGCGTCGTTGTCCGTGATCGCGATGTTCTGACTAACCGTCGTCCCCAACGTGATCCCGGAGGACGGGTTGGAGATCGTCAGCGTGGCGGTCTCGCCATCGTCGTTGGCAAAATCGTCTTTGATCGTGAACGTCACGGTGCCGGTGGTCATGCCGTCAGGAATGGTGATCGTCACGTTCGACAGAGTGAAGTCGCTCGACGTGATCCCCGTTCCCGTGACGGCGACTGTGACGGTCTGTGCTCCGCTGACAGTCGCGTCGGCTGTGGCGGTGACAGTGATTTGTGTGCGACCCGTCTCGGTGCCGGTGGCCGCACTGACCGACAGGTTCACCGAATTGGGATTCGTGTTCTCGTACCACACGATCGAATTGCTGCCGATTGAAGCGACAGCGATATCCAAGTCTCCGTCGCCATCCACATCCGCAGGGACAGCAGACGTGGGGGTGAGAATAGATGCCACGGTCAAACTGCTGAAGTTTTGACTGCCATCATTTCTGTACCAATCGATTCGGGCGCTGTTGAGCGAAGTGGCAGAGACATCGAGATCGCCGTCACCATCCAAATCCGCAGCAACCACGCTCCTCGCACCATTCGCGCTCGTCGTGATGGAATGGGGGGTAAAGGATTGGCTTCCGTCGTTCTCGTACCAGGCGACCTTATTGTCAAAGCTCGATCCACTGAGTACGTCCATGTCACCATCTCCGTCCATGTCCGCCGCAAACACGCTAGTCGCCCCATCGGCCGCCGTGCTGATCGTGTGGGCCGTGAAGGTCTGGCTGCCATCGTTCTCGTACCAAGCGATCTTGTCGTCATAGCGCGATGCGCTGAGAACATCCAAGTCACCGTCACCGTCCACGTCGGCTGCCGCCACGTTGACCGCCCCATCGGTCGCCGTGGTGATCGTGTGAGCGGTGAAGACTTCGCTGCCATCGTTCTCATACCACGCGATCTTGCTGTCATTGCGCGACGCGCTGAGGACATCTTGATCCCCGTCACCGTCCACATCCGCAACAAACACGCTATAGGCGTAAACGGCCCCCGTTGAGATGGTGTGCTCGGTAAAGTTCTGACTGCCGTCGTTCTCGTACCACGCGATGGTGTCATCCGCGCGCGAGGCACTGAGCAGGTCCATATCGCCGTCACCGTCCACGTCGGCTGCAAACACGCTCGTCGCCTGATCGGCTCCGGTCGTGACGGTGTTCTGTGGGCCGAACACGCCGCTGGCAGATGCCGAATTGTCGATCGTGACTTGGTAATCCTCGACTTCGCCGTCGGCTGCGGCACCTTCAGGACCGAGATTGCCCGCCGTGCTGAGCCGGAACCGCGCGAATGTCTGCCCGGCTTTGGCGGTGCTGGGAACATCAAACGTCAGGCTATTGTTGCCCGCGACGACACTCCGCGACGCGAAGATCTGCTCGCCCGGCCCGCCCCAGTTGCCGTCGCCGTTGAAGTCGATCCACGCATCGAGCTTGCCCGCCCCACCCGTGACATTGACCGTCGCCGTCGCGCCGAGTGCCCCGACCTGAATCGTCCCGAACGACACGCCGTCCTCATCATCCGGCGAGCTGGTCGTGTCATCCGCCGTCGCATTGGCGGAATGCACGCCATCCGTTTCCCCATCGCGATTGGCTCCGAGCGTCGGGCCAGACTCCGTATGCCGAGCCCCGTTCTCAGCCGTTGTCGTCGGATACGGAGCCGGAGCATCCCCAAAGTCCGTGAGCACCACCCGCGTCTCCAGCGCCTCAACAATCCGCGCCGCCTGCAAAGCCCGGCGAACCTGCCCTCGCCCCGAGCGAACGCCCGGTCGAGTCGCGTTCTGCAACAACTGCTGCCAAAGACCGGAAAGTGACGACGCACCGAACTTGTTGATCAACATGAAGAGTGTCCTGAGGTGGGGAGTGGTTGAATTCGAGCCTCTGCACAAAATAAAGACTCACCACCTACAAGATCGCGCGAGCGCAACACGACTTTTTGAAAATTGGCTCCGAAACGCGCCAAACACTAGCCGGCTTGCATTTTCGAGCCGGCACAAAGGTCGTTCGTTCCGAGGCCCCTTTTGGAGTGCGGTGATTCATCACCGCTTTCCGATTCGGCGGAGCCGTCTTCTTTTTTCCCTTCCGGGTCAGCTTGAGGTCGGAAGCCGGTGCGACGTCGACTCATCGCCGTGCACTGTTTCACTGCGAGAGACGAAGACCAGAAGGCAAAACAAAGACGGCTCCGCCGAGGACCAAAGCGGAGATGAATCTCCGCACTCCAAAAGGGGATCGGGGGCGAATGCGACGAGACTTCATGCCCCTCAATGCCTTCGGTCAGCGAGCAACACGCCACCGTCGGGGTCTAGAAATGAGTTGCGGTGCAACCGCCTCTATGGATTGGTTGAGGACTTCGGACTCGCAGTCCAACTGCGATGGCTGCCGTCGAAGTCGCGGAACCAGATGTTGTGATTGACCTCGTCATCAAGGACGCCAGCAGCGCGAGGACGCTTCACTCCCGGCAACACAACGACGTCGTACAGCTCGCGGATATCGCCTTCGATGCGCACCCAGTGAGCGACCTCGCCGCGCGACAGTGAGATGATCTGCAAGCCGCACCGCGCTCCGACTCCGCCTTGCGTCTGCTCCATCGGGAGTCCTCGAAAGGTCGGCTCGTGTCGGGGCAATGACGTTCCGACGATCGCCCAATCGCCGATGAACGACAACCCGCGCGCATAGCCCGAGCACTCTGCCACCGGCTCGAAACGCCCCGCTTGTCGATCGACATAGCCGAACTTCCCGTGCCCGGAATTGAGTACCCACAACCGCCCGTCTCTCACACGCGGCGAGTGAGGCATCGACAGTCCCGACAGCACGACTTCGCCGGACTCGACATCAATCACACAGCCGCCGGTGTCGCGCACGTCGCGCCAACCATCGAACGAATTCGTCTGTCCGCAAGCCGTGACGTACTTGAGCTTCCCGTCTTCGAGCGCCATGCCGTTGAGATGACAGCGATCCTCTGCCGCCAACTTCGAAACGAACGGCGGCTTCCACACAGGTTCGAGACTGAAGCGATCGCTGACCGTCGCGATGCAGCTCAGCAGCGTGCTGACAAAGAGGACTCGGCCATTGGCTTCTGTCGCGATGTCATGCGCGTCGACATCGCCGGTGTAGTAAGCCTGCTGAGGAGCAAACGACCGATCGCAGCCCTCGAAGTTCTGGCCTTCGCCGAGCATGTTTTCGAAGCGCCAAATCTGACACTGCGATGTCATCCACAACGTCTGAGCGGCGCGATCTTCCGGCTGCGTCGCATCAACAACATGCAGCCCCATGCAGCGCTGAAAGATCCGCTGAAAGACCGACAGCCGCCCGTCCAGCTTGAGCCCGAGCAACAGCAACCGATTGCCCTGATAAGTCGTCACTCCGAGGCTGACTTTTTGCTCGGTCAGCCAATCTGGAAACCCGCGTGAGCAAGTAATTTCAAAGTTTGTCGGCATGCGTCATTCATTCCGCTGGAGTTGTGTCGTCGTAGGAATTTGTGTCGGGCCTTCAAGCTCCGCAAGGCGCTGACTCACTACTGACAAGATCGCGAAAGCGCAACACGTCTTTTCGAAAATTGCCGCCGAAAATCCCCAAACACGAGCCGGCTAGTACCACGACCGAGAAGTAACCCTCCATACGAGCTGAGTCGCAGGGCACGATCCCCGTAGCCGAAATCGTCAGATTTCGGGGACTCCGTACCAGCGTCCGAAATCTGACGATTTCGGCTACAGGTCGGCTGCCACTTTTGATTGGCAGGTCAATTCTCGATCGAGGTACTAGTGTTTTTCGAGCAGGCTCAAAACGACTCGTTCCTCGGTTCCGCCATCCCCCATTTTGGAGTGCGGTGATTCATCACCGCTTTCCGATTCGGCGGAGCCGTCTTCATTTTTCCCTTCCCGGTCAGCTTGAGCTCGGAAGCTGGTGAGAATTCGACTCATCGCCGTGCTCGGTTTGGCTGCGAGAGATGAAGACCAGAAGGCAAAAACAAAGACGGCTCCGCCGAAGACCAAAGCGGAGATGAATCTCCGCACTCCAAACGGGCGGAGCCGTCGTCTTTTCGCGGGCAGACAGCAGGCAGACGAAGACCAGAAGGCAAAAACAAAGACGGCTCCGCCGAGGACCAAAGCGGAGATAAATCTCCGCACTCCAAGAAGGCGGACGCTGTGCAGCGAATCTCTCGGCGCTGCTTGCTCGGCGCGGGACCGGTACTATCGCAGCTCGATACGCCGCCTCTTTTTCGTTCTGGAACAACGGCACTGAGTCCAATGCCCGTCCAACGAATGTGCTCATCTCGCTCGGTTCTTGAGCGGCACTCATCCATGAGCAACCCAACGACCTCTCTCAGCCAAACGACATGAATCCTCCGATGAACTTCGGCACTTATCGCGTGACGCGCGAGTTGCCTTCCAATCAGACCGCTCGACTTTGTGAGGCTCATGATTCGACTCTTGAGCGACGCGTGGTGTTGCAGACTCCGGTTGATCTCCCGGTTGACGAAGCGGGGATGCAATCGTTCTTACAGACGGCTCGTGCTCTGGCCGGCACCAATCATCCGCATGTCGTCACCGTGTTTGAGATCATTGAAGAGACAACGCCGTATCTGGTGCTCGAATCCATCAACGGCCTGACGCTCAGCGATGCCGTGCGTTGCTTCTCTCCGACGTCGCCGGATGCCATTCGTATTACACGCGAGATCGCCGAAGCTTTGATCGCGGCGCAGGCCAATGGGCTGACTCCCGTTGAACTCACGCTCGACAACATTTGGCTGGAGTCAGGACCGCTCAATGCGGCACTCATGCGGACCTCGCGCGCGAAGCTGCGCGACTTCCGATTGAGTCAGCCAGACGACGCGGTTCGAGATCAACTCATGACCCTGCGTTGGCTCGGTGATGTGCTTGCTCAATTGCTGCCGCCGATCGAGCAGCAAGGCTCGCAAGCCGGCCCGATTGCAAAACTCGTCAACACGCTACAGCAGTCAGATCAACGAGTCGCGCCGGCGTTGTCGGATGTCGTCCGCAAGTTGACGGTGTTGGAGCAGCGAGCTCGGCAACGGCCTCGGTATTGGAAACCCGTCACAGTGGCTCTTGTGCTCGGAGTGCTTGCCGGTGTCGTCGGCACACAGAGCATGACTCACGAACCCGTTCGACAACTGACATCGCTCGCACCGACAACGAGTTCGAGTGCGTCCTCATCGAATCATGTGGCCGCGACGACGAGTTCCAAAAGCGAGTCTGCATCGGCTCCAGCAACGCCGGGGCAGCCTCCTGTAGCAGT
>CAZNMS010000272.1:0-11559 GCA_964573505.1 uncultured Planctomycetaceae bacterium | reverse complement strand
CCGCAAAAATCTTCTCGTTCCAACACGCTTTTCACCGTTTGCAGAGCAGAGAAGAAGTATCGAGCAATTCCCTCTCCGTTTTGGTTCGAGTTCCCGAAGTGTGCGAAGACATCGACTGCTCAGCATCAAGAGTGCCTGCGAGTGCCTCCAATTTTCGCTCCTTGAAGTGCAGCCACTCGCTTCAGCAAGTTCTTTCTCGACTGGCCCTTAGCAGCTCAGTCGCCGCTTCCGCCGACGCGGGGTGGGCGGAGAGCTGCTCGATGGATGTCGTTTTTATTGCAGCCCCGTGCTGAATCGCACTTTGTCGACATCGACAACATTTCGAGAGCGTGAGAACTGGATCGTCTTTGCGATCGTCGGGACGCGGTTGCCTCCGGCTTTGAGTTCGCGGGTTAGCTCGGAATCGTTCTCGCCGAGCGACCGCAGCATGAAGAGGTCGTTCGCGCTGTCGTACGAGATGACGTCGGCTTGCCCGCTGAAGGACCGGCCTTCGAGCCATGCGTTGCCTTCAGCAACAAGCTCGATCATCTCCTTGCCGGTCACGTTGCGATGTTGCGGCTGCGTCATCTGCAGACTGTCGCACGACACAAGGAACGAGTCCTTCGGCAAGCGGTCGACATCAAAGACTTCGAGCGGCTCAGTCACCGGTCCATAGGCGACTTGAACTTGCCCTCGGCACGTTGTTGAGCGTTGTTCCTGCAGACCGATGAGTTCGTCCGCGAACTCGATCTGTGTGAAGTCCCATCCGCCTTCTTTGACGCGCGTCGCGCGGTTTGAGTCCGCAACGGCGATCGGAGCAAGCCCCGCGATCTTGCCTTGTCCGCGCCGCCAAACTTGCAGCACTCCGGGGCCTTTCGCTTCTGCTCGGCCGGTTTTCAGATTCATCGCGAACGCCGCCGCGCGACCTTTCCGCACTTGATTCAAGCTGCTGTTCGCAATCACGCGACTGTCGAATTCGACTTCTTGCCGGCAGACGACGGTGCTAATCGGATCCTTCTCGATGCCGACGGCGCCTTGCTCAAACTTCATGCGCTGCCGCATGCGGACTTCCATTTTCTGGCACTTCATCGTGCTGTCTTGCATGCCGGCGATGACTCGTCCGGTGAAGGTCGCAACGAGCCCGTCAAACACCATTTGCTCGTTCCATGTAATGGCGAGCTTCTGCGGTTGAGGCATCGGTCGTCCTTCAAAGTCGCGCGTGATGGGTAATTTCAATTCCCCCTGTCCGTCGACCCAAACCAAATTGCGATGACGATCGAAGTAGATCTCGCGGCCTTGCAGATCCAATTGAGGATCATCGAGTCGCGCCGGTTGACCGAGCAGATGCACGACCTGCTTCTCGGCTCCCTGATTTCGTAAGTGAAGCTGATCGGCTTTGATCAAGAGCGGTCGCGGAGCATCCTCGCGCGGCTGAGTCAGAGTGACTCCGCCTTCGCAGTAGACCTCGCCGACATCCGCTTGCTTCGTCGGACCGCGACCGACAACGAGGATGCGGATCAGCTTTGAGTCGATCGTGATCGGCTCTTGCGGCGCTGCTTCTGATTCGAACGGTTCAAACTCAGAGTCGCTCTGCTGACCCGCCACTTTGCGGATCGGCGACTTTCCGAAGGAGAGATCAGGCGTCTCCATCCGCTGCGCTTCGTCGTTCATTCCGACGCGACGCTCGAACGCGACGTCCTCAAACCACATGGCCAATTCTTGAGTCGTCCCTTTGAACTGCGGGGTCGTCGCAACGACATCTTTGACCGCCCACAACCGGCGCGGCTGCGGCGGCGGCATCTTCCGCTTCGAGGGCTTTGTCTCACCGAGTCGCTGCGGAACCTTCGCGTTTGATGACGACTCGCCGAACGGTGCAGGCTCAGCGGATGGTGGTTCGCTCGACTCGAAGACGAGCGGTTCCATCCACAATTTCATGTAGTTAGCGGTGATGCGTGCGTGCTGCTTTGGTTGCTCGATGACAACGCCACCAGTCACGTCGATGACGTCGAGCGGTGAGGTCGCGTCTTGATACTTCCGCAATTGGTCGCGCCACGAGATATGTAACTCTTCTTCCTGAGTGGCCGCGTCGCGCATTCGCAACCATCCGGCACCGCGACAAACGACTTCGCGCGGATTGTTGTCGGCATCGTGCTTGAGTCCGATCTGCTGCGACTCAATCTCCGCACTGCCGAGCTTGAGATAGACCGGCTTCGCTTCGTGCTGAGCGACTCGTCGCAACTGACTCGGATTCGTCACCGAGTTCGACAACGCGAGCGTGCGTTGCACCGCGTCGTAACGGGCATAAGCCATCGTGCCGTAAGACTGCGATTCTTCCGAACGGAAGATCGCCGGAGTCCCGCGCACAACGAGCAACGTCGGTTTGAATTTCACTCCGTCCATTGCCGACTTCGATTCGCTATCGCGATGAGCGGCTTGCTCAATGAGGCTGCTCGGATCGTCGGTCGGTTCGGCCTTCACTCCATCATCGCGGACAAAGGTGACTTCGAGCGTTTGCCCTTCGAGCGTCTCGGCTTTGCCGTTCTCGTTCGCTCGCCGCACCTTCACTTTCTCGTCGAAGACAGCGAACGCCGTTTGCCCTTCATCGCGTCGATCAAGCCGGAATGAGCCTTCGCACTCGATCCGCACCATTGAAACTTTCGGCTTCGCATCGCGTGCGTTTTGCGGAGCACTCTTCTCTTCCGACGACTTCGAGAGGTCGCGCGAAACATCTCGCGACTCACCATTGGCGACTGCCGTTGCGGCTCCCGGCAGGCCCGCGCCTTCGGGCATCGCGAGATTCATCACAACGTGCCGAAGCAGATGCACGGACTTCACATCTTCGATCGCAAGCGGCTTCTTCTCGGTATTGACGTCGCTGATCACGAGATCGATTTGAATGCCGTGATCGGACTCGCCGGAGTGTTGATCGAAAGCAAACTTGACAGCGTTGTCCGACCAAATGCGCGACGACTCCGCCGAGAACACAAAGTGCCGACCGGCGACATACAAGTTGTTCGCACCGCGAATGACGGTCTCGCCTTCAAGCTTTGCTTCGAGGATTCGGCCGGGACTCGGCGACGTGACGTCGATCTCTCGTTGAAACTTCACAACCGCCGTTTGAGCGAGCACGGACAGCGGGCCGTCCTTCGTGAACGTGACGAGTGCAAACGGTTCGAAGCGGACTTCGGTCTTCGACTCTGCTTGCTCCCAATGACTCGCATAGCAGAACAATTCATTGCCGTCGCGCAATTGAATCTTCGCGTCCTGCATCCACTCTTGATCGGGAAAGTAGAGCCGCGCGACGCGTTCGTTCTCGATCGGCTCGCGCACGATTTTCGTGACGGGGATTGCGTCTGCCCCGACGTCGCTCGCTGTCGGCGCAGCACCACTCCGAATGAGCAAGCCGACTCCCCATGCATAGGGAAAGTAAGCCCCGCTCAAGAGCAGCAGCGTGCCGAAAGTGAGTAACAATCGTTGCATGATGCCTTTCGCATCCCGAATGGCTCCGTCGCAACGGGGCCATCCATCTTTCACACCGCCGCCCGAGGCGCGAGTCCAATCACGTCCGTGATGTCGATCAAACCGACTGGCCGACCTTCCTCATCAACAACGGGCAGTTCGCTGATCTTCTTCTTCGTGATGATGTTCAGCGCGTCGCCGAGCATCGCATCGAGCAACACGGTCGTCGGTGCCGGAGTCATGACTTCGCCGATCGGACGATCGAGCTGTTCGTCGCGATGATGCTCCAGCAACTTTGCCAAATCGCTGTCCGTAAAGAGCCCGATGAGCTTGTCGTCCTCATCGCGAATCAAGATCGCTCCGGTTCGTCGCCCCGTTGAACTGAGCCTTCTGAGAGCGTCTCGAATCGTTTCATTCTCCGTCGAGAAGCGAAGCTGCGAGCCTTCGCGCATCACGTCTTTCACGGCAGTCAGATGACGTCCGAGATTCCCGCCCGGATGAAAGATGCCGAACCGCTCCGACGTAAATCCGCGCTGCCGACTCACGACGAGTGCGAGTGCATCTCCTAACGCGAGCATCGCCGTCGTTGTCGTTGAAGGAGCGAGCCCCAATGCCCCTGCTTCTTCGAGATGCCCGTAAGCGAGCGTCACATCGGCTCGCTTCGCCAACGTGCTATTCGAGGTCGCAGTGATCGCGACGAGCGTTGCGCCGAGTTGCTTAATCGTCGGCAGCAACCGAGTGACCTCTTGCGTCTCGCCGCTATTCGAAAAGGCGAGCACAACATCGCCCGCCGTAACGCAACCGAGATCACCGTGCAGCGCTTCCGCCGGGTGTAAAAATTGTGACGGAGTGCCGGTTGAACTGAGCGTCGCTGTAATCTTCTGCCCGATCAGTCCGGCCTTTCCGATGCCGGTCACAATCACTCGGCCCGAGCAGCGAACAATGAGATCAACGGCTTCACAGAAGCGGGTATCGAGCCGCTTTGAGAGCTCAGTCAGTGCGTCAGCTTCTTGCCGAATCACTTCGCGTCCTTCGCGCAACTTGTCGAAGTGCGCAAAGGGAATGGCTTGCTTGAGAGACAACGAACTCATGTGCGACATCCTTGTCGACCAGTCAGTAAGTCAGCGGGCAGGGAGCCCAATCGCGCGGAATATAGGTGCCATCGTCAAAACGCGGCTACGCGGGTTCTGACTTCGCCGAATCGCAACTGCGAAGCGGGATTTGGGCAGGGTTCACGGTGACGTTACAGAGCCGCGCCCGTCAGGAAGCGGAATCCGCTACGAAATAGCTAGAAAACCGCTTCCTCACGGGCGCGGCTCTGCGACCCAATGCGAGACCGAAATGAACCTCGGCGGGATTCGCCGTCACGCCCCATCCTCGCAGGCCGTTCAACTTGTGCGACGAGTCGGTGCCGGAGTTGACCTCTGCAATCCGAGTCGGACTATCGCACGTGCGCCGTCCGCATCATTCGTCAGCGAACTGAGCTAATCCCTGCTCATAAAAATGCCGAGCGGCTCGCCCACTGATTTCACCGACGCGAACGAGTTCCGCAGCGATCAGTTGCACGGCGCGCCAATGACCGGGGTGCTCCAGCATGTGCTCGACCTTCGACAGCATTCGGCGAGAGAGTCGCTCCCAATGCTTCGTGCCAGCACGCAGGGACGCGAGCTTCTCGACGCCGCGTAGATCTTGTTGAGCACCGCCCCAGTCATACCGACCGGTATGCCGCGCCTCAGCCGCAGGCCCGGCCAGTGCGATGAGTACTTCGCGTTCGAGCCAATCATCGGTCGGCTTCGTCTTGCCTTTGCCGAACTCGCAGCGTCCCAGTCGTTGCTTATCCGGCAACACGGTGACAAGTAGCACCGGCCGTCCCAAAGCGAGAGCAACAACCGCATGCCCGGCTTCGTGATAAGCGACAACGTGATCGTGTGCAGAATCCATCAAACCCGACCCGCCAACAAAGAGAGGCTCTCCGCCATTCGGGTTGATGACTTTGAGCGGCAAGGCGCTAGCCGCCGGTTCCGAACGAATCCAGAACCCGCGGCTAGCGCCTTGCGGCTCACTTATCACAAGATTCAACACGAATGGCGGAGAGCCCAAAGAGGGCAACCTGAAGTTGCAGCCCACTCAAGCCAACTGCCCGACGGAATGCGTCGGGCAGGCGTCAGTCAGGTCTATCAATTCTCGGCCTAAGTCGCGAACGCTCGCAGCTCTCGCTTAGTACTCGCCGATGATCAGCTTCCCATCCGCGCGGCTGCCGAGACGTGAGAAGACTTCTTGATCGACGTTGTTCGAGATGAAGCGCACGGCGCCGTCGGCGAGTGTGATTTGTGTTCCACCAGAATGGTGACTTCCGAAACCGCCGACGTAGTTTGGATCTGCGAACGCGGGGGGATTGTCTGATCTTGGGTTGGACGGCGCGAACCGTTCGTAGTCACGGTTCGGTTGCGTTGCAGAATTTCGCAGCGTCACGCGAGTGCCTGCCGCCCAGAATTCTTCGCCGACCAACGTGCGAATCTCACCGACCAAAATGGTGTTGGTCGCTCCGTCACGGATATCGCGCATCTTCACGCGACTATTGAGGAACAAGACGCCGTTGTTCGTCATGTCGATCGGAGTCTCTTCGCCGCCTTGATTGCCGACATAGTTCGACGGATGCCCCTTCGGGCCCACATCGTTGTTCCATTCACTCGGGCAACGATAAGTCGCGACGCTCACCATCCTGATCTCGGCCGGTTGCGAGTAGACGTCCTTCTTGAAGTCGAAATGATCGAAGAGGGCTGCTTGTTCGAGATACGGCAGGATCTGCACCGTCCATGACATGTGATAACCCTCAGGCTTCGCCGTGACTGGCCCCGTCTCGTTGACGCAGCCCGGCGGCAGCGTCTCATAGCACAATTCATAGTTGTGAATCGCCAGAGCGATTTGAGCGAGTTTGTTCTTACAGTCGCTGCGACGAGCGGCTTCGCGAGCTTGCTGCACGGCGGGCAGCAGCAGCGCAATGAGCACCGCGATGATCGCGATCACAACCAATAGTTCGATGAGCGTGAATCCGCGTCGGCCTCGCGACGCCTGCTGAGTGCGGACTGGCATGAGCATTCTCCTAGTGAGGAATGAGTTGAGTGTCAGAATTGTGACAGCCTGAAGAGCACCGCCTTCAGGCCAGTTTGCTGCCTGCAAGTAGCATGGACTTCCAGTCCGTGCGTTTTTCTTGAATCGAGCGCGGTCTCGCGACCGATGCGAATCAGCGAGAGCTAAGACGCTGCCCGAGTCGCCCTACTTCAAACGCACCGTGATCTCGCGAGTCACGCGCACGACCGCCTGCTCGCCGGGCGGAGACTCGACGCGAATCGCGACCGAGCGAACCTTTTCGTTCGCAGCATCGGGACTGACTTTGATCTCGATCTTTGCTTCCTCTGACTGGCCAATGTCTTCGGGCTTCAGATCCCAAACTTCACCCGCATAGTCGGGCTTTGTTTGCAGAGTGACTGCCGCTCGCTGAGCGGCTGACGTTGCGAGCCACTCCGCTTGCAGCCGAGCGGACTCGGACTTCACGACGTTGCGTTGCAGCGTCGCGGTCTGCACGAGAGCGGCGGCGGCACTGCCCACTAAGAGCAGCCCGACAAGCACCATCACGAGCGTTGAACCCGTGCGGTTCTTTCGAGCCCGCGTTGAGCAACCTCCGGCGACGGCGGCGACTTGAGATGAGTGAAGACGTCTCATGGCAGCCCTCCTTCCCAGCGACGATCGAGGCCAACGGCACTTTCGATCGTGCCGCTTGATGTCGGCAAAGTCGGATCAAGCTGAGTGCTCGTCTTCGCGACGAGTCGTGCTTGCTGCCGCTGTTCGATGCCCTGCAGTTCGAACATCAACTCGGTATTGGGCAGCACGAACCGTTCGATACCCGTTGCTGAATCCGTTGCTGAATCAGTGCTCTCATTCAGCACGCGTCGGACTTCCGTACCCTCGATCGTCCAGCGGACAAACTCGCCGCCGCCGGTGAGTTCAAGCACCGAGCCATTCTCGCCGCTGACTTTGGCGCTCGTCGCCGCATGCAAGTCCGCTCGCAAAGAACGAGCGAGCCGCAGCCATGTGCTGCTTTGATGCGTCGCGACTGTGAACATTGTCTGCTGCTGATAGACGCGGAACATGACCGTCAAAAAGAGGGTCAAGATCACACTTAAGATCGAAGTGACGACGAGCAGTTCGATCAACGACAGACCGCTTCGAGCATGCGGCGGAGAAGGATGAGGTCGCAGGCGACGCATCATGATGGACTTTCGAAATTCGCGGTTCGTGAATGGGGACTGCGATGTAAGAAAAAGAACAGAGCAAACTCGTAGCTTGGGATTCCATCCCGAGCAATTTGCAAGTTGGGCGTCCTACCGAGCGTTGCCTGAGTAGCCGATAGTCATGGTTCGCTCCGAGGCTGCGATCTTTTCGCCCCCGGCCTTGTGCCGGGGGTTCAACGGCCTTTGCGCTACTTACAAATCAAGGGCAATTCGAGTAGCGCAAAGGCCGTTAAACCCCCGAGGCAAGCTCGGGGTCGATTTAAGCACAACCTTTCCGCGAACCACGACTATCGAGTGCGCCACTTGCCGGCTCGTTTCTGACGATGCATCGCTTCGTTGAATTAACCGCCGCGCCGCTGAAGATCGGGATGGAATCCCAATCTACGGGGCCGCAGCCAACCATCCGGTGAGCCTCACCGGCGGGGCGTTCGCTCCGGGCTGAGACCACTTGAGGGCGAGTTCAATCTTCATCAAACCGGCAGGTGCGGTTTCAGCAGTGGCTTTGCTCGTAAGCGTTGCGTCGGGCAGCGCGGCTTTTGTCGTCTCCGACAACGACAGCTTCTGAATGTCGTCGACGGTCACTTTCTCGCGCGGCCAACTAGCGACTTGCTCCAGCAAGTTGCTGAGCTCGATCAGAGCAACGCGTCGCTGATCGGCGATCCGACGCGACTCGTTGACCGACTTAACCAACGGCACGAGCAGGGTCAGCAAGAGCCCGAGCAGCACGACGCTGATCATGACTTCGAACAGCATCGCTCCGCGTCGAGCACGCTTCGGAAGTGAGGAGTGAGTTCGGTGCATATCCAATGGGCTTTCCGTTCTTCTGTCGGATGAGTCAGACGAAGTAATCCGTTTTCAATTCGTGATTTTCGGGTGGCACGCCCTGAGTACGCGAAGGGCGTGGGGCTCGATTGCAAGAACACGCCCTTCGAGTACTCAGGGCGTGCCACCCGTCGGCATTCAGCACGGGCTAGAAGCCCATGCTACGACGGCTTACGACAGGTCATTCAGCAGCTTCACGATCGGTAAGAAAAATGACACAACGATCATGAAGGTGATGATGCCCCCGATGACAATTGGCACCGGGCGGACAAACTCCATGAGCATTTGAAGGCGATAAGAACGACGTCGGTCGCGGATCTCGGCGAGTTCGTTGAGTGCCCAATCCACATTCCCCACTTGCTGCGCGGACGTCAGAAACAAGAGATCGTTCTCTGACAAGAACCGCTGTGCTCGCAGTGCTTCGAATGCATCACAGCCCTCGTTCGCCGCAGTCGCGACACGCCCCAACGACCGCGCAATTGAGGGGCGAAAATGAAAGCGGCTCAGAGCATTCAGCACATCGGGCAGCAGACGTCCGGCCTTTACCGCTCCTGCAAGGTGCCTCAGCACATCCGGCGCATCGAGTGCGAGATACAGCCGATGCAAGAACGGCAATCTCAGCGATCGACCGCCGGATACCTCGGCACGCATCAACTCCAGCATCAGATGGCTGCCCAGATAACCCACCGGGGCAAACAAGAACCAGTACTCGCCCATGAATTCCGTGAGTTCAAACATCGCGATCGACCTGTTCGGTAACTCGGTGCCAAAGCCCTCAAAGATGTGCTTCAGCTTCGGCACGATGAACACCATCAGAAATCCGACGATCAAACTCGCGAGCCACGTATAGATCACTCCATAGGTCAGCCAACCCATTGTGCTGGCGCGAGTGGGATCACTGCTGAGCAACTCGGTCTGCTGTTTGAGTAACTGTTGCAGCGTTGGCTCCAACGTGCCGGATTGCTCGGCAGTTCGAATCGCCGAGACCATCCACTTCGGCAGCAGCTTCGGCCCGAACTCCAATGCTTCACCGAGCGTGCAGCCGTCCTCCAAATGAGAGATCAAGAGTCGCACTCGTGATCGCAATCGAGGACGCGCTCCGATGGCGAACGACTCCAACTCAGTCACTAACGGTCGGCCATGCTTCACCGCGATCGTCAGAGCGAGCAGCAACTGACTCGCATTGCGTCCGCCTCCGAGGAGCAAGGCGATCGGAATCCATGCTCCGACCAGCACGAAAGCGATGAAGAACAGAGGCGGAAACAGCAGTGACAGGGGAATTAAAAAGACAGCATGCAGTCCGAGCACGCAGCGACGAATCACCGAGCAAGTCTCGTTCGTTTGTTGGATCTGCTTGCGGCAGTCGTCGATCGCTTGTCGCAGTTTCTTCTGATGGAACATCAGAACTGCGCCAGCGAAGAAACCATTCCATGCATTGAAGCCCATCGTGATCACGGCGAAAGCAACGACGGTGTCGCCGCTGTTGTTCCAGCGATCGGGCCGCGTCAGATGAGCGACGAGCACAGACAACGTGAATGCCGCGCAGAGCACACCGATCACCAACAAGATCCTGCCAGACCGCTGCATGACGCGTGCTCGCTCGCGAACATTCTGCTCGTTCGCATGCTGCGGACTCTTGAGCCCGTAGAGCGCGAGTGCCGACACGAACGGGCACGCAACAAGGCCGATGACCCCAAGCAGCAGACAACCATCGAAGAGATTCAAAGCTCAGTTCCTTTGCGCTGAATGCTTGCGATCGCAAACAAGTCGGTAGCGATGAGGCAGATCACCATCGGGACGAGCCCGATGGGGACTGATTCTCAAACGGCTGCTCTAAGACAGGTCGTTCAACAACTTGATCAACGGCATGAAGAGCGCGATGACGACGAACCCGACGATGCCTCCGAGAAACACAACCAGCAGTGGCTCGGCAATCAAACTCAGGAAGCGAAGTCGCAGGGCACTCACGGCACTGAATCGTTCGCCGCATGCATGTAACGAATCACACAGCTCGGGCTCCGTGCGCCCGATTGAGATGACATGCACGAACTCGCGGTCGAACTGCGGCAGCACCGCAACGGCCTCCGAGAGCGAAAGCCCGGAGACAACGAGATCTGCCAACTCGCGCGCACCGACGGCGATGTTGGCGTCAGTCACACCTTCGCTCGCGAGTCGCAGTGCCTCAGGCAAACGCACTCCGTTGCGGATCATCATCAGCAACAACAACGAGAACTCCGACAAGCCGCGATAAACCAACATCGGGCCATAGAACGGCACGCAGTACAAGACCTGCATGACCGCCGGACTCCTCACTGCTTGCCGCATACCGAAGTAAGTCGCCACCAGCACCAGCAGCACCCAATACCAGCCGCCCACAACGAAGTTCGAGAGCGCGATCAACAACGCCGTGATACCCGGCATCTCGGTTCCGAAACCCTCAAAGATCGACTTGAACTGCGGCACGATGAAGGCCAGCAAACTGCCCGCGAGCAGGATGCCAATCACACCGAGCACGGCGGGATAAAGCAGTGCCAGCATCATCGACCGACGCGCTTGAGCACGATGCCGAATGAAGTCAGTGAGTTGAATCAGTCCGAGCCCCAATGCTCCCGAGCGATTGCTCGCGCGAATCATTCCCGTAACGAAGTTCGGCAAGCTCGCGGACCAACGTTCAAAGACATCGTCGATCGACATGCCCGCTTCGAGATCGTCGCTCATACCGCGCAACACGCTGCTCAGTCGCGAAGTCGGAATGTCTTCAGAGAGCGCTCGCAGTCCGACTGACAACGGCACCTTCGCAGCAACGACATCGCCCAGTTGCTGCACGAGTTGCTGTTGCTCACCGGCAGACAAAGTCACTGCCGGAGCATCGCTCGCAGCATGCAGAGTGGTCGCAGTCAGTCCGAGCGCACGCAGTTGTTCGCGTGCGGCATCAAGACTCTCCGCCGTCACCTCTCCCGCCGAGACGCGGCCCGACAAGTCCGTCGCTTGATATTGAAAAACCGCC
>CAZNMS010000271.1:0-11597 GCA_964573505.1 uncultured Planctomycetaceae bacterium | reverse complement strand
CCGCTACCAAAACGGCTTCGACTGTCAGGGACTGTGGGTCGAGGTTGAAGTCGAGAAGCAGCTCGGGCTCGGTACGAAGACGGCCATCAACGAGTACGGCATCGACAAGTTCGTCAACGAGTGCAAGCGCCGCGTCCTCACGTTCGCCGCGCGGCAGACCGAGCAGTCGGTGCGGCTCGGCTATTGGATGGACTGGGATGATCCCGAGCAGTTGCGATTGCTGGCTTCGAAGGTCGGCTCGGACGATGTCGTTTCCATTACAGCACCGTCGGGCAAGCAAGAGTCGGGCAAGGCTCATGAGCTAGTCGCGCGGCTCGGCAACAGCGAGTGGGGCGGCAGCTACTTCACGTTCTCGACCGAGAACAACGAGACCATTTGGACGTTCCTCAAGAAGTGCTTTACGCGCGGCAAGGTCTATCGCGGCTACGACGTCATGCCGTGGAGCGGTCGCAGCGGGTCTGCGTACTCGCAGATGGAAATCAACGACGGCCGCAAGCTGACGGTGCATCGGTCGGTGTTTGTCAGGCTGCCGATCATTCGTGGCCGAGTTGCTCCGCAACTCGGCGCCGAGTCGCAGAGCGACTCGGCCACAGAATACATCCTCATTTGGACCACAACTCCGTGGACGCTCACCAGCAACGTCGCCGCCGCGATCAACCCCGATCTCGAATACGTGAAGCTCCGCAGCAAGCGAGACGGCGCGGTCTATTACTTCGCGAAGGACAACCTCGAATTTCAGCGACTCGCCACTGAGTTCAAAGAAGGTTTTGGTCGTCCCGAATGGAAGTGGCCGAGCGATGTGCCGAAGCTCAAGACGCTCTCGCAAATCTTCAAAGAGAACGGCGGATACGAGATCGATGCAACGATCAAGGGCGCGGAGATGGTCGGCTGGCAATACGCCGGGCCGTTCGATGATCTGCCGGCTCAGAACGCGGAAGGCGGAGTACCCGAAGAGCCGCATCTCAAGCCGAAGACTGGAGTCAACTGTCACCGCGTGATCGACGGCGGGCGCGACTTCAAAGGCAATCCGAATGTCGTCGCGGGTGAGGGCACCGGCATCGTGCATATCGCTCCGGGTTGCGGTGATATCGACCATCAACTCGGTAAGGCGGCGGGCATTGTAGGAATTGCTCCACTGGGCGAAGACGGCAATTTTCTGCCGGGCTTTGGCGAGTTCACCGGGCGGTCGTCGATTGATCCTGCGACGGCGGATCTCGTCTTCAAGCGGCTTGAAGAGAAGGGCATGTTGGTCGCCGTCGAAAAGTATCCGCACATCTATCCGCACTGCTGGCGGACGGGGGATGAGCTTGTCTTCCGGCTTGTCGACGAGTGGTTCATCAACATGGACTGGCGACAGGAGATCATCGACGTCGTGCAGCAGATTCGTTGGCTGCCGGACAGCATCGACGGGCAAGCGAACGAGACTCAATGGCTGACCTCGATGCGCGATTGGATGATCTCGAAGAAGCGGTTCTGGGGCCTCGCGCTGCCGATCTGGGTGAACCCCGAAGATCACACAGACTTCGAAGTCATCGGCTCGTTGGCCGAACTCAAGGAACGCGCGGTTGAAGGTTGGAGCGAGCTTGAAGGCAACACTCCGCATCGTCCTTGGATCGACGCGGTGAAGATCAAGTCGCAGAAAACCGGAGCGGTGCTGACGCGCATTCAAGACGTCGGCAATCCGTGGCTCGACGCCGGCATTGTTCCGTTCTCGACGCAGGATTATCGCTCGAACAAGCAGCGTTGGAGCGAGCTGTATCCGGCGGATCTCGTCACCGAATGCTTCCCCGGTCAGTTCCGCAACTGGTTCTACGCCTTGCTCTCGATGAGCACGATGATGCGCTACGACGAAGCGACCGAAGCCGTCGACAAGCGACCGTTCAAGACGCTGCTCGGGCACCGGCTCGTCATGAACGAAGAAGGCAAGCCGATGCACAAGTCGGACGGCACGGCCATCTGGTTCGAAGAAGCCGCCGAGCAACTGGGCGTCGACACAATGCGCTGGATGTATCTGACTCAGAACCCGGCTCAGGATCTGCGGTTTGGAACTCGGCATAAGGACAAGCCTGTAACTCTCGACACACCCGAAGGTCCGCGAGCAAAGACGAAAGAGGGCGTCGACTGCTGCATGGTCACGAGCAAGCCGGCCGATGAAGTCCGCCGCCGCGTGCTGATCCCGTTGTGGAACAGCTACGCGTTCTTCGTGAACTACGCGCGGTTGGATGAGTTCGATCCGACGCCGGTGTTGGCCGCGATGTCGGCATCGGCATCCGTTCCTGGTTATGTGCCAATTGCCGAACGCCCCGAGATCGACCGCTGGATTCTCTCCAATTTGCAGAATGTGCTGGTCGTCGCCGAGCGAGAGCTACCGAACTTCAACGCTCCCGAGTTCTGCCGAGTCGCAGAAGCCTTCATCGATGACCTCACGAACTGGTACATCCGCCGCAACCGCCGTCGCTTCTGGCGTTCGAAGGACGCGAGCGATACCGACAAGACAGCCGCTTATCAGACGCTCTACGAAGTGCTCGTCACGCTGACGAAAGCACTCGCGCCGATGATCCCGTTCTTGTGCGAGCGGATGTATCAGAATCTTGTGGGGCAAGGTGGATCGGTCCATCTCTGCGACTACCCGAAGCCTGATCTCACACTGCTCGATCCTGAACTCAATGCGGCGACGGCAACCGCGCAAGTGGTCGTGAAGCTCGGTCACAAGATCCGCGAAGAGAAGAATCTGCGAGTGCGCTTGCCGCTCGCTGAAGTGCGGGTTGCGTGCTTCGATGCAGCTCAACGCGCGTCGGTCGGACGACTGGCAGATGTCATTCAAGACGAACTCAACATCAAGAAGCTGACGGTCGTCGAGAGCCTTGATGACCTCGTGAAGTATTCGTTCCGTCCGAACTTGAAGACGCTCGGGCCGAAGTACGGCAAGCTGTTGAACGTCATCAAGAACGGTCTCGTGGCCATCGACGGCAAGCTGCTGTTGCCGCTGCGCCGAGGCGAGTCCGTGATGGTCACGTTTGATGGCAACTCGGTCACGCTCGCGCCCGAAGATGTCATGATTAATACAGAGCAATCGACCGACTGGGCCTGCGGCGACGAAGGGCAACTGCAAGTCGCGATCGCGACGAAGACAACTCCCGAACTGGAACGAGAAGGCGCCGCCCGCGACTTCATTCGGCAAGTGCAACAACTCCGCAAAGAGGCTGACTTGCAGATTCAAGACCGCATCGTCGTGAGCTGTCACAGCGAAGACACCGACCTGCAAGCGGCGATCACCGAGTGGTCCGCGACCATCCAAGGCGAGACGCTCGCGGACTCGATCACATGGGCGACCTCAGCCCCGAGCGACCTCAAGCCCGTGATCGTCGGCCAGAGCAAAGCGGCGATTTGGATCGCGAAGAAATCGTAATGGCAGCCGAATGGCTGTAACTCAAATTCCGTCAAGTCAGTTGAACCATTCAACGACGGGGAGACCTCCGATGACAGATTTAGAACTGAAAGCTCTGACGCCGCAGTTATTGGCATTACCGGTCGAAGACCGACTCAAGCTGGGCGAGCTTCTCATTGATAGCGTGGACACATTCTCGGATGACGAACTTCGCGCAGGCTGGCGCGACGAACTTGCTCGGCGAATCGATGACTTGAAAAGCGGTGCGGTTCAAGGCATTCCTGCCGCTGAGGTTCACGAAGCAATTCGTCGCAAGATCGCCGCGTTGTGAAGCGAGTCCTCTATCATCCAGCGGCGCTCAGCGAACTCGATGACGCCGTCATGTACTACGAAACGCTGCAACGTGGCGTCGGCGGGCGACTCTTGGATGAAGTTCATTCAATCGAAGCTCGGCTGAAGCATTCACGATACATCGGAATGACCTTCGAACTTGGAACACGACTGATAAAGCTCGATCGCTTTCCGTACGGCATCATCATTCAAGTCGATCGTCGCGACATCTGAGTGTTAGCGATCATGCACCTCCGTCGTCGCCCCGGTTATTGGCATGGATGACTCGCTGACTTGAACTGATCCGCCGAGCGTTGATTCCGAACTGCAAGCCGCGATCACCGAGTGGTCGGCGACCATTCAAGGAGAAACGCTCGCCGACTCGATCAACTGGATAGCATCCACTCCCGAGTCGCTTAAGCCCGCCATCGTCGGGCAAGGCAAGGCAACGATTTGGATCGAAAAGAATTCTTAAGCGGAGATTTTGAGAATCATGAAGATTCAATCGCTGAGACTTCGAAACTTCACAGTTTTCGAGGACGTCGAACTTGAGTTTTGTGGTGGGATCAATGTCCTTGTTGGGCCAAATGCGACGGGTAAGTCTCACGTCCTGAAAACTCTGTATTCACTACTTTCATCATGGCCAGCGGAGAGTGGAGAGATCAGTCGTGCGGCTAACGAGTCATTCGCCGTCGAAGTTCTAAACAAACTCCGTTCAACATTTCGTTGCTGGGGATTTCCAACTCAACCTTCGCTCAAGCGGCAATTCGCTCGTGCGGATGATTACTCGGTTGATCTCAAAGTTGCTGACGGTCAGTCGTATTCCGAACTCGCGATGCAGATTGAATCTCGCAAGATCGGTTGGAATTTCTCAGGTCTGGTTTCAGCCTCGTCACCCCTCTTTATTCCACCACGCGAGTTCCTCGCCGCATATGAAGGATTTATCGCAGCATACGAGAAGCGAGAGCTAGCCTTTGATGAAACCTATAAGGATCTTTGCGTCGCACTCTCCGCCTCACGATTAAAGATATCTCCAAATCAATGGAGTTTGGATCTGGCGGAGCGAATTGAGTCGCAAATTGGCGCGGACATTAGGCTCGATAACGGTCGATTTTATGTTGGCCCCCATGAAGCTCACCTTGTTGCGGAAGGACATCGCAAGCTGGCGATGATTCTGCAACTGCTTCGCAACGGAGGCATCGAGCAGAACACAACGCTGTTCTGGGACGAGCCGGAGTCGGGGCTCAATCCGATCCTCATCAAAGAGATCGCCGACTTGTTGATCGTGCTGGCTGAGGCGGGCTTGCAGATTTTCATCGCGACTCACGACTACCTGTTGACGAGCACGCTGTCGCTGGCAGCGGAATACAAGACGACATCCGCCGACATCCGCTTCTTCTGCTTGCACCGCGATGACTCGCAGTCGCCGGTTGAAGTCGAGTCGGGCGACTTACTCACGGATCTCGAGCACGAGCCGATCATCGAAGAGTTCTCGAAGATGTATGACCGCGAGATGGAACTGGTGCAGCAAATGCAGTCGAGTGCTGCGTTGAGTGGAGTGTCTTAGTCATGTCGACCTTTATCGAAGGCCAATGGCAGTTCACGTTCGACGAGCCCCAATGGAACGTCCTCAAATACGACGGCGACGGTGGCCCCTACCGAACTCGTATTTGCAAGATTCCGGATACGAAAGGCGTCGACTTCGTTGGAGTTCATAAGGACGGGCGAGACACGGCCGTTTTGCTATTAGAAGTCAGTGACTACTCACGCGATCCTCATCGCCTTGAGAAGGTCATTGCGACCGATGAACTCCTGAGAGAAGTGGCTCAGAAGTTTCGTGACACGTTTGCCGGAATCTTGTTGTTGTGTTGCATGAACGATTGCCCGGAGACGATTCGCGAAGCTGCTCGTCAGGTCATTCGTGCTGATTGCAAAATGCGAATCGTGTTCTGGCTCTGCCAGTGCCCAGTCTCTGAGAAGAAGATGCGGAGCTTCGCTAATGTCTTGAATCAAAGGCTCAAGAGCATCATGCGCGTCCGAGAAAAACAGCCGTTTGTCTTTATCGGCATGAAGCACGCCATGATTCCGGGCTTGCATGTCACGCGGGTCTAAGACCGTCGCAAATTTTCGGTTCATCACCGAAGCCATCCAAAGAGCCCGCCTCCGCCAACCCCTGCCATCGCTCCTACCTGCCCCGTGAACGGCTACACTCGCTCATCCGCAAACTCATGCATTGAAGATGCACTCGTTGAAGAAAGACTTCGAACAATGTTGCGCTGGCGATTGGCGGTATCAGCGATCCTGATCCCGCTGCTGATTGCGATCTTCACGATCGACCACAAAGCCGGAGCGTCGGCGCCGTACCTGCTGGCGCTGTGCGTGTTGCTCGCGCTCAGGGGCAATTGGGAACTGGTACAGCTTCTCAAGAAGCGGTCGCTCGAGGTCTCTTATCCCCTGACGATGCTCGGCAGCATCGCGGTCGTGATGGCTGCTTGGTGGGGCCAGTGGAAGTTCGCGATCAACAGTCTGTCGGCTTCGATGTTGGCGTACTCGATCGTCGTGCTGCTGATCTTTCTGAAGGGCTGCATCGACTTCTCGAAGCCGGGCAAAAGCATCGAACGCATGGCCTGCGAGATGTTCTGCGTGACGTACATCGGAGTGCTGCTGGCGGTCGCTGCTCAGTTGCGTTGGATCGGCAAGGGCGAGGCCGGCTATCTCGCATTGGCATCGGTCGTTGTTGCGGCGAAGTGCGGAGACATCGGCGGCTACACGCTCGGGCGGTTATTCGGAAAGACAAAACTCGTGCCGCTCTTAAGCCCCGGCAAGACGCGCATGGGCGCCGCCGGAGCAGTGCTCGGAGCGGCCCTCGGAAGTTGGGGATGGCTGCACTTTGGCCCGAGTCTCTTCAACTCCAACTGGACTCCGTGCGAGGCACATTGGGCGTTGTGTTACGGAGCGATCATGGGAGTGATTGGACTCGTCGGAGACTTAGCCGAGTCGCTCATCAAGCGCGATGTCGGAGCGAAGGATGCGTCGAACCTCTTACCGGGTTTCGGCGGCTTACTCGATCTGCTCGACAGCGTGCTCTACTCAGGCCCAGCAGCCTTACTTCTCTGGCACGCCCTGCCGCTCGCCGACTGGGTCAGTGGGCCGCGCTAAACCGTCGCGCAACTGAGGCTGCAATTAAAAACACAGAGCGACCTCTAAGGCGATCGGCAGATAGGAATTTACCAGTAGCCGAAATCGTTAGATTTCGGACGCCGTGGTCGAGCCCCCGAAATCTAACGATTTCGGCTACGAAGACCGCGATGGCTAATCGGGACGTTTCCATCGGCCGCTCGCCTAACGTCATACCGAGAAGGCACCGCCGTCATCACCGCGCCGCAAGACCGCGATCAAACGCAGAGGCGCGAGTACGAGTTCTCAAGCTCTTCAAACAGGCTCTCGTGAGTCGTCCCGCCATGAGGCGGCGTTCCGTCAGAGCGTCCTTGCAACTTCAACCTGCAAGGCCATAATCCCGCCGCGTTAAGCGGGTGTAGTTCAATGGTAGAACGAAAGCTTCCCAAGCTTTAGGCGAGGGTTCGATTCCCTTCACCCGCTCCTCAAAAGGCTCGCTGTCAGCAACTGACAGCGAGCCTTTTTCGTTGACGGGGCTTGAAGTTACGACGACTCGCCCCGGTAAGTCGTCGCAGACGCTCGACGCTGCCAAAGTGACAGCGGATGACTCCGCTTGCCCCAAATTGGCGCCGCTTGGGGCAAGCAGTGGGGCAAGCAGTGGGGCAAGCTGAGAATCAAGAGACTCCGAAGGCGGTGCTCGTAGCGACGGCGGACGAAAGCCTGATTGGGGCAAGCTCGGCAGTGCTTCGACCGCCCCTTTCGTGTCGAGCAATCGCGAGTCTGTGTAGACCTGCATCGTCAACCGCAAGTCGCTGTGCCGCATCGCCGCTTGAGCCGTTCGCGGAGCAACGCCCGCTCTTGTGAGCAGCGTTGCGAACGTGACTCGCAAGGCATGCACATCGACGACGCGACCGGACTCATCAACCTTCTCGATGCCCGCCAGCTTCAGGTCCTTCGACAACACCTTGTCGAGAGCCTCCGGGACTCGAAACAACGGACGCGAGGCAAAGTCTCGCAACGTCTTCGTGCCGTCGTCGGATGTCGTTTCAGCCAGTTGCTTCGAATCGTCGATCCAGCGTCGCAGTTCGTCTGCGATGTCTTGCCGGAGTGGAATCAAACTTCCCTGCCGGTTCTTCTCATGCGCCGCCGACAGTTCGAGATAGGGCGAGCCTTCATCGAGATGCACTTGCCCAATGGTGATCGACCGCAGTTCGGACTTCCTCAATCCCGTCGTCAACAGCGTTGAGTAGATGAGTCGTCGTTCCCGGCCCACTCGTCGCAACTCGGCTTCGACTTCAGGACGAACTTGAGCTTCAGCCCGACCGATTCGACTGCCGCGTCTCACGGTGAGAGCTTCAAGCAACGGTCGTCGCTCTGCCGCATCAAGAAATTTCACGATCTCAGCTTCAGTCAGCGACCGGCGAACGTGCCTTCGATCAGCCTTCTCGTTTGCCAAAGCAACTCGCGTCAGAGGGTTCGTCACCATGCGAGACGACTCAACGCACCAACCGCAGAACGCGACCAGTGCGGAGCGATGAAGGTTTCGAGTTCGCGCCCCCAACCCGGCCTTCATTGAGGTCAGCATCCACTTCGTGAGACTCTCGGCGGTGATATCACCCAACCGAGCAAGCTCGCATTCGCGACGAAGCCTCGCGATGTACGCCTTCACGTTTCTCAAGTGAAGTGGCGAGCAACCCGAGCCTTCCAAATGCAGCAAGTATGCTTCGAAGTGCTCTCCAATCGGCGTTGCGGAGTGGTCGGCAATGCGATCTTCCGCCGCGCTGATGACTCCCGAGCGAACCAACTCCGCGCGGCGTTCGAGTTCCGCGAGGACCGACCGAGCCGCGCCTTCATCGCGGCAACCAGTTGAGACCTCTTGAATGATCCCCGAGCCGTCTCGGTACTTCGCAACGAAGGTTGCCGACTCGCAGACGATGCGTTGCGAGCCGTCCTTGCTGACAGTCAGCGGGTAGGTGACGGCTCGACCTTTCGGCGGCTTCACCCGAGCAAACTGCTTCCCGGATTTCTCGAAGAGTTCCGCATCGTCGGGGAGCGGCTTTGTGTAGTTTTTCTTACGGATGCTTCCCATGCTCTGACCTTGTTCTTTCAATCCTTGTAAGAATTCCGTCACGGTAACGCTGTCACTCGCAGTCAGTCCGATCGTCGAAGATGGCTCGAAGGTGGCGAAGATGGCAAGGCACTCGGGTCTTGCCGCCTTCGCCATCTTCGGGAGTCTGTCTGCCATCTTCGCGACAGCTTCAGCCACGGCGGGACGATGTCCCAACTCGCGGCAGTTAGGCGGCGGGCAGCTCCCAAACCCAACCTTCAGCAAAGCCGCTCTTTCTCGGAACGATCTTCAGCCGCTCGCGAGCCCGTCGCAGTTGATCGTTGCTAATGCCGTCTTGCTTCGCGGCAAGACTCAATTCACGAGCGGTTCGCGGCCCGTTCGCGATGGCTTCTCGCAGCCATGTGATTGGCCACGGGTCGCGGTTCTCGATGTCAGCAGCCTGCAACGCGACATCGTCGGCAGAGATGTCGAGCAACCCGGCTTCCCATTGGACTCGACCGGCAAAGCCGCCTTCGGACGATTGCGGCACGGTCGAATCGACAACGCGAAACGCTAGCCCGCCTCGGTCACGAGCGTTTGAGTTCTTGCCTGCGACGAACAAGCGGCGGTCCTTGTCGTCGGGGTCGCGAGTCACTTCCCAGATTTGTCGCATCGTCGCGCCAATTTGCAGACTGCCCGAAAGCCGTTCGGATGAATGCGAGCCCGTGCCTTTGCGGTTGTGATGCACGAACACAATCGCGACTTCGAGTTCTTCCGCGAGTTCGACTAATGGGCTTAGAGCCGCTCGGATCTCGCCTTGATCGTTCGCGCGGATGCCCGCCAAGAACGCGGCCAGCGGGTCGAGCACGATGAGCCGCAGCTCCGGCAGTTGCTTCGCCGCGTCGCGAAGATCGAACGCCGCATGAGAGAGACTGAGGGACGGTCTCAAAACCGCGTCTCGATGTGATTCCTCACCATCATCGACGGCTTGCTCGATGCCGACTCGATGCACTCGCCCGATATCGGCTCCGGCGGCTTCGAGTCGCGGCTTCTGACATCTCGAAACCGAGTCTTCGGCATTCAGCAAGATGACATCGCTCGGAGTTCGTTGCGGGGAGTCCTTGCCATCGTCCGGCCATGCCGCCCCACTCGTGACGCGAGCGATGAGGTCCGCCATCAGCATCGACTTCCCGGCAGCGGGGTTGCCCGAAACGAGCGACAGCATCCCGAGCGGAATGCGGTTCGGCCAAAGCCAACGCAGTTCCCTCGTTTCGATCTCGGCAAACGATTGCAGCTTCACGCATCGAGCCCGCGTCGGTTTCGAATGTCGATCGCGGTTCTCAGTCGCAACGGTTGGCTGAGTCCAGTTCGTCGCTCGTTCAATCAACGCTTCGAGTCGTTTCCGAAGTGATTCGGATTCAACGGCATCATGAGCATCGCACCAATCCGCGAGGTCTCCCGCGTCGGGCAGCTCCGGCCAATCGTTCGCAAGGTCGATCAGCTTCACGGTCGCGGGCGGGTCGAGCTTCGTGAGGATGCCCGCCACTTGCCGAGCGTACTTGCGGCCCGGTTCGTCATTGTCGGGGATGATGACAACCAACCGACCGGCCAGCGGCGTCCAATCCGTCTTCGCAGCGGCCTTGCTACCTCCGGCAGAAGTCACCGCCAGCAACCCGATGGCATCAGCCGAGTCCGCGCACTTCTCGCCTTCGAGAATGAACACAACCTTCGAGCCCTCCGAACGCAGCAAGCCATCAAGCCGATAGAGCGGTCGGGGCTCCGGCATCGCTCGGCACTCCCAACCGTTCGCCGTCAAAGCAATTTGCCTGAAGGTCTTGTCGGAGTTGTTACATCCCGAGCCGTCCCATCGAACAACGCTGCCGACATGCTTGCCGCTCGCGTCGCGATAAGTCCAAGCAGCCGACCGAGTGCCGAGCTTCGTTTCGAGAAACGCGATAGCGGCCCTGCATGACTCGAAGGCTCGGCTTGAGTCCGTTGAACGCGGCTTGTCGAACGATGTTCGCAGCGAGTCGCGAGACATCGTTGAGCCGTCATCCGCAAAGAAGTCACTCGTCTTGAGTCCGAGCGCGGCGGCGATGCTTTCAAAGTCGCAGCCTCGCGACATGCACTTCACGAGCACTCGCCCGCCTTCGCCTTCGCTGACGTACAAGCTCGGGTTGTGATCGTCGTGAGCGGGACAAAGGCACTTCCAAGCTCTGCCCGCCTGTAATGGTTCTTGCCCCGTCGCCTCGCGAAGGGCATTGAGCACTTTGTCGATGGGAGCCATATTGCGGCACCTCCATGCAAGAGGGTCTCGGGGCGACTGGTACTCGCCCTTCGACCGATGTGAGGGATGCTTGACCAAAGCAGACGAATGAGGGGCGACCGTTAGCGCGGCTCGCCCCTCGGTCGTTTGTGGCAGTAGGTTGGGATTCCATCCCGACCCGCAGCGGCAATGCGGCGTCATCAACACAACGCTTGGTCGTCAAAGACAAGCCTCGCACTGACCGCCCAATCAACTTGCTTGCCGTCGCTGAGTTGCCCAACTCGCGATTCGGTCGCGAGGGGATCGCAACCGTCGTTGCATGAGCTTCCTGCCCGCGCCATCGAGGCTGAGACGCGCGAGTCCGAATCCAGCGTCGCGCGGCACGGGATGGAATCCCATGCTAGTGCGCTTCCAAGTGGATTGAATTAGCGAGGTGGAAGTCCTCGTCA
>CAZNMS010000270.1:0-11611 GCA_964573505.1 uncultured Planctomycetaceae bacterium | reverse complement strand
CGTTAAGGATTCTCGAGCTATGCCTTTGCAAGTAGCCGAAATCGTGAGATTTCGGCTACTTCAAGATCCTTAACGGCGTTGACCCAATCGCGCGAGCTTTGCTTGCAAGCTCGCTTTCTCGATGACGTCGCGGTTGACGACATCGCTCGGCACTCGACCGGCGGCGACTTCGACGATGCTCCGGCAAGCTGACTGACCGATGCCGTGAAAGAGTTCGTCGGTCCAACAAATTGCATGCGGTGCGACGATCACGTTCTCCAATTTCAAAATCAGATCGTGCGGATCAATCGGCTCTTTCTCGAAGACGTCGAGTCCCGCGCCCGCCAGTCGTCCGCTTTGCAGAGCTTGAGTGAGTGCTGCTTGATCAATGATCGGTCCGCGCGCGACGTTGATCAGAAAGGCCGTCGGCTTCATCCGCGCGAGTCGCTCGGAATTCAGCAGATGCTGAGTCTCCGCCGTCAGCGCGCAGCACACGCAAACGAAGTCCGACTGTTCGAGCAGCGCATCGAGACTCAGCATTTCAATACCGCTCGCACGACCGGCTTCAGCAGTCACGAACGGGTCATAGGCAACGTGCCGCATCTCGAGCGGTGCCGTCATGCGAAAGACTTCGCGACCAATGTTGCCGAGACCAATCACGCCGAGCGTGCGTCCGGTCAGTCCGACTCCCATTGCGTTGAGCTTCTCGCCCCAGCGCCCTTCGCGCGTCAGCCGGTCCTTAATGAGGAGCTTGTGCGACAGCGCCAGCAACAGCGTCAGCGCTGAGACAGCAACCGGTCTTCTGACGCCCGACGGAGTGATCGTCAGCAGCACGTCGTTCTGCGTGCAGGCCGCGACATCAACGTTGTCGTAGCCGACTCCGAACCGCGCGACGACCGCGAGCCGATCTGCCCCCTCAACCGTCGCCGCAGTGACTTTCGGAGCGAGCACGAGCAGCGCGTCGAAGTCATGCGCCACCGAGTTCGGTAGCTCGCTTCCGTAGTCAGGTAAGAATTCTGACACAATGCGCGGATCTTGCCGCAGCACATCAAGGCCGATGTCGCCGAAGCCCAATGAGCCGTCAGCTTTGAGAAAGTCACGAGTCAGTCCGACACGAATGCTTGCAGGCACAATGCGTTTCTTTCTTCTTGTGGAGATTGCGAATGCAGTTCGCGGTCTGAATAGATTTGATCGTTTAACCGCGTGCCCATCGGGCCGCGTTTTTCGGCTCTCCGCCATTCGTGTTGATGACAGTGAGCGGCAAGGCGCTAGCCGCCGGTTCTGGCCACATTCAGCACCCGCAGCTAGCGCCTTGCGGCTCACTCAACACAAAACTGACGTTTCCGACAGAACCTCAGAATTGATGTGGGGCACGTTTTCTGTCGGGAACGTCAAATAGGACGACGGCCAAGAGTGGCCATCCTACTTTGCTTTGCCGCTACGGGACGAAGAAGAGTTCGTTCGCGTTGAGCATCGCGCGGCTGAATTGATCCAGTCCGTGCGCGGCGATGAACTCGGTCGCTTCTGTTGTCTCGGCCGCTGATGGCTCGCGCAAGAAGCAGAGCACGTAAGCTCGACGCACTTGCTGACGCGACTCGTTGCTGCCTTCCTTTCGCAGTCGCTCCGAGAGCAACTTTGCTTGCTGCTGAATGAACTCGCTGTTGAGCAAGTTCAACGCTTGCAGCGGCGTCGTCGACAAACTGCGACGAGCAACAACTTGACTGGCGTCGGGACAATCGAAGATGCCGAACGTCGAGTCTTTCTCCATTCGCACCTTCGTCATGTAGATCATGCGACGCCAATCGGCGGGGCCGAACGTCTTCTTCGGGAAGTAGTGCCGCACGTTCTCCAGTTGCACTTCGAAGCCATCAAAGCCCGGCCCGCCCGTTCGCAGATCGAGCACTCCCGTCGCCATCAAGATGCTGTCGCGAATGGCTTCCGCTTCGAGACGACGCGGCGGAAAGCGCCACAACAACTTGCAACTGGCGTCGACGGCGAGTCCGTCAGTCCTCGGACGAGAGTCTTGCTGCCAAACGCGAGACGAGAGGATCAAGCGCTGAATGTGCTTCGTCGACCAGTTGCTCGCGATGAGTTCTGCAGCGAGCCAATCGAGTAACTCAGGATGCGTCGGCGGGACTCCGTTCGCTCCGAAGTCGTTCGGCGTATCGACCAGTCCGCGACCGAACTGAAACTGCCAAATGCGATTCACCCAAACGCGCGCGGTCAGCGGGTTCTCGGGCCGAGTCAGCCATTCCGCGAGCTTCATGCGGCGGTCGCGCTCAGGAGCGTTGCTCGCAAGCTGCAAGTCGCCGAGAGCCAAAATGGTGTTCGGTCCGACTTCCTCACGCGGTTGCTGAGGCTCGCCGCGAAAGAGTCGATGCGTCGCGCCCGGTTGTGTGAAGCGACCGACATAAGCATTGCGCGAACTCAACAGTTCCGTGCGGCGTTGCTTTGCCGAAGTCAGCTCCGACAACCATTCGCGTCCCTGCTTAGCGAGTGCAGGAGTCGCGTCATCAAAGCGGTAACTCGGCGACTCGTTCTCGGTCGCCTTCTTCGAGAACGGTTGCCGGTCATCCGAACTGGCGATGAGTTGCCACTTCTCTCCGTCGAGCGTCGCTTCAATGCGATAGGCCGTCGGCAGTCGATCCGCGAATCTGCCGTCGCGATCGCGTCCCCATTCGATGCGTTCGATCGTCTCGATGTTCGGCAGTTCGAGTTCGACCCAACTGCCGACAGTCTCATTCGAAATCCAACTGTGAGAGTTGCCGAACTTGCCGTCGTTGATGTGCTGCAGTTTGTGAATCTCGTAACCCGGCAACGTGCTCGACGCGCGGGCCTTCGTGCCCGAACTCGCGAGCGCGACGTTCTTCTCGCCGACGAACACAGCAAGCTCATCAAGGCAGGGCTGACCGGAATTCGTTGCGGTGATCGTGAATCGAACGCGCTTCGCAGTGACCGGCTTGAAGCGTTCAACATTCAACGTCGCATTGACCGGCTCACGCAGAGCCTTTCCGAGCGACGCTTGAGAAGCCGGTAATAATTGTGACAGCTTCGTCGTCAGCTCAGCGATGCGTTCATCGAGCATTGCGACTTGCTGTTGCTGATCAGCGGGCACCGGCAGAGGACGCTCGCCGTGCTGCACTCCGGCGAAGACAGCTTGCAGCGCGTAGTAGTCCTTCTGAGTGATCGGATCGAATTTGTGGTTGTGACAGCGAGCACATCCGACCGTCAGTCCGAGAAAGGCCGTGCCCGTCGCGTTGAGGATGTCGGCAAGTTCGTCTTGCCGCTGCATCAGTGTCAGCGTGACGTCTTGACTCTTCACGATGTCGACCGGACCGGCGACTAAGAAGCCCGTGCCGAGATCATTGCCGAACGCGTCTCCCGCAATCTGCTCGCGGACAAAGACGTCATACGGTTTGTCCTGCTGAAACGCGTTGATGACGTAATCTCGATAGCGCCATGCAGTGGGCCGCTCGCGATTGGTTTCGTAGCCATTGGTTTCGCCGAAACGCACGAGGTCGAGCCAATGCTGAGCCCAGCGCTCGCCATAGCGCGGATTGTTGAGAACTTGCTCAACGAGCTGCGGCCATGCATCGCTGCGTTGATCGCTGACGAAGGCTTCCACTTGCTCTGCCGTCGGCGGCAAGCCGTGCATTACTAAATACAGCCGCCGAATGAGCGTCTTGCGATCGGCTTGCGGACTGAAGTCGAGCTTCGCGTCCTTCAACTTCTGACCGATGAAGTCATCGACCGCCGCGCGTCCCGTCGGCTTTGCGAGCGGTTGAAACGACCAATGCTGCGTGCCCTTCATCTCGATCGGGTTCGAGTCTTCGGGCCATTGAGCCCCCGAATCGATCCATCGTTTGAGGACCGCGATCTCAGCAACACTGAGCTTCGGCCCCTTCGGTGGCATGCGCAGATCGGCTTTCTCGTCCGCCACAAACTGAAACAGCGGACTGTCCTTACTCGAACCCGGCTTAATGGCGGGGGCATAGTTATCGCCGCCTTTGAGTCCGAGAGTCCGCGCATCAAGCCGCAGCCCGCCCTCTTGCTTCTGCGCGCCATGACAACTGACACAGTGCTTCTCGAACAGCGGCTTGATGTCCTTCGAGAAGTCGACCGCTTCCGCCGCAACGCAGACGGATGCTGTAACAAGAACGACAACAAACGGCAGAGCAATTCTCATGAGGATGATCTCTCTGAATCTCATCGACTGACGTCGGTGACAGAGTCGTAGCTTGACTCTCCGAGTCGAGCACTCTTCAAACAATGCGCTCGACTCAGGATGTTGTGATGTTTCTGTGTCGAATGCATTGGGAACATGCGTCTTCAATGTCTCTCTTCGCCGACACGAAACTCGGAGTGAGGCATCACTTGAGTCAGCTCTTTCCGACGGCTTTGCGCAACACTCCCGCACTCGTTGGCGGCGGCAACGCTTTTCAGACGACTCACTTCGACCGACGCGCGAAGCAGTTGGAAGCGGAGTTCTTTGAAGAAGCGACGCGGCGATTAGTGTGAGGTTGTCGTTAGGCTGAGCCGAACTGTCTATCTTGGTCCGACAACGAGACTGCGAGCCTCCCTCGTGACGGCCATTTCAACTCATGAAAGTGAACGTCGTCCCGCTGCGGCTCGGGATGGAATCCCAAACTACTTTTCGGGGCGGAGCTTGGGATCGAGTGCAATGTTCGTAGCTTGACGCTCCGAGTCGAGCTACGGGTTTGCTTCATTCGCTTTCACTGGATCTTGAACGCTGGAGTCCGTCATGAGATTCGCGTCTGGGCTGATCGTGCTGTTGTTGGCTTCGACCATGAGTGCTTCGACCTCGAGTGCTGCGGAGCCGGCAAATGTTTGGACGAAGCTTGCTCCGCCGATTGAGGGGCGGCGTTGGGATGTGCCGTTCGCGGTTGCGAATGGTCGCCCCATCGTGCTCGGCGGACGCAGCACTTGGGCGGACTACAAGAAGCCGCGTCCGTATGACGTGCTCGTGTGGAACAATTCTGACAGCGTATGGGAGAACGATTTCCCTGATGGCAAGAACTGGGGACCGCGCGTCGGGCTTTGTCAGGCTCCCGCATGGAAAGACGAGCATTGGATCTTCCGCGATGTCGAAGGCAACACGCGGCCTAACTGGACGATCTACGGCACGTTCTCGCTCGGGACGAAGTACTGCTTCGATCCTGAGAGTAAGAAGTACTACTTCTTCGCGCTCGGCAAGACGTTTTCGTATGACCCGACCGCGCGCGTTTGGGAAGACCTCAAGCCGCCGACGAATCCCGATGACGAACTCAACGGCAACTTGTTGTGGAGTTCGATGTGTTTCGACGAGCACAACCGCCGCTGCTTCTTGTTCGGCGGCGGGAACGTGCAGACTCAGCGCGGCGATCCGGGTAGTTGGTGTTACATCCCCAAAGACAATGTTTGGACTCAACTGAAACTTGATCATCAGCCGACTCCGCGAGCGAACTCGCAACTGGCTTATGACGAGTCGTCGAAGAAGATCGTGCTGTTCGGCGGCGACCGGCTCGATCAGCTCAGTGCCGATACATGGACCTTCGACGTCGTCGCCGATCGTTGGGAAGAACAAAAGCCTGCGATCAGCCCGTCGCCGCGCGCGGGGCATGCTCTGCTGCCGTTCGGTCGAGGCAAGCTGCTGCTGCTCGGCGGCTATGGCTATACGTCGTCGACCGAATACGTCGCGTCGCTCTATCGCCGGTTGCCATTGGAAGCATGGATCTACGAGACGAGTTCGAATCGTTGGTCGCTCATCAAGCGCTGGGAGGGCAAAGAGAATCCAGTCGGTCCCGCGAACAGCAGTTGGAATGCGGCGGTGTTGGAGGACTCGGTCTATGTGCTCGCGGACGGATTGTGGCGGTGCCAGTTGTCTTCAGTAGGTAATGAAAGTGACACGCAGATGTTCGGCGTCGCGGCGGGGACGATCGAACGTCGGTCGGGTTCTTATGACCCGCAGTGGTATCGCGATGTGCCGGCGGCGGAACCGGAGAAAGTCGTCGCTGAGTTGCGCGACTTGCCGACGAATCGTTGGACCGTGCGACCGACTCCGAAGCGACCGGGCATGAATATGGATTGGGGCTCGGCGGTGTTTGCTCCCGATCGCGATCAGATCATTCGCTTCAGCGGCGGGCACTCGGCCTACAGCGGCACCGCTCCGCAAGTTTATGACGTGAAGACCGATCGCTACTCGATCCCGTTTGCTCCCGAACTGCCGATCGAGTTCGTCTACAGCAACGATCAAGTGCGCGGAGAATGGAGCTTTAATTACAATCCTTGGATGACGGGGCACACCTACAAATCGACGGGCTATGACCCGCTCTCAAAGACGTTCGTGTTCGCTCCGCATGACTTCACGTACTTCTTTGATTCGCAAGCGGGACGATGGAGTCGGTCGACTCAGCGCAATCCGTATCGAGCCGACTTCTACAACGTGACGCTATGCGCGACGCCTCAAGGTGCGATCGCTTGGGGCGACAAGCGCGAGGGCGGCGGAGCGGGTTTGTGGCGACTGGATGCCGATCGAGTTTGGCAGCCTCTGCCACTGAAAGGCTCGTTGCCGCAGAAGACCGCGGACATGCACGGCATGGCGTTCGACTCGCAGCGCAAGCGACTGCTGTTCTTCTCCGGCATCGACAAGAACAAAGGCGATGTCCTGAGCTACGACTTCGCAACCGGTGAAACTCAATGGCTCGGAGCAAACGGCAAGTCGCTCGCAGCGGTACCGTCGCGCGAGACGATCTACATACCGGAAGCCGACGCGGTACTGCTCGGTGCGCGAGCCGTCGTGAATGAGAAGCTGTATTGGCTGCTCTACGACTGCTCGACAAATAGCTGGCGCGGGATCGAACTCGCGGGCGACGACCCGATCGGCAAAGGCACGGCGGGGCGAGCGTTCAACAACTCGATGGGACTGATGCACGACCCGCAGCGCAAGCTCGTCTGGGCCGTCGGGCAATACAGTCACGTGCATGTGCTGCGACTCGACGCCTCAGCGGCACGAGCACTTGAGTGACTCGATGAACCTAGCGCGGCAGTACCGCAACCAAAATGTACGACGGACTTGTAGTCCGTCGCAGCCGCAGATCGACGGACTACAAGTCCGTCGTACAAGGGCCACAAAAATCTTCTCGTTCCAACACGCTTTTCACCGTCTGCAGAGCAGGGGCGGATTGCTCTCGCGCTCCGGTTGTGGAACGAAAACTACAGTGAAGTGCCGCTTTGTTTTTTGATCCCGTCGAATTCGATGGGATTAAAACCGGGATTGTTGAGCTGCTCCCAGATTCCGAGGAACTCCAGCGTGTTCCGATTCCGCAACCAATTCCGGATCCAATCGTCGATCGTGGTGGTTCGCACCGCGAACCAACGCCTTCAAGCACTGTGGACGACGTTGGTTCTCAGCATCAGACATTGGTTCGCGGAGCGAAATACGACTATCTGCGAGGATGTAACCAAAACTGCAGTCGCAAGGCGAGCGCCGCAACGGACAACGCGGAGAAGGATCTTGTTTCTCGGTCGATCGCGAATGCTCTCGAGATCACTCGCAGTCACCACGCGTGACGTAAGGCTTGTCGACAACAAACGCCGTCTTCCCCGGAAGACATGCCTCACCAGCAACTGCTCCCGAGGCCGAGTCTTCAGCATGTCGAGATTGATCCGCACGTGACTGCGAAAGAACCGCTCGCGAAAGAACGAAGACTTTCCGGTCCCCGGAATGCGAATGAAGAGGATCAATGTCCTGTTGAGCTTTCTCGCCCCACAGTTTGAGGCAGGTGATTGGTCGATTCTCCAAAGTCCTGTGCGCGAAGTTTCGTCACATAGTGATCCAGATATGGCTCAACTGAATGACTGGCGTCACGACTTGTCCGATTCGGGAATGACGTGAATGACAAACGGCAGTCGTGCCACCTTGCTTCATCTCGGCCAGATGGTCTGAACGATCCCAATTCGTGCCGTCATTGGATGGTTCAACCGACAGTTCATCAATCCATCCATTGATCGTGCCGAGCCAGTGGTTGAAGTCGTGCTTCTCGACGTAACCGATCATCGCACCCTCTTGAACTCGGCCTCCATGAAGGCCGAGCTTGAAGCGCTGAATGCCGCCGGTCGGGCTGCCGTTTGAGTAAAAGCCGGAGACGTATTCTCTCTCGCGGCCTTTGCCGTCGGGCGTAGGCAGTCGCTTGCATTCGATCACGAGAAATGGGTCGTAGATGGTGAAGCAGCGCGAACCGATCGTTGTGTCGTCCTCTGCGGGATGAACCCCAATATCAGCAGTCCGTCCCGATGCTTGAGGTGCCTCGTGCTGAAAGAGAACCATCGGAAGGTGTTCCTTCGCAGCCTTCGCCAAGAAGAGGCACAGCGACGAGTTCAATCCCTTCTCGGCGACCTTCTTGGGACGACGCGGGTCATCGCGCCAGCCGGGAAGTTGATCTCGAATGAAATCCAAAGTGCGCGGGACGAGGCCATCATCTTCTTCTGGCCCAAACGAGATTCGCCCCGTGCTCGTCGGCGGGAGTGGTTCTGGTCGCGGCATGACTCACCATCCTTGCCGATGCAGATCAGTCAGCGTGTCGTCGGCATCTCGGATGGCGGTCGATCGAATCCAGTACCTCAAGCGATCGGGCTTCACGATCAGAATGACGTTGTTCTCGTAATGGCGAACAACGCGGATGACTCGCAGCACCTCGCGACTGGTGTCGTAGATCAGGCGTTGCAGCGAGTCGGCATCTCCCTTTCGAAGCCATTCCGATTCGGGCTGCTTGCCGAAGTAAAATGGCTGAGCAATTAGACCGTTGAGTCGCACGGCCTCGGCCGCTTTCAAGTTGCGATAAATGCTGCCCAGCATGCGAACGAAGAGCGCGGCGTACTCGCCAACTTGCGAATCATTCGCCGCCTTAGTCAGCAACTCCGAGTCTTGCCCGAGCCGCACATAGTCGGCCATGTAATCAAGGACATCTTCTTTGAGAGCCTCTTCCCAGAAGGCGAGTTCAAGTTCTGAGAAGTCAGAAGGTATCGGGATCAAGTCGATGTCTTGTTTCAGTGGTACCGTTGCCTTGCCCGTGAGTTGTTGCGAGCCATTGAGGACACATGCAAAGCGAAAGGTCTGGTGATGTCGCGTGAATGCAGCGTGAAGCTCTTTCAATTCCTCTGCTTTCGATGGCGGGGCGTGTATCCCAATGATCTTCGCTCGGTAGGCGATCTTGCCTTCATTCCAATAGACAGTGGGCAATTCCGCGTGGGCCTTAATCAGCAGAAGCGGCGGGCTATAACGCGATGGGGTGTAAGGCGACTTGAACTTAGTCTCCGTTACGAACTCACTCCCAAAGGCGGATCGATCAAGACCCTTACGAGAGAAGGCTTCGGATCGGAGCAAAGGCAAACCGGTTAGAAACGGAGCAGGAGTCAGTTTTCCGGCCTCCCCTGCAATGAATCCTTCACCGTAGTCCCAGCTTTCGCCCTTTTCTTGTACCCATTGTTTCAGTGGGGTCATGTCGCGAAATCGCGAGGACAATTCTGCGAGTCGCCCGCCTCCGAGTAGACCCGTGCGCCACACGAATGGGTCAACTGCTCCGTCATGCCGCGAGACTCGATGCCAGTCGTAGTGGTCGATCTCGAACGCAATGCGTTCGGCGGCTGCATAAGTGCGGCGAAACGTCAGATGATGAATGGGGCCGTCGTCGATCGGCTCGTAGATCGCATGCCATACAACGGTCTTCGGATCGGCACCATCAAACAGTCCGCGCAGCGAGACGAAGTCCAAGACCGAATCGAGTCGTGCCAACTCCATCAAGTGCTTGCGAAACTCTTCGGTCTTGCTGTTGTAGAGCAGTCCATGCGGTTGCAGCAGACACAGCGATCCGCCCTCGGACAGCGATTGCAGTCCGCGTTCGAGAAAGAAGTACGCAGCGTTTGAATCGGGAATCGTCGGCTGATTCTTGGGCCGCGACTTCTCAGCTGCACGCGCCGCCGTTGTGAGCTTCGACTCGAACGGCGGATTACCGACGATGATGTCGAACTTCTCCGGCCAGTGATGATCGTCAGTGGAAGTCAGCGTCGCGGGATCAAAGAAGTCTCCACAACGCAGATTACGACCGCCAAGTTTGTCGAATCGCAATCGGCTCCAGATGACCGGCGGATCGAGCGAATCACACAACGCGAGTGCGAGACTGAAAGCGGTGAGATCAACCGCCGTCTGTTCCATCTCGACGCCATGAATCGACCGCGCGAGCAGCGACTTCACAACCTCGACCGACGGCCGCTGCCAACGATGGCGACTGCGCCAATGAGTGACCAATCGCTTAAACGCTCCGACCAGAAAGATGCCCGAACCACACGACGGATCGAGTACCGTTTCTCGTCCAGTCAATCGGTCGTAAGGCATCACTTGATCGAGCAGCAACGACGCTAACAACGGCGGCGTATAGACCGCGCTGTCGGTCGTCACGAAGCGTTGATAAAGGCGGCTGATGACTTCAACGGGGATGTGCTGAAAGTCGAACAAGGCCCAGAAGTGCTTCTGCTTGCCGAGCGTTTTGCCCTCGACCAACTTCGCAAACGCTTCAAGGTCTTCGGCGGTCAGAGTCTCGTCATCGTGCGACAATGCGAAGACATCGCCGTTGAACTTTGTCTTCTCTAAGTACCGCAGCAGGCTCGTCACTTCGTCAACCGTGCCGACTTGCAGCAACTCGCGAAACGATCGAACGCCAGCGTGATAGCGCCCGAAATAGCCCGCCGGAAAAACGCCGCGATCTTCGAGGTACGCAATCAACACCATGAGCAGTAGCAACCGGCGCCGGACGGGTTGCTCCGCCCCGCCAATCGCAAGGTCGGCATCGACAATCGCCTTGATCAATTGCGAGTGGGCAGCGGCATCGTCCTTCGCGAGCTTTTGGTTGTCGGCATTCTCCCAAAATGTTCCGTCAAGCAGACGGCCCGCAGACAGACGGCGTCGCGTGTTAAAAGCATCCAATATGTCAGCGGCTACCCGCAGCGGAGATTGCTCTGCGACTTCCGCTGGAAGTTCGATGCGTTCGGCAGCCTCGTAGTGACACACGCCCGTGCGATCGTCCCAGAAATCCGGCTTGCGAGCACAGCTCAGGACATCGACTCGCGCCGGCCATGCGACGTAAATCAGCGGAGCAAGACCTTGCAGCCACAGCTTGTGATGCAGTTCTGCCAACGCATATGGGGCATGCTTCTCGCGCGAATTGTCGACGACATATGCCAGCACCTGCGACGACCGCAGGTGCCGACCGTTGGCATCAATGAACCGACGAAAGAAGACGAAGTCGACGAGTTCAAATTCTTTTGCGTGTCTGACGATGGCTTCCTCGTGCGGACTCTTCGCATCGCCGACGCGACGTACTGAGACCAAACCATCAATCGGTTTGTTCTCAGCATCGAAGAATTCCATTTCACGAAGACCAGTCACGAACATTTCCTTTGTATGGCAGTTGGGGATTCAGTCATCGGAGTGTAACGCCCTATTGGACTGCGGCAGCCTGCTGCCGCTTTGCCCTCAGCAGCCTGCTGCTGAGGGGCTTGATTGTAAGAACAAATACCCGTCCAACAGCAGGCTGTTGGACGGAAAGCGGCAGCAGGGCTGCCGCAGTCCGAAAGAAGT
>CAZNMS010000269.1:0-11638 GCA_964573505.1 uncultured Planctomycetaceae bacterium | reverse complement strand
CCCCCACCTTGGCACCGATCTTCTCTAAGGGTGGAGCAAAGGCAGATCCGACAGTCTGCGCAAAGGATGCGGCGATTCCGGATGAGAGCCTGATTGTCGGTGCTGGCGGGGAGATTGCGAACGTTTTTGTCTATCTAGACAAGGCTCCGGCGGGGGCTGTCGTTTCAGAACCCAAGGATAATGGCCTGTTGGATCAAATCGCTTGCGTGTTTAAACCACACGCGATCTTCGTCCAAACGGGAAAGCCATTCCCTCTTAAGAATTCAGATCCGGTCCCACACAACGTGCAAACGACTCCGCAGAAGAACGCTGCAGAGAATAACAATATGAATCCGGGAAGCACTCTCGAACTGAAGTTCAAGAAGGCCGAGAAGCAACCGTTCGAGGCGAAGTGTGCAATTCACGCTTGGATGAAATTCTACACTCTGGTGCTCGATCATCCCTATGCGGCAGTAACAGATGCGACTGGTAAGTTCGAAATTGCCAACCTTCCTGCAGGCGAGCATCAGCTGCGTATTTGGCACGAACGAGCCGGCATGATTAGCCAAAAAGTAAAGGTCGCGGGAGGCAAACCTGCCGATCTGGGCGATATTAAGATTCCCGTCGCCAAGATGGGCTTCAAATAGGTCGAATGAACGACATTCAAGTCGAATGTAAGAGGCTGCTCGTGAGATCATATTCACATGCATTATTGGCGGGGGCCGTATTGGCGATTGGTGGTTGCCAGTCCCAGCGCGCGCCGGAGTTCGTTTTGAACTCTCAGACGAAGGCGCTCATCCCCGCTGCACAAGACGCAGTGCGTGAGCAGTTGCAGTCAACCTTCGGCACGCCAGTAAAGCTGACGATTTGGGAAACACTTCCAGTCGACTTCGGCAAGTTTGAAGGTAGGGCATCGCTCAACGCGGACGGAAATCCAATCGTCAAATTGGCTGCTGCGAGCTCGAATGCTACCGCTAGACGTCTGAAGGAAATTAAGGGCAGCGCGGTTAAGGCAACAGGCATTGACGGAGTCGCTGTAGTAGCTTCTTACGAACCGGACACCGGAAAACTCGTCGCAAGCGACGGGAGCAATCAGGTCGTCACGCTGAAGCCTGAAGCGGAAGTTTCGGTACTTGGTGATGGTTTGCAGTTTGGACGAGATCTCTACCTGCGGCATTGCATGCACTGCCATGGTGTGTCAGGCGATGGCGACGGCCCGACCGCCAAGTATTTCGCGGTGCGTCCTCGGGATTACCGAAAGGGCACTTTAAAGTTTACATCCACGAAACCGACGGTTCGCGCCTCGCGGGATGACATCAAGCGTCTTATCAAGATGGGCGTGCCTGGCACCTACATGCCATCGTTCATGTTGCTACCCGATGACGAAGTGGTCGCGCTGGTTGAGTATGTGCGATGGCTCGCGATGCGGGGCGAACTGGAAGGAAAATTGGTTGTTGAGTTGGGGAACGACTTCTCATCTGAGGCAGCCAAAGGGAAAGAGGCCGGTTCAATCGGCAAAGAATTCGAGCAATTCCGCAAAGAGCAATTGCCGGTGAAGGTAAATGAAGCTGGAGCCGAGTTGACTGAGGACTGGAACAACGCCGATGACGAAGGGAATATCGTCATCCCTGCGGGTGCACGAATAGGGAGTGATGCAGAGTCAATTGAGCGTGGGAAGAAGCTGTTCCTGAGCGACAAAGTCAAGTGCTTCTCGTGTCACGGTGAGACAGGCCGCGGTAATGGCGTATCGACGAATGACTTCAATGATCTGCCGGGTAAGCCCGGTGAGAAGTCAAAGGTCCCAGGATTGTTCGACATCTGGGGCAACGTCGTAAAGCCACGGGACCTTACTACCGGAATTTATCGCGGCGGTCGTCGCCCATTGGATATTTACCGGCGAATTTCAGCCGGAATTAAGGGTACTCCGATGCAAGCCTTCGGTGGATCTCTGAAGGACGAGGAAATTTGGGATATCACGAATTACGTGATGTCTCTTCCATTCCAAACAAAACACACACCGGCGAAGCAGCACTAGTCGCATTAGCGAAGAACGCGGAATTCGAGGAATCCTGCAGTGAATAAGTTTTGGCCTTGTTTCTTCATCTTCTGGCCCATCGTGGCGATCGTGATCTTCGCGATCTCGCCAGCGATGGGTTGGTGGTTCCCAACAGAGGCGTTTAGCCCGTTGGGAAAGCAGATTGACAATCTGTTTTATATGATCTTGATCATTGTCGGTATCACATTTGTTGGTACTCACATTGGGCTAGGCTATGCACTCTGGAAGGCGGTCGATAACAAGGCGCCCAAAGCGTGGTTCAGCCATGGCAGCCACAATCTGGAAATGCTGTGGTCAATCGCGCCAGCGGGCGTCTTGATGTTTATCAGCCTATATCAGTTGGATGTTTGGACGCGCTATCGAATTCAGTCAAAGTACCCGAAGGATCTGATTACGGTCGCTGAGGTGACGGCGCGTCAATTCGAGTGGCGAATTCGCTATCCGGCACCGGGAAAGAAGCTACAGCCAACACCTCAACCAGATGACATCTACACGGTCAATGATCTCCATGTGCCAGTCAATGAGCGAGTGCTGATTCGCCTACGAAGTGGCGACGTTCAACATTCATTCTTCGTGCCAGGACTGCGAGTTAAGCAAGACGCAGTGCCAGGTACGGTGATCCCTGTTTGGTTCGAGACGCTGGCCGAAGGCGACTATGACTTGACCTGTGCTGAACTGTGCGGCTGGGGCCACTACAAGATGCGAGGGCGTGTGTTAGCACAGCGGGAATCGGAGTATCAGGCGTACCTGAAGCAATTGGCGGCAGATCAGGCATACGATGGTCATGGCGATGCGAGGACGGGGAACGCTGAGGTTGTAAGCGTCGAGAAGACGACGGATAAGAAATAGGTGCGAAATGTCGAATTCTCATGCAGTCGCAGTTCATGGTCATCAAGATCACGCTGCTAGCCATCATGAAGTACGGTTTGTCGGGAAATACGTCTTTTCCAAAGATCACAAGATCATTGGAATTCAGTTTTTGATGACGACCCTGTTGATGCTGCTTGTGGGCGGAGCCTTAGCACTCGGCGTTCGCTTCCAACTGGCTTGGCCTTGGCGAGCGATGCCGTTGATTCACACCATCACGGGTGGGTTGTTTGGTGCAGAGGGAGGGCAGATCAGCCCAGAGTTCTACACCATGCTCTTCACCATGCACGCCTCGGTAATGATCTTCTTGGTGATCATCCCGATTTTGGCCGGCGCGTTTGGGAACTTCCTGATCCCGCTGATGATCGGCGCGGACGATATGGCGTTTCCGACGCTGAATATGTTGAGCTACTGGTTTATGTGGCCGGCGATCTTCGCATTCGCTCTAAGTTTCACAATTGGCGGCCTTAACGCGGCGCCGGCGAATGGTTGGACCTCGTATCCCGTACTGGCGGCGGTTGTCCAGGCTTCACCAAGTGCCGGCGCCCCCCAAACTTGGTGGCTCATCGGACTGACGTTTGTTGGTGTTTCGTCGATGATGGGTTCGGTTAATTACATGACCACCATTATCAATATGCGAGCCCCCGGCATGACGTTATTCCGTATGCCGCTGACGATCTGGAGCATGTTTATTACGGCAATCTTGCAGGCGTTTGCTTTGCCGGTTTTGACAGCAGCAGGTTTCATGCTGGTTGCAGAACGTACGCTCGGTTTCAAGTTCTTCGTTCCGGGAAATCTTGTAATTAACGATGGCCCGGCAACGATTGGTGGAGGTCAGCCGTTGTTGTGGCAGCACCTCTTCTGGTTCTACTCGCACCCAGCAGTCTACATCATGTTGCTGCCAGCAATGGGCATGGTGTCGGATATGTTGGCTTGCAAGGTTCGTAAGCCAATCTTCGGTTATAAGCCGATGGTTTATTCGATGGCGGCGATTGCGGGTCTCGGATTCATCGTGTGGGGCCACCACATGTTTACAAGCGGTATGAATCCGGCGCTCGGCATGACTTTCATGATTTCTACCATGATGATCGCACTGCCATCGGCGGTTAAGGTCTTCAATTGGATCGGGACCATCTGGGGCGGCAAAATCAGTTTCGATACCGTCACTCTTAATTGCGTCGCCTTCATTAGCATGTTCATCGTCGGCGGATTAAGCGGAATCTGGATGGCCTCAGTTCCGACGGACATTTACTTCCATGATACCTATTACATCGTCGCTCACTTTCACTATGTCTTGTTTGGGGCGACCTTATTCGGATGCTTTGCTGCAATTCCGTTTTGGTATCCGAAGATGTTCGGACGGAAGATGAGCGACTCACTCGGGAAGGTGCATTTCTTCCTGACGTTCCTCGGGTTCAACGGCACCTTCTTCCCAATGCACATGCTGGGAATCGCCGGGTTCCCTCGACGTTACGCCGACCCGTACATTCACCCTTACATGGAGCACCTTATGCCCATGAATCGGTTCATGACGCTGTGCGCTATTCTGATGGGACTTGCCCAACTGATTCTGATCTTTAACTTCGTGTCGAGCTGGTTTACGGGGGAGAAGGTTGGCAGAAATCCGTGGAGAGCAAACGGCCTTGAATGGTCGGCCCCCTCGCCGCCAGGACATGGTAATTTCGACGTTCCGCCAGTTTGTTATCGCGGCCCGTATGAGTACTCGTCGCCTTTAAATCCCGATGACGACTTTTTCATGCAGACTGATCCGAAGGCGCCTGGGGCGTAGTTGTTAGTCGTGGGTTACGATGGATAGCTACGTTGGTCGGCAAAAGACGCCACAGAAGTTGGCTACAGTGCTACGCGATTACTCGCTCATGTCAAAACCACGAATTGTGGTATTGGCAGCGGTAACTGTCGGAGTGGGTTACGTAGCCGGTGCAGCAGGACGAGCGAGCGTTGCAAGGCTCGGGCTTTGCTTGGTGGTGATGGTGGTGCTGGCTGTGGCCTGTGGTATCTTAAATCAAGTGGAAGAAGCGGACAGCGACGCCGAGATGGAGCGGACAGTGGATCGCCCAATCGCTGGTGGGCGAGTGGGCCAGGCCGAGGCGACGCGAGTTGGAATACTTCTCAGCCTTGGCGGAGTGGCCGGAAGTGGTTTGTTCTTTGGTTGGCTCACCTGTGTGGCCGCCGGGCTTGTGTTGTTGACTTATCTAGTCGTTTATACGCCGCTCAAGAAGGTAACGTTCTTGGGGACGGTTGGCGGGGCGGTATCAGGAGCGTTGCCGCCATTGTTGGGTTGGTTTGCGTCTGGTAGAGGCGTGGATCAGTCGGCGTGCTGGCTGTTTCTGTTCGTCTTCATTTGGCAGTTTCCGCACTTCTTAGCGATCTCGTCGGTTTATGAAGCGGATTATGCCACTGGCGGCTACCAGATGGTGCCGCGATTTAGCAATCAAGAATCAGCGGCCGGGTTCGTGGCAACATTGTATGCAGCGACTGGAATTCCGGCGTTTGTTATGCTGGGAGCAACAGGGCTACTTGGTGCAGCAGCAGACGCGGTTGGCCTGTGGTTGAGTGTGGTTTATCTGCTGTTGTCGATGGCGATGTGGCGGTTTAAAGACAAGCGATCCGCCCGGCGATTGATGGGTTATTCTCTGCTATTCGTGACTTTTGTCTTTGCGGCCATCGGGTATGAACACCTCGCGAGTGGCTGAGGCAGGGTCCGGAATTGTAGTCTGAGTTAGGAATTTGAAATGTCTCATGCGTTGCCAGTAGCTCACAAAGCTCCGATGAAGATGGGGTTGCCGATCCCCAATTCGAAGCTGTGTATGTGGCTGTTTCTCGGCACCGAAATCATGTTCTTCACGGCGTTCATCGGTTCGTACTTGGTGCTGCGACTCGGCTCACCGGGTTGGCCGTCAGATGTGGCTGATACTCACATTAATGTGCGTCTTGGCGGCGTGAATACTTTCGTGCTGATTTTGTCGAGCTACTTGGTGGTCGTCGCACACGAGGCGATGAGCAAGGCGGATTTCAAGAAGGCTTGGCAGTCAATGGTGATTGTCTTGGCGCTGGGATTTGTCTTCCTGGGCATTAAGGGCGTTGAGTACTACGGTAAGTTCTCGCACGACATCGTTCCTGGGCATATCGCTGAGAATGATTCGCAGGCGGTTGATAAGCTGATTCGCCAGTCGACAGAGTCGCGCGATCGCATGGTTAATGCGTTGGTGCCGGGGAGTGACAGCATCAGCCAGAAGATGAGTCAGATCCGAAGCAAGGGTGATGCTGGCTCCGCAGACGAGAAGGCGGTAGTGAAGTTCGACACGGACCTCGAAGGGTTCAGGACGTTGGCTCGCCGCGAGGAATTGAAACTGTTTGCTGGGCATCACGAATTGACTGACGAGGTCTCGGGATATCTCCAGCGCTGGAGAGAAGACGAATCAGTTGGAAGATACTTTAAGGTTCATGATCCACACCCGATCTTGTTTGGCAACGTGTTTGCATCGATCTATTTCATTATGACCGGGTTTCACGCGATTCACGTGATCGTTGGAATGATTCTGTGGGTCTTCCCAATACTCCAGGGTCCGAAGTTGGATGCGAGTTACACCGACTGGGTGGAGAATAGTGGTCTATATTGGCACTTCGTCGACTTGGTTTGGATCTTCCTGTTCCCTTTGATTTACATCGTCCACTTTGGTCCCGGACCGGTGGTATAGATCGCTAACGAGGAGTTGCGTCATGTCAGGGCATGGTGAGAATCACGCGGATCACGGCGGTCTATACCGATCAGTGTTTGCGGCTTTGTGTATCTTTACGGGACTGTCATGGGCTGCGGATGAGTTGAAGGGATTGTTTCCCAACGAATTGTCGCTTGCCGTTGTTGTGTTGTTTGTCGCAACGTTGAAGGCGCTTGCGGTGATGCTGTTCTTCATGCATCTTAAGTTCGAGCGAGCTTGGAAGTATGTGCTACTCGGGCCTACGGTTATCTTGGCGATTGGCCTGCCGCTGGCTCTACTGCCGGACGTCGGGGTGCATTACTACGACATGGACGTGCCGCAGCAGCCGATTCGGTCGGACGCGTTTGAGGCACTCGATAAGCCTGCAGTGACGGCAGAGCATCATTAGGCAAGTAGGAAATGCGATAGGAGCCCGGTTAATACCGGGCTTTTTTCGTTTTTGGGGATGTGTTTGGCCTACTGACTCGCGCAGTGTGTGCGTTGGAATGGGCGGTGAGTCTCCACGGCTTGGGCCGATTTGGTTAGCGGCTAGCCGAGGGCGCCGACGTTTGTCTTGATCGCAAACCGTCCTAAGCCGTCGCCGTCGGCTTGTTTCCATATGAATTGGTTGATTTCAGACCGCGAGTCGTAGAAGTCGCGACGTTGCGGGAGCGTAGGTTTCCGCCGCCGAATGCGATTGGAGCAAATCGCGTCGGTGCCAGACTCGCGGTTGTACGGCCGCAGCCTCAGTTCGGACCGTGCGGGATATTGTTTCGCAGCCTGTTGGGTCTTTAATTCTGCGGCGACTTGTCGCATGTGAAGGTTTGGCATTAGGTAGTTCGAGGTCGGGTTGCGGCTTTGTGTTGCAATGGTGTTTTGACTTGAGTTGCCATTGGCTCGGTGGGGATGGTGTGAGATGAATTCGAAGCGAATTACATATTTGGCAATCGGGTCTGTGTTGTGGGGTGCGGTGTTTTTCCTGCTCTTTCAGATGGCTCGAAAGCAAGAAGTTGAACACGGAGAGCCGACTGCGAGTCTGGATGCCGCAGTGAAAAGCGATGACGAGGATAATGGGCTCGTTACGCCGAAGGTCACGCTTCCAATGTGGTCCAAAGAGGGTCTGCCGGATTTTGAGTGTGTGAATCAAGCGAATCAGCCAGTGCGAAAGGCTGATCTCGTTGGGGGGCCATGGATCGCGTCTTTCATATTTACGCGGTGTGCCGGAACCTGTCCCAAAGTGGTGAATCAACTGCGAGTGCTGCAGGATCGACTGGCCGATGTCCCGGTGCGTTTTGTGTCGTTTAGCGTGCAGCCAGAGAATGATACTCCCGAGGTGCTCGCTCGGTATGCGAAGAATCTCGGAGCTGACGAGGCGAAGTGGCTATTTCTGACCGGGGATAAGCAAGTGATCGATCGCCTCATCACGACCGGTTTTATGCAGTATGTCGCGCCGAGTCGTGCTCCAATTCCCGAGCCAGGATGGGAAGTCGAGCATTCGAATAACGTTTGCCTTGTCGACGCTAAGGGTGTTGTCGTCGGGAAGTATAATTCCTTGAACGACGGCGAGATCTCGTTGCTCCGCCGTGATGTCGCGAAGTTGGTTGCGACTGGATCAATTGACGGTAAAGCGTCCGAGGATGCCAAGTAGAAATGCACGAGTGCGAGTCTGTTCTGGAAGGGCATTACTGGTTTGCGTGCTTCGTTAAGAACTCTTGCAGTCTGGGGATGGCTAGTTCATGAGCGTCTTCGAAGAGGTAGTGGCCGGCGTCCCAGAAGCGGGTGACGTCTGCTTGCGGAAAGCGGCGTTCGAACTCGAAAAGGAACTCGGGTGAGAAGCACCAATCGCGCATGCCCCACATGAGGAGCATTGGGTGCTTTGCAAACTGGCTGATGCCTTCGTCGATGCGCTGCAACGTCTCGAATGTCGGATGACTGGGACGCAGAGGTATGTCCTTCACGAACCGATCAACGGCGATGCGATTGGCCCACGAGTCATACGGCGCGAGAAAGCCGGCCTTCACGGCGGACGTCATGCGTTCGTGCTTCTCGACCGCCATGTAGATCGCGGCTAAGGAGAACGCATTGAGGCCGCGCATTGCGAGTGCTCCCAAGAGCGGCAGCCGGCAAATAGCGATGCGAAAAGGAATGCTCGTCGAACAGAACGCGGCAGTGTTCATGAGCACGAAGCGCGAAAACCGCTCCGGCAACTGCACCGCGCAGCCCATACCGATCGCTCCGCCCCAGTCGTGTGCGACGAGCGTGATGTCGCGCAGGTCGAGTCGCTCAACGACCTCTGTAAGATTTTCGACATGCCGCGTGAGTCGGTACTCGTAGTCCTGAGGCTTGTCCGAGCGACCGCAGCCAATGTGATCGACGGCGATTGTGCGATGAGTCGGGCTCAATGCTTTAACGAACCGCCGCCATGCAAAGCTCCATGTGGGGTTGCCGTGCACGAACAAGATCGGCTTGCCCGAACCCTCGTCGACGTAATGCAGCCGATGCCCGCAGCCGAGTCGCAATTCATGAGGAGCAAACGGGTATTCGTCGGCGAAGCTAGCTGTCACGTTCTTCCTTGTGCGGCGTGAATCGAGAGATTGGTCGTTTGACGGATCACTTCGGCAATGGGTTTCGAAATGGCTGCGTGATATAGGCGAGTCTGTCTTGAGAACGAACCGTCGCGGCGGAAGTGATCGGGGGAAGAGGACGCATAGGACCGATGGGACGAATAGGACCGATATGAGTTGCCCGTTGTCTCTTCGGTCCGATTGAGGGCGTTTGGTTTTGTCGGCCGGAAGCAGAAGGGGTCGGGGCTACGAGATTTTGAAATTCGGCGGATCCGACGTTTCAGTGCGAACGACGTCTTGTGCCGCCTAATTTCGAAATCTCGTAGACCCGACCCCTTGCGATCTCTCGCTGGGTGCTGTCGGTTATGCAACGCCGCTTACACCAATCCGTAGACCACTTTGCCGCCGTTGACGACTTTCACGGGGCGGCCTTCGGGGGTGTAGAACTCTTCGTTCGGGTCGATGCCCAGCAAGTAGTGCATCGTTGCGGCGAGATCTTCGGGGCTTGTTGGTTCTCCGTCGGGACGTTCGCCGCGGGCGTTTGTCTTACCGATCGCGAGGCCGTGCTTGATGCCGCCGCCGGCCAAGAGGATGCAATTCGATGGTCCCCAGTGATCGCGGCCGGCGTACTGATTCACGCGCGGCGTGCGTCCGAACTCGCCCATCACGATCACGAGCGTGCGGTCGAGGATGCCTCGATCATCGAGATCGCTCAGCAACATCGGCAGCGCCATGTCGAGGTGCGGCAGCAGGTCGTTCTTCAAGACCTTGAAGTTGTCGTAGTGCGTGTCCCAGTTTTGATGGTCGATCGTCACACAGCGAACTCCCGCTTGCACCAGTCGCCGCGCGAGCAAGCAGCTTTGTCCGAGCGTATGCCGACCGTAAGCATCGCGGAGCTTGTCGGTCTCTTGAGCGATGTCGAACGCTTGCCGCGTCTCGGTCGAGGTCACCAGTTCGAACGCCTTTTGTTGGAAGGTCGAAAGCTGCTTTGCGGACTTGTTGAGTTCGTTCTCGCCGTCCTTCGCGAAGCGATCTACGACCGCCGACAACGCGCGGCGGTCATTCAAACGCGATGAGTCGACCGTCATCGGCGGCATGAGATCGGGCACGGAGAAGTTCGGTTGATTCGGGTCTGCTTCAACGACGAACGGCGCATTGAGCGAACCCAGATAAGCCGAGCCTGCCGACGCATGCATCTTGGGCACGCAAACGTAAGCGGGCACTCCGCCGCGCGGGCCGAGTTGCCGACTGATCATCGAACCGTGAGCGGGACGTTGATTGTTCGGCTTGAGTCCGGCGTTGAACCCCGGAGCTGGTTGATACCCCGTCAGCATGTAGTGGTCGGCACCGCCATGATCGGAATTGGGATGCGTCATCGACCTCAGCAACGAGAACCGATGCGCCTGCTTGGCGAGCATCGGCAGGTGCGAGCAGACCTCAATGCCGGGCACATTAGTCGCGATCGGATCGAACTCGCCGCGAAACTCCGCCGGTGCTTTCGGCTTCAAATCCAGCGTGTCGATCGTGCTCAATCCACCTTTTAAAAACAGGATGATCACGGAGTCAGCCTTCGCCGAAGCACCGCCAGTCGCCTTCGCACCCGCCGCCAGCAACTGAGGCAGAGACACCGCTCCGCCAATCGTCCCGGCCAGTCCAATCCGCAAGAGGTCGCGGCGATTAATACCGTCACAGAATTGGCGATTTGTCGTCATTGGTTTTCTCCTGGAGTGCTCCGGCTTGACGGAGCCCTCCGATTCAGCGGGAAAGGAATCGCTTAGTCGTTTGAAGTGGTCGCCAGAAGAAGGCTCGATCGTTCGTGCTTTTCTCCGGCGATCAACCGTTGTTTTTGGTGCGGCTCAAGTGCCGCTGAGTCGGAGGGCTCCGTCGAGCCGGAGCACTCCAAAGTATTAACGAAAGACATACACACGGTGCGTATCAAGGTCGATCGACAGGAACCCATTCGTATGGTCGCGTTGAAAGAACCGTCCGTTCGAGATCTTCGCGAGATCCCATGGAATCTCAGGTATTCGGTCAAAGGAAGTTCCAGTTGACCTAGCTCCGCGAACTTCCGCCCGAGATGTGAAGAACTCGTCGAGTGTCGCACCCGCAGAGTACTTCTCAGCGAACTCGGCACACCCTGCGGCGGATGTGTCGAAGATCAAAAAACTATGCGGGTCTGGCCCCGAACCGCCGGTCTTCGTCCATGCAATTACCTTTGAGTCCGTCGGCAGGCCGTGCCCCCATGTAACGTCGTCAATCAACGCAGAAGACGGTGCGTTCGAGCAACCTGCTGCCAGCACAGCGATCGTCACAACAAGCATGCTTCGAAGTGTGGCCATTCGATCGATCCTTGTAGTGCTCCGGCTCGACGGAGCCTTCCATATCAGCGGGAAAGGAATCGCTTAGTCGTTTGAAGTAGTCGCCAGAAGAAGGCTCGATCGTTCATGCTTTTC
>CAZNMS010000268.1:0-11728 GCA_964573505.1 uncultured Planctomycetaceae bacterium | reverse complement strand
CGACCACAAAACTTGACACAGAATTCGAGATCCTCGGACTCAAGTGACCTAGTGGCAGCCGATTGATGTTTGAAACATGGCTCGCCGGTCGGACGGTTCGGCAGCAGGCTGCGGTGATGCAGGGATGAGAATTGGCGGTATGGACGCGCTGAATGTGATCGACGATGAAAACGTTTGACGGCGACCCTCTGGGGAGCGCTTTTGCTGCGGTCGAGTCGCTGCAACGAAGAAGCGCTCCCCAGAGGGTCGCGGTTAATCGTTCAGAACTCCTCTCGGAGACCTCGCGATGGATGCTCGCTTGATGGAATTGCTGGATGAAGTGGTGCGGCGGACTCGAACTCTGCAGGCACGGCGATCAATGGTCGCTGTTTGGTGCCTTGCTTCGACGCAGTTGCTCATTGCCGGTGCGTGCATGCGATTTATCCCGGCGGCGTTGCCCGGCGCGACGACGACGTGCCTCATGATGGCCGTTGTGGGGCTCGCGTTTGCGTACCGCAGCAAGCGAGTTTCTGCAGGCGATCGGCTCGATGCCGCGCGGCTCGTCGAGGCGACTCATCCCGAGCTGAAGCAGCGTTTGCTGACGTTGCTTGATCAGCAGCCGGATCCGGCAACCGGGCAGTTCAATCTCCTGCAACGACAATTACAGCACGAAGTGTTGTCGCAATCGGAAGCGGGCAACTGGACCGAGTGCGTGCCGTCGTCCTCATTGCAGAGCAGTCGCCGTCGGACCGTTGTCGCGATGCTGACGTGCGTCGTGCTGCTGTCGTTCTTGTGGCTGTCGGGAGCGCGGCAACTTGTCGCCGTTGAGGGGCAACAAACGAAGAGCGACTCGCAACAACTCGTTGCGAACGGACCGGCGGTGACGGTCTCGGTTGAACCGGGTTCGACCGAAGTGGAGCGCGGTAGCAACGTGCTCGTGCTCGCTCGATTTGACGGGCCGCTGCCGGCGAATGTGGCGCTCGTGCGAGAAGACTCCGATGGCAACGGCGTGCGCATCGAGATGAGTAAGAGTCTTGATGATCCGGTCTTCGGGGCACGCATTGCCAACGTCGAAAAGGCGTTTCGGTATCGCATCGACTTCAGCGAAGGTCAGTCGGAAACGTTCGACGTTGCGGTCTTCGAGTACCCGAAAGTTGAACGCGTCGACGCGCGAATCGAGTTCCCGGCCTACACCAATCTGAGCCCCGAAGAGATTCCCGATACATGGCTGATCTCTGCTGTTGAAGGCGCAACTGCGACGCTGACTTGCTCGCTGAATAAGCCGATTGCAGAGGGGCGATTAGTTACTGAGGACGGCGCGACGAGCTTTCCTCTCGAACTCCTGAAGGCCGACGCCGCCGCTGCGGTACGTGCGACAGAAAGCAGCGAGGCGGGAGTGGAACAAAAAGCACAGTCGAGCCGCGTGCCTGCTCTTGCTCGCGTCCGAGTTCCGATCAGCAAGACGATGCGGCTGCATTTCGAACTCAAAGACGATCAGGGCCGAGAGAACAAAGAGCCGGGCGAATTTCGCATCACCGCTCTCGCGAATCGACCGGCAGAAGTCGTCGTCTCGTTCCCGGCAAAAGACATGCGCGTTTCGCCGCTCGAAGAGTTGCAGTTGGAAGCGACGGTGTTTGATGATTTCGGCGTGAAGGATCACGGTTTGATATTGGCGGTCGCTGACCGCGAGCCGGTCGAGATCTCGCTCGGAAAGGAAACACCCGCGAAGCAGAAGACGGCGATCAAGCATCTTGTCGCACTCGAACTGATGAAGGCCGAGCCCGATCAGCTTGTCTCGTATTTCTTCTATGCCGACGACATCGCGGCGAACGGCAAACCGAGACGCACTTCGTCCGACATGTTCTTTGCTGAAGTGCGGCACTTCGAAGAAATCTTCCGGCAGGGCGAGCAGCAACCGAATGGCAGTGCTCAACAGCAACAGCAGCAACAAGGACAGAACTCGCCGCAAGCAAACGCCGCCGAGAAGCTGGCCGAGCAGCAAAAGCAAATCATCAACGCCACATGGAAAGTCATTCGGCGCGAGTCAGGTACCGAGTTGACGGCGACCTTTACCGAGGATGTGAAGCAGATTCTTGAGGGCCAGCAAAAGGCGATCGAGATGCTCGATCAGCTTGCCGAGATGCTCTCGGACGCGAAGTCGAAGGCGCATGCCGACATCGCGAAAAAGGCGATGGTGACGGCGGACAGTCAGTTGCAGGTGTCGCTCAATGGGCCGGAGAAGGCTCCGCTCACTCCGGCAATGTCGGCGGCACGAGCGGCTTACGAAGCACTGCTGAAACTGCGGGCACGCGAGCATCAAGTGCAGCAGCAAAAGAGCGGCGGCGGGCAGGGGCAAGGCTCAGCGGGACTCGCTCAACAGCAACTCAATCAACTCGAACTCGACCAAAAGAAGAACCGCTACGAAGCCGAGCGAAAAGCGAATCAACAGTCGCCGCAGGCCGCTCAGAACAAAGAACAACTGCAAGTGCTCAACCGGCTGCGCGAGCTATCTCAGCGGCAATCGGATGTGAATCAGAAGCTGCAAGAGATTGAAGCCGCGCTGCGTGCTGCAAAGGACGAAGCTGCGAAAGAAGAATTACAGCGGCAACTCAAGCGACTGCGTGACGAGCAGCGAGACTTGCTCAACAACGTCGACGAACTGCGCGACCGAATGGACAAACCCGAGAATCAGCAGCAGATGGCTGAGAGTCGGCAGAAGCTTGAAGAGACTCGCTCTCAAGTGCGGCAAGCGTCCGACGCGCTTGAGTCCGGCAAGTTGTCGCAGGCACTCAACAATGGCACGCGAGCCGAGCGTGAGTTGCAACAACTTCGTGATGAGTTTCGTGAGAAGGCGGCGGGGCAGTTCAACGACTCGATCAAGCAGTTGCGTCAGGAAGCTCGCGAGCTGAGTCAGAAGCAGGATGAGATCGCGCAAGCTCTGCAAGATCCGAATGCGCCGCGCAAAGAGCCCGGACAAGAAGCCGGTCCTCAGACTGGTAAGCCTAATGCCGGGCAGCAAGCTGACTCCGCAAAGTCGAACAGCAATCCGTCAGCGCCGGCGAGCAAAGACGGAGCGAAGCCGAACGAAGCGGGTAATACGAATTCCACTACCTCAAAGCCGAACGACTCGGCGAAGCCGGATGGCTCGAAGAACGATCCGGCAATGACAGCTGAAGGGAAGCCGGGTGAGGCGAAGTCGCCTCAGAAGGCGGATGCTCCGAAAGCCGACGGCACTCCGAATAAAGCAGCGCCGCGCCGCTCGCTGCGTGCTCCCGGTGACAATCGGCAGCAGCTTGCTGAGGACCTCAAGCAGCAGCGCGAGCAACTCGATCGCGTGATGGAGAACGCTCGGCAGATCGTCGAGCAAGCTGAGACGAGCGAGCCGGTGCTTGCGAAGGAGCTTTACGAAACGGTTCGTAAGTCATTCACTGATCGGCCCGGCGAAGCTCTCGACGTGACGCGCGAGTTACTGCGTCGCGGTCTCACAAAGGAAGCTCAGCAGACCGAGCAGATCGCCAATCAAGGGCTCGATCATTTGCAGGAAGGAATTGAGAAGGCGAGCAAACTCGTGCTCGGCGATGAGGTTGAAGCTCTCAAGCGTGCTCGCGAGCAAGTGCGGCAACTCAAAGGTTCCGTCGCTGAAGAGGTCGCGATGAATGACCCGAAGAAGGGCAAGACCGCTGCGAACGAGGGCGAGCGAAAAGGTCAGCAAGGAGCGCAACAAGACGGGCAGCCGGGGGATCAGAAAGCGAAGTCAGCAAAGGACGGAGATCAGCCGGGTCAGCAAGCCAGTCAGCAACCGGGTCAGGGACAAGCGAAAGATCCGAAGTCGGGTCAGCAGTCCGGCGAGAAGAACGGGCAAGCGAATCAGCAAGGCGGGATGCCGCCCGGTCAGCAGCAGGGGCAGCAGCAAGGACAACAAGCGGGACAGCAAGGCGCTCAATCTCAACAAGGGCAGCAACCCGGACAGCAGTCGGGCAAAGGGCAGCAGCAGGGCGGCGAAAAGCCCGGCGAGCAAGGCGCACAAAGCGGTTCGCAACCCGGAAAGCAGGGCCAATCGGGGCAAGCCGGTCAGCAACCGATGACTGGTCAGCAAGGCGGTCAAGAGGGCTCGCCGATGAATTCGAACTCGCAGTCCTCATCGCAGCAAGCCAATGGCGGCGCGCGTCGTCCGGGCGGCCTGCGCAACAATCCGAACGGTCGAGGCGGATCGACCTCTCCCGCTGCCGAGACATCCGGCGGTGCCGAGCAAGAAGGTCGAGCCGGTCCGGCTAATCCGATTACCGGGCAAGGCTTCAACGAGTTCTCAGATCAACTGCGCGAAGCCGAAGAACTCGTGACCGATCCCAAACTGCGAGCGGACATCGCTCGAGTGCGCGAGATGGCGCGGTCAATGAGATCGGATTTCAAACGTCACTCAAAGGCCCCCGAGTGGGAGTCCGTGCGTCTGCAAGTGCTGCAACCGCTCGCAGAGATCGAGCGGCGCATCGCTGAAGAAATCGCGAGACAACAAAGCCCCGACTCACTCGTCCCGCTCGATAAAGACCCGGTCCCCGACCGCTATAGCGAACTCGTTCGCCGGTACTACGAACGACTCAGTCAGGGGAAGTAAGGGCTCATCAGAGACGAGCTCTCCGAACTCCTAGCATGGACGCCTACGTCCGTGCTGCGTCGTTGTCGAACTTAGGTGTCCGACAGCGACGCAAGAACGGGAAGTTGTTCCTCGCCTATCCCTCAAATTGCTTGGCTCGACGCCGCAATCGTATGTGAGTTGGGAACCCAGATTGAGTTCTGCGTTCTTCATCCGTGTGAGACATATCCGTGTGCGAAGCTGAATTGCCCAAAGGCTTCGCACACGGATATTTCCCACACGGATAATGCTCGCCGTACCAAACCTGTCGTTCGAGATGGCGTCATCCGTTCGATGAGTTCCCGAAGAGCACGAACGCCGTCTGTATTGCAGACCTTGCTGAGTTGCTGTTGAAGTGCGGGTTCCGCGACAGAGATTGGCAAGCCGACCGCTGACGTCTGACGACGCTCGACAAAGAACTGCCCGGCCGCTCCTCTCAGTGCTTCTTGTGCTTTCGATGTTGGACCGATTGGAGTGACGGGAAATCGAGCGGCGGTTTCGAGTCAATCTGAATCTCAGAAGGGAGACGTGATGCGACTAATGCTGATGTTCTTCGCGTTGCTGACGACAACGCTGGCGACGGGAGCTGAACCGCCGCAGAAGCCGAGCAAGCCGATCGCGCTCTTCAATGGCAAAGATCTCAGTGGCCTCAAGAGTTGGCTGCGCGAGTCACAGCACGCGGATCCGCAACGCGTCTTTCGAGTGACCGATGGCATGCTGCACGTCACCGGTGAGGGCTTCGGTTATGTCGGCACCGAGACCGCTTACTCCGACTTTCATCTCGTCGTTGAGTACCGCTGGGGCAAGAAGACCGATGGCGGCAAGTACGTCCGCAATTCGGGCATCATGCTGCACGCGACGGGACCGGACGGCAGCGCGAATGGAACATGGGCGGCGTCGATCGAGTGCCAGTTGGCTCAAGGCTGCGTCGGAGATTTGATCGTCATTCGAGGGAAGGACGAGAAGGGAGAAGTCATCCCCGTCAGCGTGACGACCGAGACAGAACTCAGTCCCGACAAGAAACGCCATCGATGGATGGCAGGCGGCGAGTTAAAGACATTTCCGCCGGCGCGCGGCCAACTTTGGTGGTCGAAGCATCAATGGGACTTCGCCGAACTGATCGACACGCGCGGCAAGGACGATGTCGAAAGTCCGCTCGGCGAATGGACCAAAGTGGAATGCATCTGCGAAGGCGAGACATTGAGCGTGCTCGTCAACGGTCAGACGGTGAATCGCTGCTCGAAAGTCTTCCCCGCAGCGGGCCGCATCCTGCTGCAATGCGAGGGTTTCGAGTTGTTCTTCCGTCGGTTTGAAGTGCTGCCGCTGAAGAGTCGGCAATAACCCTTTGAGAATTAGCATGATCGCTCTGTTGGAAGAACATCACAGCAACCTCACGCAGCTCTGTCGCAAGCATCAAGTGCGACGACTGGAGATCTTCGGGTCTGCTGCCGACGGCACGTTTGAAGCTGATAGCGATCTCGACTTCCTCGTCGACTATCTGCCGGAAGCTGACGAGCACGTCGACGACGCTTACTTCGGCTTGCTGTTTGATTTGGAAGATTTATTCCATCGCAAGATTGATCTCGTGATGGAGCGAGCAATTCGCAATCCGTACTTCCGAGCGGGAGTCGATCAAACTCGGCAGGTGATCTATGCCGCATGATCCCCGCAAGTGCCTTGAGGATATGCGAGCGGCGGCATTGTTGATCCGATCTGCAGTCTCGGGACGAAGTCGCGACGACTACCTCAATGATCTGATTCTTCGCGCGGCGGTAGAGCGGCAGTTCGAAATCATCGGCGAAGCCATCAATCGCTTGAGGAAGCTCGACGTCAAACTGGCGGAGCAGATCCCGGAGCATCGTCGGATCATTTCGTTTCGAAACGTGCTGGCTCATGGCTACGACTGCGTCGACCACCAGATTGTTTGGCTGACAATCAGCAACAAGCTTCCGGCATTGATTCAGCAAATCGACGTGATGCTCAATGCCGGTAACGATGACTCACAGGCAACTTGAATCAGTAACCCCATCAAGGAGAGCGTGATGACTCAAACGCGACGAGATTTTTTGGTGACCTCTGCGGCAGCAGCAGTCGCAACTTCTTTGACGTCTGCGGTGCATGCGGCGGGGAGCGATGTGATTAAGGTCGGGCTCGTCGGTTGCGGCGGGCGAGGATCGGGCGCGGCTTCGCAAGCTCTCAAGGCCGACAAGAATGTGAAGCTCTTCGCGATGGCCGATGCGTTCGAGGATCAGCTCACGAAGTCACTCGAAGCGCTGAAGGCGAACAGTGAGATCGCGGACAAGATCGACGTCGCTCCCGAACGCTGCTTCGTCGGCTTTGAGGCTTACAAAGAAGTTATCGCGGCGTGCGATGTCGTCTTGCTGTGCTCACCGCCCGGCTTCAGGCCGATGCATCTGCGAGCCGCGGTCGATGCTGGCAAGCACGTCTTTGCCGAGAAGCCGGTTGCGGTTGATGCGCCCGGCGTGCGAGCAGTCCTCGCCGCCTGCGAGGATGCGAAGAAGAAGAACTTGTCGATCGTCTCAGGGCTTTGCTTGCGCTACGACAACGGCTTCAAAGAGACCGTGAAACGCATTCATGACGGAGCCATTGGGGAAATTGTTACACTCTTTGCGAACGACTATCGCAGCGGGCGACCGAGTAAGACGCGGAAGCCCGAGTGGAGCGACATGCAGTGGCAAATGCGCAACTGGTACAACTTCACTTGGCTGTCGGGTGACTTCAACGTCGAGCAGCACGTGCATTTCCTCGATGTCTGCGCTTGGCTCATGAAGAACGAGTACCCCGTTAGCGCGGTCGGAATGGGCGGTCGCCAGTCATTGACCGGTCCCGAGTACGGGCACATCTACGATCACTTTTCGATCGTCTACGAGTACGCAAACGGAGCCCGCTTCATCAGCAATACGCGGCAGCAACCCGGCTGTAAGAATAATCTCAGTGCTGAAGCCTACGGCACGAACGGTCGCTCGATGATCTCCGAGCGGAAGCGCGGGTTGTCGATCCACTCGAAGACGGACTGGTACTTCGATGGCCCGCAGAACTTCATGTATCAGACCGAGCACGACGAACTCTTCGCGAGCATCCGCGCGGGCAAGCCGCTCAATAACGGCGAATACATGGCGAACAGCACGCTGCTAGCCATCATGGGCCGAATGGCTGCCTACACCGGCCAGCAAGTCACATGGCAGATGGCGATGAACTCGAAGCAAGATCTGATGCCTTCAAAGTTCGACTGGAACATCACGCTCGCCGACCCGGTGCCTGCCGTGCCGGGAGTGACGAAATTTGCTTAGCCGCATTCGAGTAGCCGATCGTCGTCGTTCGAGACGATGGCCCTACGAACTTGCCCCGCTTCTTGAGTTCTCAGCGTTGACGAATCCAATGTTGCCGGGGTTCACGTCAGCGACATAGATCCCATAACGCCGGAGCGCTGCGAGAATGGCAGAGGCATGCTCCCAGTTATCGCCGAACTGCTCTTCTTTTTCGCGCAGGCATTCGGCCATCGTCTCCTCGTCGTAGTCCGGCTTGCGATCGAGATAGGCGCCGCCAAAGCCGAGCACGAACGGACGAGTAACGATCGTCATTTCGATCGCGAGCAGGTCATCGTCGATGTTGAGCAACTGCGGAACGGCATGACCGAGCACTTCAAACACATCACGGTCGAAGAGTCGCATGTAGATATCGCGCTCCGATAGATAGGCTTCAGGGGAGTTATGAATTTTGAGTGCGGAATGGGAAATCCTACGGCTGAAGTCGCGTTCGATCACAAAAACGTCGCCATGCACGCCAAAGCCCAGAACGCAGCTCATCGTCGCTTCATTTCGTTCCAAATAGGCATGCAGCCTCATCTCAGACGATTGCAGAGGATGGCTCACAATGATCGCTCCCGGCCCAAAGAGTTACTCAGCCGACGTCGACATCACGCTCATACTCGGAGCGAGAAAGTATCCACTCGCGCAACTGGGCCCCAGCTTCGCGATCTTGTCGCAAGCGGAGTCGATCGAGGCTTCAACCGGCGAGATTGAATTGCGAGTCGATGACACCGTCACGCGCTGGGCAATTAAGCTCGACGACGGCATTCAACCGAGCAATCGCCGATTCCAATTCACCCCAGTTGGCTAACCGTTGTCGAACGCCTCAGATGTCCCGCCTTAGGAGCAGCACGACCGTCTTACTCGCTTCGATGCTCCGAAGTTTGCTTGCTCGAAGTGCTTTGCGGAGTAACCGGTCGAGGTCGGTTGTCGGGCATTGGAGGCTCTACTAGAGTCCCGCCCGCAATGACCGGGACGGGGTTTCAAAGCCTCGAAAAGTCGAGGTCAAACGCACGCCGGAGTGGCGGAATGGCAGACGCGATGGATTCAAAATCCATTGTCCCCAAAGGACGTGTGGGTTCGAGTCCCACCTTCGGTACTCACGAGAACGGCTCCCCTTGTTGGGAGCCGTTTGGCGTTTCTAGAGCCGGAAAATGCGGCCCCGAATTCGGGCGAGGTTCATTTCGGACTCGCGTTGGGTCGCAGAGCCGCGCCCATTAGGAAGCGGAGTTTTGGCTATTCCGTAGCGGATTCCGCTTCCTGACGGGCGCGGCTCTGCAACCTCACCGTGACCCATGCCCAAATTTGTCTTCGAAGTCTCTTCGGTGCAGACGACTTCGGCGGATGCGTCGTTGTCAGTCGCTCGTCCTCAAGCCGCGCGACGTTGCTGTGAGCGTTCTCCGATGAGGTCCTCATAGAGCGTGACTTCATCAGCTTGCATCGTCGCTAAGCGGTACAACGAGAACTCCGGCACCAGTTCGCGCGGCTGCATGAGGTGCCCGGTTACGACTTCAGTCAGCCGATCAAGATTGCTCAGCGGGACCGCACCAGACGGATAGAGGTCGCCGAGAATCTCGCCCACTCCGCCGTGCGCGTAACCGATGACGGGCACTCCGAGACTCAGCGCTTCGAGCACCGCGCGACCGAACGACTCCGGCTTCGTCGAGAGTGACAACGCTGCCTCAGAGATGCTGAGCACTTCGCGGATGTCGGAGCGATGACCGGTCAATGTGATGTTGTCGCTCAGTCCGGTTGAGCGAATGAGTTCGCGAACCTCGGCGCTGTATTGAGTCCGTCTCGGATCTTCGCCGCCGACAATCAAGCCGTGTACCGCGACTCCATTCGACTTCAAGCGCCGCATTAACTCGATGAAGTCAGCATGCCCTTTGAGTCGCGTGATGCGACCGGCCAACGTCAGCAATCTGCAGCCGACTGTCTGCGGGAACTGAGTGGCAAAGCTGCTCTGCCATTCCGCTGTCGGGACAAAGCCATGCGGAAATTCAACCGGGTCGACTCCGCGCACGATGCGTCGGACTTTGGACATCGGCACGTCGGGGTAGCTGTTGCGGATATAGGCTTCCGCCGTTCGCGAGACTGCGATGACGACTTCTCCGCGCGTCATGATCTTGCTGAAAGCTCCCGGCGAGTAGAGGCCATGCACCGTCGTCACAAAGCGCGGACGACTGCCATGCGGCAGCGAGCGCCATGCGAGCCAACTAACCCATGCAGGCACTCGCGACCGAGCATGCAATAGGTCAACGCCCTCGTCCCTGAGGACTCGCCTTAGTCGAGCGATCTGCAAGAACGTCAGCGGCGACTTCTTGCCGATCGGACTTTGAATGTGCGTGCTTCCTTCGCGTTCGAGTTGCGCGACCAGTCGTCCGCCATTCGACATTACGAGCGAACGATGCCCGCGCTGCACCAGTTCCCGAGCAATCTCCAACGTGCCGCGTTCAACTCCGCCGCCATCGAGATCGGGGAGTAATTGCAGAATGGTAGCCATAACGAGCGATCGTCCTTGATGAAGTTTGGCTGTTAGTGGTTGCGCGGAGCTTGTGTAACTCGTACTACAAGCAGCGCTGTGCGTGAGACCAATAGTCACATTCGATGTTCGATCCATTTCCCGCGAGCGTAAGTCGCCGCCGCTTAGTCGCAAAGATGGGTTCCAACGGACGACTTCAGACTCGGAGTTCAACGTTCGGGTGCGAACCGCTGTCACGGACCGATTGAGCTAAGTCGGCGAGCCGCTCCGCGACTCGCTGCTTCGAAGCTCAAGACATGCAGCGCCACTACTTCAATTGCCCGATCGGACGAATCTCTTCGCCGACGCGATTGGTCAACGAATCTCCCAATTCGCACCGCGCGACTTCGGCGAGCTTCTCCAATCGCGCAACAACATCGGGGTGCTTGTCGGCGACGTTGTCTTGCTCACCGATGTCGGCTTTGAGGTCATACAGCGCGAGGCCCGTTTTCTTCTGCACGTAAGGGCCGGGCTGACCGTCGGCTCCGGCCTTTGAAAGGCTGCGGTACTCATGCGGGAAGTGTAACTTCCATTGCCCCGAACGAACGGCATGTAACTCTTTGCCCCAGTAGTACCAGTAGGACTCGTGCGGCGACTTTGCTCCCGGCAGACCTTTCAGCAACGCCGCGATGCTGCGACCGTCAAGCTTATTGGGCGGCAGCGGTGAGGCCGAAAGCTCAGCCAATGTCGGGAGCACGTCGATCGTGCCGGCAACCTCATCGCTCACATCGCCTGCCGGAATCTTGCCCGGCCATCGTGCGATGCACGGCACGCGTTGCCCGCCTTCCCATGCAGTACCTTTGCCTTCTCGCAGAGGACCGGCCGAGCCCGCGTGATTGCCGTAGGAAAGCCATGGCCCGTTGTCCGATGTGAAGAGCACCAGCGTGTGCTCATCAAGCTCAAGCCGCTTCAACGTTTCTAAGATCGTGCCGACCGACCAATCAATCTCGGAGATCACATCGCCGAAGAGGCCCGCTTTCGAACGGCCTTTGAACTTCTCGCTCGCGAAGATCGGCACGTGCGGCATCGAGTGCGGGACATAGACGAAGAACGGTTTGTCTTTATGCTGTTCGATGAAGCGGCAAGCGTGCTCGGTGTATTGCTTCGTGAGTTGCGATTGATCGTCAGCAGTCATCTTCGGATTGATGACTTTGTCGCCCGAGATCAGCGGCAAGTCGGGATAGCTCTTGCCGCCTGTCGGATGAAACGGCCACATGTCGTTCGAGTACGGCAGCCCGAGGTAATCGTCGAAGCCGTTGTTTGTCGGCA
>CAZNMS010000267.1:4641-11785 GCA_964573505.1 uncultured Planctomycetaceae bacterium | reverse complement strand
CGCCGCAAACCCAAAGCGGCGATGAATCGCCGCACTCCACATCGAACAGCGCAACTGCAAAACGCGCGCGTTGTGGGTCATCATGAGACGGAGGCGTCCTTGCTACGAACTCGCGAACTGATTCACCGACAATCCCTTAGTGAGCCTCAAGCAGACTCAGCACGTGCGTTGCGATTGCATTGAGGTTCGAGCGGCCGACTGTCGGGTAGTCGAAGGGCAGCGGGTCGTCGGTCACGATGAGGGCGATTGTTCGATCCTTTGCAGCCATTGGCTCAGTGCCGGTTGCGGCGCGCCAGACTTCGACCTTTGCAGCTTGAGTCTGCGAGTTGCCTTCGACGAGGACGAACTCGCAATCGGCATACAGTGGAGCGAGCCATTGATAGCGGTCGTCGGTGTCGTGCCGATCGTCGCTCGCCGGACGGAAGACTGCAGTCATGCCCGGTGTCAGAATTCCTACAACCGCCGAGCCTGCCTTGCGATGCGTATGCGAGTCTTTGCCCGGTGTGTCGAGTTCGTGCTGATGATGAGTGTGCTTCACCGTCCCAACTCGACGGCCTACTGCGACGAAGTGCGTGACAAGATCAGCCACTAACGTCGTCTTGCCCGAGTTCTTTCGACCGATGATGTGAATGCGACGCATGAGGACTCTCTGTTGGTGCGGTTTGAATTTGTGAATGTGAGCCAAATGAGATCAGTTTCGAGCGGCATCGCACAGCAGGGCGAATTCGTTCGGGGTGCTTGTCGGAGATCGTCTCAAAGGGAGTAGCGCAAAAGCCGTTGAACCCCCGACGCAAGGTCGGGGGCGATTAAATCGCAGTCTCTCCGCGAACCGCGACGATCAACCTTCGCATGATGCAGGCAGCGGGCCGATGCTGACGGCACAGCGATTGCCTTTCTATGCGGCACCGAAACAGTGCTTAGTCCGATGAGTGAGTGCTGGCTCGGTCCAACATTAGAGGAGGCGAGCCATGAAAGATTCTTATCGTCAACAACTCACTGCGGCAGACTTGATGGCGAGTGATGTTGTCTCGGTCATGCCGACAACTTCGTTACGCGATGCCGCACATCGACTCGTCGAGAATCACATCAGCGGCATGCCAGTCGTTGATCAACATCAGCGTTGCCTCGGCGTCATCTCGGCCAGCGACATCATGAGATTTGTCGATGGCCACAATGCGCAGTCTCCCGGTCCGCGACCGGCGCGTATCACGAAGTTCTTCGACGAGCACGCTCATCGTTGGGAGTACCTCGATCTCGACACGTTCTTCAGCGACGACCTCGTTGCCACTGAGGTTGCTGAGGTCATGACTCGCGAGCCTCTGTCCGTCGAACCGTGGACGAGCATCGCTGAAGTCGCGCGCCTGATGCATGACCATCAGGTCCATCGAATTCTGGTATTGGGCGAAGGGGACTATCTCAAAGGAGTGATCTCAGCGCTCGACATTGTGCGTTTGATTGCAGCATCCGAGTGCGAACCGGTGCTCGCTGGGCGATAAGGTGAGTGACGAGCAGTGCGGTCGGCTCGCGTCTTTTTCGAAAGGGACAACATGCAACGCTTTCAGAACATCTTGGTGGGTGTCGATCTCGCGGACAGCGAGCGACTCGTGAATCCCGAACTCTCTGCCAGTTCGAAAGCGGCCGTCGATCAGGCGATTTGGCTCGCGAAGCAGACGGGGGCAAAGCTCACGATACATACGGCGCTGATGCCTTGTCTGGCGTTCGACCTGCAAGGCATCGACGCCGGACTGCATCCGCATCTGACGCACGTCATTGAGTCGCTGCGAGCAGACGCAGACCGCGTGATGAAGGGACTCGTTGAGGTCGCTCGCGCGGGCGGTGTTGAAGCGAGCTACCGAGTCACATGTGGCACTGGTTGGATCGAACTCTGTCGGCTCGTCACTGAAGAAGGCTTCGACATGCTGATCGTCGGCAGCCACAAGCGGCATCTGCTCGGACGAGTGTTGCTCGGCAGCACCGGCAGCAAGTTGGTGCGGAAGTGCCCGTGCCCGGTTTGGGTTGTGTCGCCTCATCACTGCGTCGATGTGCGATCGGTACTGGTTGCGACGGACTTCACGGAGTCGAGCGATCTGGCGGTTGAGATGGCGAAGTCGGTGTCAGAACGATTTGGGGCGCAGTTGCATGTCCTGCATGCGGTTGAGTACCCGCACATGTTGACTTACAAGGCAATCAACATCCCCGCTGAATATCTGACAGATTATCGCTTCCAAGTTTACCGCGAGGCAAAGCGAGAATTCGACGATATGCTTGCGAGGTACGGCCTAACCGACAGCGTCGGCGAGGACTATCGGCATCTCGTCTCGGCTCATCCCGACAACGCCATTTTGGAACTGGCGGAGAGCAAGAACATCGACCTTGTGGTGATGGGCTCGGTCGGACGAAGTGGCTTGATGGGAATGCTGATGGGGAACACTGCGGAATCAGTGTTGCCGAGGCTGAAATGTTCGGTTCTGGCTGTGAAGCCGAGCGGGTTTGTGTGCCCGCTTAAGTTTGCAGAGCCCGCCATTCCGGCGGTGGCCTGACGGGCCGTGCTCTGCAAGGAAACGACAGAAGGAACAACGAGAGGTGCCACTATGCAGGTCTATGTGCATGACACACTGAAGGAACACAAAGGGACCCGACAGGAGTTCGTCATGAAGGCGATTCAGGAATCGTTGGAGCGGTTCCATCCGTCGATCCAGCGTGTCGATGCATCACTGAGCGAGGACGGCCATACGCCGACGACGATGGAATATCACTGCAAGCTGTCTGCCAATGTCAGCGGTTTGGGAGTGATCGCTTCCGACGCCAAATGCGCTTCGATTCATGAGGCGGTGAATACGTCGGTCGAAAAGCTTGTCCGCGGCATCGAGCACAAGATTGGTCATCATCGAGGCAAGTAGGCTTCGACGATTCAGATAACTTCCAGAAGACAAGAAGCCCGCGACTCTGACTGAGTCGCGGGCTTCTTTGCTTTTGGAGGAGCGTGTCGTCGTAGCATGGACTTCCAGTCCGTGCCGTCTTCGGGGCTCTACCCCGAAAAAGTAGCTTGGGATTCCATCCCGAGCCGCAGCGGGACGACGATCACATTCACACGTCGAATTCGCCGTCACGAGAGATCTCGCAGTCTCGTTTTCATCCCACCCAACGTCCTTCGGACATTGAGAACTACCTCAGAACGACGAGAGATTCATTGAGTGCAAAATGCGTTGCCGACGAGCGTAATTTTTATTGCCGCTCGGATGCTGGAATATGAATTACTGTCATCGTCACCGACTCCCATGTTGACGAACCGCGAGGAGCGGGTGACCGCGTTCCGTTCCATGTGACGAAAAGCCGTTCGCCAGTCGGATCGACTGCCGAGCTGAAGCAACCGTCCGGCGTGTAGCCGTACTTCGCTTGATAGAACGGATGCAGGAAGGCGATGACTTTCTTCGTTCGTTTCTGCACGTCGAATTGCACGACGGGCGAGCCTTCCGTCATCGCTCCGCCGTGAGCGCCGGGGATGTAATAAATAAAACGCCCCGTCGGATCGGCATCGAGCGTCGTGATGTAGTTGTGCTTCGCGACGACGGCTGTGCCGATCTTCTCGGCTTTCTCGGTCTTTGTGTTGAAGGCCCATAAGGTCGCGTCGTCGTCGCGCGAGATGGTGTAGATGACTCCGTCGCCGACTTCTTGAGTCGCCGAGCGGCAGCCGATCTCGATGCCCACTGGCATCGGCGCTTTGTCTTTGTCGGGATGAAACTTCATCAGCGGAGCTGTCGCGCCTTCTCCGCCGGGACCGTAGTAGACCGTGCCCGTTGAGTTCGCGAAGAGCATGTAACGAGCGGGTCCATCCGGCCCGGAATACAGCACCTTCTTCTGCTGCGAGTCATACGCGAGGAACTGCACTCCTTGAGCCGGCGCGTCCGAGCCATGCGCTGTCCCGGCGTAGTAAATCAGCCGCTTCGGATCGAGCACGCTGCATGGCATGCAATGCTTCGGGACAGGAAACGCCGCGACGATCTCCGACTTTCCGGTCTCGGGATGCGTGCGAAAGATCCAATCACCGAGGAAGCCAAATTTGTCATTCGTCGTGCGCGGCGAGCCGCGATGACCGCTGAAGTAGACCCATCCGTCGCTGCCAATGTCGACGCGGCTATGAATCTTCGACGGCGAGTAGTTCATGCCTTCGGGGATTGCCTTGCTCGCGTCGAGAAACGTCTTGAGGTCGATCAGCGTCCGCAGCTTCTTTGTCGCGGTGTCGTACTCGAAGACCATTGCCGTGCCGCGCGGCGAATCGTGATTGCCGATCGCGGAGTAATACTTAGTACCTGCCGCGCTGCCGTCGCCCCATGTTGACCATGGTTTCCCGGGCGCGTCTTGACCGGGGTAGTACATGAAGTCGATGCGCGGCGGCGTCTTCGCAACGGTCACTCCTTCACGCAGTTCGCCAACGGGCTTGATGAAGTCAGCGCTCTCATCAGTGACGATCGTCTGACCGTCGGGCAACGTCGGCGGGTAAGGCAGCGCGACCTTTGCCCCTTTGCCTTGAGCCATCACCAAAGAGCAGTGCAACGCGCAGACGAGCCCGAAGCTCAAGACCAATCGCCAATTCATACAGCGTCCCTCGTGATGCGAGTCGAAGAGTGAAGCCCCATTGCAGAGCGTCGAGTCCCATTGATGGCCAATGAGCGGCGAGGTGTAGGCGAGCGTTTCAAAGGCCCGCAAGCAGGTGAGGTCGTTCGCGCGAACTGAATGTTGGTCGAACAATCCTCACGATCGAGCGACTTTCGCGACTCGGCAGTGACACCGAAACCTGCAATGTCTCGCCAGTCTTTGTGACGCGACGCGGGCGATCCTCAGAAGCGTGAAAGCAGTGTTTTCCCGCACGTTCTTCACTGCTCGGTCGAATTCTGAGGGTAGAGTCGAGATTGGCGATGCGGCTCTCGCACGAGCCTCACAACAACAGAACCTGCAGCTTGATCTCATTGTGGCTCGACGCTCCGCGTCGAGTGTCCTCAACACGAACAGCGTGTGGCGGGTTGCGTGCAGCACGACTCAGTTCACAGCGTTGAAGCACTCTCGACGCGGAGCGTCGAGCCACACATCTGCGAGTTCTGCGTTGTGCCAGCATCGCGGTCTTCATCCTCGTTGAGTCACTGCTGAGCGAAGTCATGGTCACTATCAACAAAGACAACGTCTGCGAATTCTTGACCGAAGCATGGGAGCACCGCATTCCCAGTGTCCTCTCTGAAGGACGGCGGGTCGTCGAAGACTGCATCTTGCGGGTCGAGCAATTGGGAGCGGCACCGCGCGACCTGAATGCGATTCGTCACGGTCTGCATGAGGCCGTCACGAACGCCATTCGGCACGGCAACCGACACGACCCGAGCAAGCACGTCCGCGTGAGCATTCAATTGCAAACCGACGCGGTGCATCTTGAGATTGAAGATGAAGGCACCGGCTTCCCGCTGCGTGAAGTCGCAGACCCGACGCTAGAAGAGAACAAATCGCGTCCGGGCGGACGCGGCCTCTTGATGATGCGCTACTTCATGAACGAGGTGCGCTACAACGATCGCGGCAACTGCGTGCGAATGGTGAAGCAGTTCGAAACGCGCTCGTAGCCTCGCGCCTTGCTGCTCAAGCCGCCGCGCTCGCATCTCCTCGCTGAGCGCGGCCGGTCAATGCTTCTCTCGACGCATCACTGCGTCTTCGCGTTGAGCAGTCAACGACCAAAGCGCGCGACTCGGAGAGGCTGTGATGAGTTGAGTGGGATAGGCTTCCAGCCTGTCGTTCCTTGTTTGGAATGGAACGAAAATGACAGGCAGGATGCCTATCCCACTAAAAGATCACAGCCTCGGAGAGGCGAGCTACGAGATACGCTCCGGCACGAGCGCTCTATTCGCCATGCTTCGGTTCAACTCGTCGTCCGGCACCTTTACGCTGGTCAACGACGATCCGGGTCAGCGCATGAACAAGTCCCGATAGCGGTGCTTGTCGAACTCTCTCAGAGCGACCGATTTGCTTGCTGATGCTTCTTCCGAAACTCGCTTGTTTCGGAGCCAAACTCAGGCCAGTTGCCTGCGCTGCGTCGAGCTCGACGAGCTGTCGAGAGAACCTCTCGCGGTGACAAGGATCGCAACGACCGCTTCTCAGAGTCTGTCCCAGGAGCATGGACTTCCAGTCCGTGCTGCCTTCTGGATGGTTTGCGTCTCGTACTCAGTCGCCGTTCAGCACGGGCTAGAAGCCCATGCTACGAAGACTCGGACAGGCTCTCAGGGCAACTTCGCCCGTCGGTCGAAACGTTGCAGTACTTCAACATGCGAGGGCCCGAGAAATGAAGAATCTGATCCTGTTCGCTGATGGCACCGGCAATAGCGGCGGCGGTGTGAACTCGAACGTGTGGCGCGTCTATCAAGCAGTCGATCGAACGCCGCCGACGGACAATAAACTGCAGCAGTTCACCTTCTACGACGATGGAGTCGGGACGCAGGAAAACAAGCTCATTCGCACCGTCTCAGGTGGTACCGGATGGGGTATCGAAAAGAACGTTCGGCAGATCTATCAGTACCTGATTCAGCACTATGAACCGGGCGACAAGATCTACATGTTCGGCTTCAGTCGCGGTGCCTTTACGGTGCGAGTACTGGCCAATCTCCTCTTCTATTGCGGCATCGCCGACAAGAACAAAGGGCTGCCCTCGGGGCAAACGGAAGCTCTGCCGGATGACGTTGAGCGTTTAGCGACGAAGGCAGTTGCCGCTTACAAGCGGCGCTACTTTTCGGATCCTCATAAAAACCCAAACAACAAACGCAGCCCGGCCTATTTCCGTAAGACATACGGACTCAAGGGCAACAGCACGCAGGCCAACATCGCCGGAGAACTCGGATGGTTCCCCATTCACTTCATCGGCGTTTGGGACACCGTTGAAGCGTATGGCTTACCGGTCGATGAATTGGCTGATGCAGCGACTGACTTCTTTCGCTGGACTCGGCGTTATTGGTTCTCGCTGCGGTTCAAGGAGCAAGGTCGGCTGCGCGAGAACGATCTGCATCCGCTGATCGTCAACGGCTATCACGCACTGGCGATTGACGACGAGCGGCATGCCTTTCATCCCAAAATGTGGATCGAGAAGACCCCGCTTGATCCGCGGACGATGGAACCG
>CAZNMS010000267.1:0-4631 GCA_964573505.1 uncultured Planctomycetaceae bacterium | reverse complement strand
GACCGTGATGAAGTTTGTGAATACCGCTGGTGAGACCGTTGCTCCGCCTGCGAACCGAGTGATTCAGCAAGTTTGGTTTGCAGGCATGCATTCGAATGTCGGCGGCGGCTATCCCCAAGATCAATTAGCCCACTTACCGTTGCTCTGGATGATGGAGAAAGCAGCAGCCGACGACGGTTTGCGCTTCAATACCAATTTGTGGGCCGAGTACCGACAAGCCGCCGATGTCAGCGGTCGCATGTACGACTCGCGCTCGGGGACCGGTCTGATCTATCGCTACCGGCCGCGAGATCTGACTGTGCTCTGCGCTGCTGGTGGCCTCACGAAGCCGACATTGCACGAAGCGGTTCTCAAACGCATTAAGCATCATGCAGCGGCCTATGCGCCGACCGGTGTGCCTGCGATCTACGACGTTGTCCCGGCAAATACTTCGTTGGGCCTTAAGACGGATCTTGAAACGAATCCGAATGGACGCCGGGCTTTGCACGATCAGGTCGACGACTACATCTGGCTGCGCCGGGGGTTGTATCTCTTTTCTCTCACAGGGCTCGTGCTTTTACTTTGGCTGATGTGGAGTTGGGCCGATGCGGAAGTTGCTGGAACGACCACAGTCACATTCGACTGCGGATGCGAAAGAGTGATCGCAAAGCTCGTCGAACCACTCATCGACATAGGAGCATGGGCTATTCCGAGCTACTTCGAACCCGGTTGGAAGGCGTTTAAGAGTTATCCGAGTGTCTTTTGCAGCTTCATTGGCTTCTTTGGAACAGCCATATGGAGCCATAGGCGGCTGTCAAAAAGAATGACATCCATCGGCAATCGCGGTTGGGCCATTGGCTTCAGCACCGCAGCGCCGCAGCAACAGTATCGCCGGTCGCCGGTGTCATGGATCCGACAGCTCAAGGCATCCAATTTGGTCGCGGACCTCTTCCACTATTGGATCGCGCCCTATGGATTGCTGCTCCTCACCCTATGGGGGATTGGTTACATCCTTTTGGCTCGCTGGTTCCTGCCGGCCTTCGGTAGTAATTGGCATGACTTCATCACGTCTGTTGGCAAAGTCATCGGCTTGACCTGCAAGTAGCGTACGACTCTTGCCCGCCGCAAATCGGCACTTCGTAGCTTGACTCGTCGAGTCGACCGCTCTTCTTCCCGAGTAGAAGTCCCGCTAGCGGTGCTTGTCGAATTCTCTCGGAGTGTTCGATTTGCATGCTGATGCTTCTTCCGAAAATCGCTTGTGTCGGCGGCAAACTCAGGCCCGTTGCCTGCACTCCTTGATCAGTCGAGAGAACTTCGCGCGCTGACTAAGTATCGCAACGGCCGCTTCTCAGAGCCTGTCCAAGTAGCATGGACTTCCAGTCCGTGCCGCCTTCTGGGTGGTTCATGTCGCGTAATCAGTCGCCGTCGAGCACCTGTTCGAAGCCGATGCGACGACGACTCGGACAGGCTCTTAGGGCAACCTCGCCGGTCGGTCGAAGCGTTGCAGCAGTCACAACATGTGAGGGCTCATCAAATGAAAAATTTGATCCTGTTTGCTGATGGCACCGGCAATAGCGGCGGTGCAGTGAACTCAAACGTCTGGCGTGCCTGTCAGGCGATCGATCGAACGCCCCCGATTGGAAACGAGACGCCGCAGTTCACCTTCTATGACGAGGGTGTTGGCACACAGGAAAGTAAACTGGGCCGCGCCATTGCAAGTGGTACTGGATATGGCGTCGATATCAACGTTCGGCAGATCTATCAGTACCTGATTCAGCACTACGAACCGGGTGACAAGATCTTCATGTTCGGCTTCAGTCGCGGTGCATTTACGGTCCGAGTAGTGGCCAACTTATTATTTTACTGCGGCCTCGCCAACAAGAACAAAGGGCTCCCACCGGGGCAATCCGGCGCTCTACCGGAAGACGTAGCACGTTTGGCGAGAATGGCCGTCGCTGCTTACAAGCGGCGCCACTTTTCAGACCCTCACCGTGGGCATCCAGCAGAGTTTCGGAAGCAATACGGACTCAGTGGTAATAACACACAAGCTAATATCGGCGGTGAGCCTGGTTGGTTCCCGATTCACTTCATCGGGGTGTGGGATACCGTCGATGCGTACGGATTACCGATTAATGAGTTGGCAAATACATTTACTGATCTATTCCGCTGGACTGGGTTGTATTGGTTGTCGCTGCGCTTCAAAGAGCAATTTCGACTACGCGAAAACGATCTGCATCCTCTGATCGTCAACGGCTATCACGCGCTGGCGATCGATGACGAGCGTCATGCGTTTCATCCCAAGATGTGGATCGAGAAGACCCCGCTTGATCCGCGCACGATGGAACCGCTCAAGCGTGCTAACGAGACGGTAATGAAGTTCGTGAATGGCGCCGGTGAGATCATTGCACCGCCTGCGGAACGCGACATTCAGCAAGTTTGGTTCACAGGCATGCATTCGAATGTCGGCGGCGGCTATCCCCAAGATCAATTAGCTCATGTGTCGTTGCTGTGGATGATGGAGAAAGCAGCCGCTTGCGGCTTGCGTTTCAACCCCAACTTATGGGCCGAGTATCAACAAACTGCCGACGTTAACGGCCGCATGCATGACTCACGATTAGGCGTCGGCGTTATCTATCGATACCGCCCGCGAGATCTCGCTGAAATATGTGCCTCTGCGGGGCTAACAAAGCCGACTTTGCATGAGGCAGTTCTAAAACGGACACACCAACGCAATACCGCCTATGCGCCAACCGGAGTGCCAGCTATCTATGACATTGTCCCGGTTAATTCTTCAGTCGGAGTTACAACGCCCACTGAAGTCGATCCCGAATTGCGATTGGCATACCACAAACAAGTCGACGGGCTCGTCTGGCTGAAAGAAGTCTTCTATCTGGCAACCGTCGGGTCAATTGCGCTGCTCCTCTGGCTCATGTGGAGTTGGGATGAAAATCCTCAGACAGACGCCCCTATTTACCACTCCAGGGCCGAGGAGACTATCGCAATGCTTATCATTCCGATGATCGAATTTGTGATGTGGGCATCTCCTTACGATTACTTCGAAGGAGGCTGGTTCCAATTTCGATATCACCCATTTGTTTTCTGCGGATTTCTATTGTGGCTTGGGGTGGCCATTATAGCCCCAATGTGGCTGTCCATAAAAATAAAACACATAAGTAGCCGAGGTTGGGCAACGGGCTTGGGGGATTGCGTCCTCACGTGTCCGCCTCGACGACCGCTTTTGCTCCGAATGCGGACCCTCAAGTCGTTTCATCTGTTGGCGGATATCATGCAGTACTGGATCGTGCCTTACGGATTAATGGTCCTCACCCTTTGGGGGATTGGTTACATTCTAATTCGACAGCGCACCTTCGCGTTTTCGTAGCCGAGATCGTCAGATCTCGGACGCTTGAAATGCCTGAAATCTCACGATTTCAGCTACATGGTGCGCTGTAGAACTAATTGTTCGTTGGCTGCTGCCGGCCCTTCATACTAGTTGGCATGGCTTCATCACGGCTGTTGGCAAAGTAATCGGCTTGAGCGGCGATTAGGGCAAACAGCAAACGGTTCTTACTCGCCGCAGTTCGGTACTTCGTAGCTTGACTCTCCGAGGCTGTGATTTTTTCGTTGCTGCGGCTTCTAGCCGCAGCCGAATCCGCTTGAAAAGGTGCTGCGGTTGGAAGCCCGAGCCACTTTTAATCACAGCCTCTCCGAGTCGAGCGTTCTTCTTCCAGAGTTAAGCGTCGTGTTCGTCGAGCACTCAACTCCGAGGGGCAAGCTACGTCGATGCGAGCCGCTGATTCAGTCAGAGTGATGACTCGATGCTTCGAGCACGTCAGTCGCGTCAGGATTTCGGACCTAAAAAACGAAAACGGCGAGCAACTCGATGATGAGTTGCTCGCCGTTTTTGTTTTGGAAATCAGCCGATTTCCTCTGAGTGCCCCGAGTCCGACTTGAACGGACAACCTAATGATTAAGAGTCATGTGCTCTACCAATTGAGCTATCGGGGCGGTCAAAGCGGGCGGGATGATAGCCGTGTCGATCAGTCGGTCCAGCGACCGACAACACTCTTTGACGAGTCGTTTTCGAAAATTTGATCGAGCCCATTTCGACCGTCCTTCACGGCTTCGAATGACGACTCGGAACAAGCTCAAAGGTTCGCTGACACGCATGCGTGCTCCGCGTCTGCGGCAAGCTGACGGCATCGGCGGTTGTCCTGATCTCAATCCGTGCTACGCCGTCGCCTAATTAGGCCCTGACTCTGACCGCTGAAATGCACGACGGACATCTTGTCTGTCGGATCGAGCGAAAACGGCTCGAACTCAATTCGGGACGGACAAGATGTCCGTCCGACAAACAGCTTCTCGGTCTTTCTTCCTCTGCGCTCTCTGCGGGCTCCTGTTCAATTTCTTACACCGCGATTGCGATCGAGTCCGACGTGACTTCAATGCCGACGGACCGAAGGCAATTAAGACTTTGAACAGAAGATCGCAGAGCACGCAGAGAAAGAAAGGCAGAGAAGACATCGCGGACGAGCCCTCGCGTTTCGTTACTTCAGATTGTCGAGCGAGGCTTCGCATCAGGCGATCGCGAACATCCAGAAGGCAGCACGGACTGGAAGTCCATGCTAGTGCGCTTCCAAGTGGATTGAATT
>CAZNMS010000266.1:0-11791 GCA_964573505.1 uncultured Planctomycetaceae bacterium | reverse complement strand
GACTTAAGAACGCAACGCTTCTTGAGCATAGGCAAGCTGCTCAAGGCGGGTCGGGTTGTATCGGTCGCGCGATTGAGATTCAACGAGCCTCCTGCGGTGACTAAGCCGGTTAAATTGATGAGCGTGAGCAAGGCAGTCAGCTACTCAAACACAACGTCTCGCAGCCTCCGCAGACGCTTCATTCTGTCTCTGAAATGAGACGCCGCTTTCTCGCTACAGCGTGCATGCAGCAATTCCTACATAGGCAATTCAAGCACCTTGTTTCGTGTTTGGGAATCAACGTTGGGACTGAGAACTTTTGCCGCGCGGTCTCCTTGAACGCCGCAATCCCCTTTGCAATAGTCCCGCCCCTTCTCGGTGGCAGGCGGCCCTTCGCTCACGTTTTTCTGAGTGTTTCTGGCCTGCGTGTTACCTGTTGCAGATCACTCAGGGCTCATCGGTATGTCCCCGATCAGCCGCTGCTTCCTTGGCCGGACGCCCTAAAGAGGGGATTCAGTGAATCCGATGCTGATCGCAGATGTGATGGCCGATTCGCCTCTCACGAGTCTCTTGCCTGACTTTGGAGGGATCACTTACGCCCTCATTCATGTCGCCTTGCTTGCGGCCTTCTTTGGTCTACCGGCAGGTGTCTTCATCTGGGCAGAACGTAAGGTCTCGGCTCGTATTCAGGATCGCTTAGGTCCGACGCGTACTGGCGGAAAGTTTGGCTGGCTGCAATCACTCGCCGACGGCATGAAGCTCATTCAAAAGGAAGACCTCTGTCCGAAGGATGCCGACAGCCTACTCTTTCGCGCTGCTCCCTACATTGTGGTGGCTGCGTCGCTCTCGGCTTATCTCGTGCTGCCCTTCACTGAGAATTGGTCGGCACTCGGTCTTGATGTTGGGCTCTTCTTTTTACTGGCCTTACTGGCGCTTGAAGTTCTCGGCGTGATCTTCGCGGGCTACTCCAGCGGCTCGAAGTGGGCTCTGTATGGCGCGATGCGTGAGTCGGCTCAGATGGTGAGCTACGAAATTCCGATGGGGATTTGCGCGTTGGTGCCAATCGTCTTTGCCGGCTCGCTCAATCTGAATGATGTCGTGCGGGCTCAGATCACAACCTTCGCCGACTTTCAGGCAACGGGCATTCCGCCGCTGCTGCACTGGTACGTCTTCAATCCGATCGGGTTGATTGCGTTTCTCTGCTACTTCACCTGTGCGACTGCGAGTTGCAAGCGTGCCCCGTTCGACCTCGCTGAAGCAGAAAGCGAACTCGTTGCAGGCTTCTTGACCGAATACAGCGGTATGCGTTGGTCGTTCTTTTTCTTGGCTGAGTATGCCTCAATGTTCTTGGTGAGCGGCGTTGCGACTGCATTGTTTCTCGGTGGTTGGGATGACGGTGTCGGGCTGATCGCCGGTCTTAGGTCCACTGTGGGCGCCAACGTTTGGGGCAACATCTTCGTGTCGTTGCTCGGCGCGGTTGTCTTCATGAGCAAAGCATCGCTTCTGGTCTGCGTTCAAATTTGGGTGCGATGGACATTGCCTCGAATTCGAATCGATCAGGTCATGACTGCCTGCTTGAAGTACATGGTTCCGATCGCATGCACTCTCTTCTTGGCTGCAACGATCTACCCGTTAGTGGCTCTGGCAGTGACTCAGAAGATGGATCGGAATGGAAAAGGGCGACCTCACTTCTTGCCCACAACGATCCCTGTGGCCGAACGCGTGAAGCCGAAATGGCTCGCCGTTAAGCCCGCTGCCTTAGCTCAGTCTCAGCCTGTTGAAGTTCAAGGCAAGGCAGAGGCTACGGCAGAACAACCCGAGCAGAAGTAGTCCCGACATTCTTCGCCAATCAGCTCTCAATCGAACTCGATAATGAACGACTTCTTGTTTGTCGCACTCGCTGTGATCGCCGCCATTGGCGCCATTTCGGTAGTTCTCTGCCGGAAGGTTGTACATATGGCGGCGAGCCTCATAGTCGCGCTCTCTGCGGTCGCAGGATTGTTCTTCTCAATGGGAGCAACCTTCGTCGGCACGACGCAGTTGATGGTCTATGTCGGCGGTACTGTGATCCTGCTGATCTTCGGCGTGATGCTGACCTCAATGCAGGCGAAGGCCGAACTTAAGACGACTCCCATCGAAGCCATCGTCGCACTGGCAAGCAGCGTTATTCTTCTGCTGATCTTTGCATTCACGCTCGGCCGTATTGAGTGGAAGCAACACTACGCAAGCCTCTCCGCCAACCACTTGAAAGTGGCTCAGCAAAAGTATCGATCAGCCTCTGAATCCCTCAGTGCTCTTAAGGCCGGACAGTCTGAAGAACTGGCTAAGGTGTCGAAGGAACTTGCTGACGCGAAGGCCGCTGTCGAAGCCGCTCAGGTCAGCAAGACGGCTTTGCCTAAGAAGTCGAGTCCAACTGAGATCAAGACTGCGAACGAGCAACTCGTGTCCGCAGAAACTGCTCACTCTGAGGCGCAGGCGAAAGTTACAGAACTGCGACTGCCTATTGAGAACGCTGAGTTCAAAGTTCGCGTTGAAGGTTCTGAGTTGATCGCATCGGCTCAGCAGATCGTCACCGCGACTAAAGTTCAACAGTCAGCAGCGATCAAGGCTGCCAACGAGGAGTTGAAGACTGCAACCGCTGAGCTTGTTCGCGTCAAAGCTGATGCTGAGCAATCAGGAAATGTCGAGCAGCAAGAGAAGGCCGTCACTGACGCACAGAAGAAACTCATTGAAGCCGAGGAGCCTGTTAAGGCTGCTGAAGCTGATCTCGTTGCAATCACTTCGCAGATCAAGGGAGTGCCTTCTGGCGAAGCTCAAGCGAGTGTTGTGAAACTCGACGAGCAACCGTCGGCGTTTAAGTCACTCGCGTTTGCACTGGCTGGCATCCGCACCGACAGCATGGCTGCGGATTCCTATCTGCTGCCGTTTGAAATCATCTCGTTCCACTTGCTTGTAGTACTTGTTGCAGCGGGTTATCTGGCTCGACCGAGGTCGAAACAGTCCGAGCACGACTTGTCAGCGGAATAACTTCACTGGTCTCCTTTTTCCGACTGGTCTTCAAATGACTGGCGACAACCTTTCATTGATCCTCTGGCTGAGCATCGTCTTCTTTCTGTGCGGCTTCCTTTGCATGATCGTGAAGCGCAACGTGATTGGGATGTTGATTGGCGTTGAGCTCATCCTGAATGCAGCGAACTTGAACTTCGTCGCCTTTGCGCAGAACTGGCGGCAAGGCATTGACGGTCAAGTTGCAACTCTGTTCGTCATCGTGCTCGCCGCTGCAGAAGCGGCCGTCGCGCTGGCGATCGCGTTGGTTTACTACAACAGTCACTCCACCATCGACGCGGACCGGGGCGACTCGCTCCGAGGCTAGCCCCGACTTGCTGGTCCTTGTCATAGACTCCTGAAGCCTTCATCGACGATGTCAGACTTAGCACAAGAGCTGTCAACACTTCTGGCCGTAGCGTGGCTTTGCCCGCTGCTGAGCTTCGTCATTGCCATCTTCAATGGCTTCACTTGGTCGCGCTTAAGTCGTAAGGCGGCGATCTGCTCTGTCGCGACCATCGCGACTGGTTTCGTCTGTAGCGCGATCGCGATGTCGAAGTGGGACTGCGCCGCAGATAGAGCAGCGCAGGTCAGTGCTGAGTCGGCCGCTGAAGCTGGGCATCAAAAAGGCGGGGATGATGCTCACGGTCATGACGCACACGATGCTCATTCGGCCCCGAAGCTGCCCGTTGTGGCGGGAACCTTCTACGACCTCGCGAAGTTCGGCAGTCTCAAGCTCTCGATTAGTTATTACATCGACAGTTTGACGCTCACGATGTTTTGCATGGTGACCTTCATTGCGACCTGCATTCACATCTTCGCTATTGGCTACATGGGCGAAGAGTTGGCGGAGCAGTACGAAGATCATCAAGCACATGTCACTCGCCCCGGTCGGCACTATCGCTTCTTCGCCTTCCTGTCGTTGTTCTGCTTCTCGATGCTGGGACTGGTCATCGCGGGCAACATCTTTCAGGTGTTCGTCTTCTGGGAACTGGTTGGTATCTGCAGCTACTTGCTGATCGGCTTCTACACCGAGCGACGGTCTGCGAACGTTGCGGCGAACAAAGCCTTCATCGTCAACCGCGTTGGCGACTTTGGCTTCATCATCGGGCTGATGATTCTGTGGACTTACACCGGCACGTTCTTCTTCAGTAATGCTGGGAACGCCGACGTTGCTCCCGGACTCTTCGAGATCATCGCCAATCAAGGGCAAGCCGTAGCGGGTCACGAACACAACGCTGCCTTGCCGCAGGTTCCGCACACGTTGTTGATCATCGCCGGTCTCGGCGTGTTCGGCGGGTGCATCGGTAAGAGCGCACAATTCCCGCTTCACACATGGTTGCCTGACGCGATGGAAGGACCGACGCCAGTTTCGGCATTGGTTCACTCGGCAACGATGGTCGCGGCAGGTGTTTATCTGGCGGCACGTTTCTTTCCGGTCTTCACGACTGAGGTTCTGCAAGTCATCGCTTACGTGGGCTGCGTGACGTTGTTCGTCGCAGCGACGATTGCGATCGTCGCTACGGACATCAAGAAGGTGTTGGCGTACTCAACGATCAGCCAGCTCGGCTACATGATGTTGGCCATCGGAGTTGGCGGTTGGGGCGCCGGTCTCTTCCATTTGATCACGCATGCCTTTTTCAAGTCGCTGCTCTTCTTGTGCTCCGGTGCCGTGATCTATGGCTGCCATCACGAGCAAGAGATGCCAAAGATGGGTGGCCTGCTGAAGAAGATGCCGATCACTGCCTTCTGCATGGCGGTCGGTTGCTGTGCGATCGCTGGCTTCGGCATCCCTCATACGAATCTCGCCTTCAGCGGCTTCTTCTCGAAGGACGCGATCCTCGCGACCGCTTTGGCTTACTCGAAGATCAACCCGTCGCACTCGTTGCTGTTCTTGGCACCGCTCGTCACAGCAGGCATTACCTCGTTCTACATGTGGCGTTTGTGGTTCTACACATTCACCGGCAAGACTCGTGACCATCACGTCGAAGAGCACTGCCATGAAGTCCCGAAGATCATGTTCTTGCCGCTGTTGGTGTTGTCCGTGTTGGCCTTCGGTTGTGCTTGGGGCGGTGAGAGCGGAACGCTGTACTCGCTAATTCAAGGCTCAGAGCCAGCTTCCTGTGCCATCAGCAATGCTGGGTTGCCTTCACATCACGACGTGCATGCGTCGCACGACACTGCCGGTGTTTTGGCTCTGTCATCCGCGTTGCTCGGATTTGCAGTCGCCTACTTGCTCTACTGCAAGGCGGTGATTTCTCCGGCGGTCATTCGCGATCAACTGAGTTCGGTCTACTCGTTCCTCGTTGCCAAATGGCACTTCGACGAACTGTACGACATTGTCTTCTCATGGCCTGCAAAGCGAGTTGGCTGCTTCATCGCTGGGATTGATCGCGAAGTCTTTGACCGTGCCATTCATGGCGCAGCGAATGGTGCCATTCGCATTGCGAAATCGAATCGCCGCTTCGACGAAGTTGTTGTCGATGGTGCGGTGCGAGCATCGGGCGAGATTGTCTCAGCCGTTGCTCGTCTCTTGCGGGTCGTTCAGACCGGTCGGGCTCGCCAGTACGTCTTGTTCTTGGCGGTCGGACTTGTCGTCCTCGTGTCCGCGTTCTTCGGCATCATCTTGCCGAACTAGTGACTCGGCTTTCGCGCAACGAAAGCGCTTGCTCAATCAACTTCCATCACTGTTTCGCAACTCAAAAGTTCTGGGCGAAAATGGATCCTCTCTGCTTCCTTTCCCTGCTGATCTTCCTGCCGACTCTAGGTGCCGTGATTCTGGTTGGCTTTCCTTCGAAGGCCGTCGATGCCATGCGATTCTGGACCGCAGGCATTACCGGAGTCGTCTTCCTGATGACGCTGCAACTGTGGTTGGGCGCTGGGAGCTTCGACCCCACTGTCGCAACGATTCAACCGGCTGCGGCGGGAGTCTCGGCAGAATGGATTCCAAGCTGGAATATCCATTACAGACTCGGCTATGACGGCCTGAGTCTGCCGCTGGTCGTGCTGACCGGGTTTGTGAGCTTCCTCGCGTCGATCGCTTCTTGGAGCATCAACAAGCTGCATAAGGGCTACTTCATCCTGTTCCTGCTGCTTGTCACAGGAATGCTGGGTGTGTTTCTCGCGCTCGACTTCTTCCTGTTCTACGTGTTCTGGGAAGTGATGCTCCTGCCGATGTACTTCCTAATTGGCGTATGGGGCGGACCTCGCCGCGAGTATGCGGCGATCAAGTTCTTCCTCTACACACTGGTCGGCTCGGTCTTGATGCTGATCGCGATGCTGATGCTGTACTTCGCGAGCGGTCGAGAATTCAGCTTGATCGGACTGGCTCAGCAAGCAGCCGCCGGGAAGTTCTCAAGCTTTGAGCAGACCGTCGCCTTCATACTGTTGTTCATCGGCTTTGCCATCAAAGTGCCCTGCGTCCCGGTACATACATGGTTGCCCGACGCGCACGTTGAAGCTCCCACTCCGATCTCGATGATTCTGGCCGGTGTGCTGCTGAAGATGGGCGGCTACGGCATCCTGCGTATCGCGTTCCCGCTGTGCCCGGTCGGTGCCTACTACTCGTCCTACGTGTTGGTCGCGATTGGCGTTGTCAGCATCATCTACGGTGCCTTTGCGGCATTGGCTCAGACCGACTTCAAGCGACTCGTTGCTTATAGCTCAGTCAGCCACATGGGTTATGTGACACTCGGCATTGGTGTGTGGCACATCTCCGCGACACACGGACTCGACTTCTGGTTGCAAGGCGTCAGCGGCGCGATGTTCCAGATGGTGGCGCATGGCGTGTCCTCAACCGGCATGTTCTTTATGGTCGGCGTGATTTACGACCGAGTGCATCATCGCGACCTCAATCAGTTCGGCGGTTTGATGAGCCGCATGCCGCTCTACTCCGGACTTGCAGCAGGCATCTTCTTCGCGGGTCTCGGATTGCCGGGTCTTTGCGGATTCATCGGCGAAGTGGCTGTCGTGATCAGCGCATGGAACTACTCGCCGCTGCTGGCGATCATCGCGGCTTCAGGCGTTGTTCTGACGGCGGCCTACATCCTGTGGACGATGCAACGCGTCTACTTGGGTGCCTCGTACAAAGGTCCGCACTCGGAAGAGATCGACAACATGCCGTTCACAGCGCGTGAAGCATTCGTCGCATTCGTGCTGCTCATCTCGGCGATCTACTTAGGTGTCTATCCGACCGTTGTCTTTGATGTGATGGACGCGACCTTGAAGGGCTCGTTGCAGTCACTGCAAGACTCAGCAGCAGCGCTCACCACTGTTGCGGCTACCGCCACGAAGTAATTGTTAGCCGCGTCGCCGTTCTCCTCAGCGCACTCGCTCCACTTTGAGATATCCCGATCATGCAGCCGTCCGATGTTGGAACCGTAGTCACACAATTGATTGAAGCGAGCACGACGTCGCTCAATCACTTCCTTCCCGAAGTGGTGATTTGCTGCACCATCACGTTGATCCTGTTGGCTTCGATCTGCTTGAAGCGAACGACACGCACGGTGTTTGCGATCGCGTTGATTGGGTTGCTCGTCGCTTTGTGCAGCATTGGTGGTCAGTTCGATGTGGTCGGTAAGGCGGACTCTTCAGCAGACTTTGGCGGTGTGCTCGTTTGGAATGGTTTCACGGTTGCGGTTCGCGGGATTCTGTTGTTGTTTGCGATCCTCGCGCTGTCATTGAGTGGCAGCACGATGAAGTTCGGCTCGCGCGATGCGACGGACTTCTACACGTTGCTCTTAGGTTCGACGCTCGGACTGTTGGTGCTGGCTCAGAGTAACAACCTGTTGATGGCCTTCATCGGCTTCGAAATGGCGAGCATCCCCGGTTACGCACTGGTCGCCTTTCAGCGGAACCGAGTGAAGTCGTCAGAGGCTTCGTTGAAGTACATCGTCTACGGTGCCGGAGCGTCGGGCATCATGCTCTACGGCATCAGCTTGCTGACCGGTCTGACCGGGACGTTTTCGATTCCCGAAATTGGCACGCATGTCGCCGCGCTGGCGAACAATCCGGCGAGTGCTGCTTCGACGAGTGCGATCTTGGTGTCGCTGTTGCTGATCTTTGTGGGCTTCGCCTTCAAGTTGTCGTTGGTGCCGTTCCACTTCTGGGCGCCCGATGCTTTCGAGGGTGCAACGTCGGAAGTTGCTGGTTTCTTGTCAGTCGGCGGTAAGGTCGCGACGTTCTCGTTGTTGGTCCGAATCTCGTTGGCACTGTCGAGTTCGATGGATGGCGAAGCAGCGAAACTCGTAATGCCGCTCGGAATTGGCCTCGGCGTTGTGGCGATGGTGTCCGTGACGTTCGGCAACCTCGCGGCTTACTTCCAACGCAACGTGAAGCGAGTCTTTGCGTATTCGACGATCGCTCACTCGGGCTACATGCTGATGGCCGTTTCGGCGCTGCTCGTGCTGAGGACTTCAGAAGCCGCCGCAGTGCTGCCGAACGTCAAAGATCTCTCGCAACGTTGCATTGAAGGGCTCGTCTTTTATCTCTTCGTGTATGTCTTCATGAATATCGGGGCCTTCGGTCTGACGGCTTTGATGCGCAACCATTTTGGGAGCGAGGAACTCGACGGCATTAAGGGCTTCGGACGGGTCTTCCCGATTCACGGAGCCTGCATGGCAGTCTGCGTCTTCAGTCTTGTTGGCCTGCCTCCGCTCGGCGGCTTCTGGGGCAAGTTCGTTGTGTTCTACTCGCTGTTCATGGCAGCGAAGGTGAGCACCTTCATGATGGTTGTGTTGCTCGTTGGCGGTCTCAACACCGTCTTCAGCCTCTTCTATTACGTCGGCATCCTGAAGGCGATCTTCTTGAGCGAGCCGAATGAGAACTCGCGATCGCTCGTCCCTGCGTCATCAGAGACCGGGCTTGCGATGCTGATTGCTCTACCCATTCTGCTATTGGGTATGTTCCCGCACGCTGCGACAGGCTTCGCAAGCGATATGGCGTTGTCGTTGATCCGCTAGGAGCGTGTCCGAGTAGCCGTAGCATGGGCTTTCAGCCCGTGCTGTATTTACTCCTACAAACAGCTTCGAATCGCCAGTCAGGCCGCACTGGCTGGAAGCGCCTGCTACTCGGACAAGCTCCTAAGAGTTTGACTCTCCGGAAGCCGGGAGTTCCGATTGCCGCTGATGGAGCGATCGGAAGTGGGGCACATCGAAGTCGAGTTGAGCTTCGTTTCGTGTTGCGCAAGGTGACCAGCACCGAAGGTCGGTCTCGCATCTCTTCGAACATTGTCGAAGTCGGGCACGCAACTGCGGCGACTGAGGTTGAGTAGAGCCGCTGATTCGCACTTGTCTTTGCTCCGCGCCTGAGTGGTTCCAATCGCTTCAGCAAGACATTGCAACTTGGAGCAGAGTTTCCGCAACCAAAGAGCCGCGCACGGGCTGAGTATTCGATGGGCGTGACGAGCGCCTCGAAGGCACGCCCTTCGCTTGTGGCTCATGGCGTGCCACCCAAAGTCTTCATTCAACAACAAGCGCTTCATCGTTTGTCGAACCGAAGCAGGCGAGGTTCATTTCGGTCTCGCGTTGGGTTGCAGAGCCGCGCCCGTTAGGAAGCGGAGCGTTGGCTATTTCGTAGCTGATTCGGCTTCCTAACGGGCGCGGCTCTGCAACCTCATCGTGAACCAAGCCCAGAAGCAATGAGATCACAGTGGCGACTGCGGGTAGCGGTTAGCGCGTTCGATGCCGCAGGGTGTAATCGACGCCACATATCACTCAGATTGCTTTCGCTCTGTGTTGAATTTGTAAGTGCTCTCGTTGATTGAGCGCTGGCGTCTGGATGAGGCTGTCCTGATGAAACGGCAGGCGACTGGAATATTTGGCGAAGTGAGCCGTCGCGAAGTTTGTTGCGGAACGCGGCGGGGGCGAGCTGGCTTGAAGAGCCGCCTGCGCAACCGAACTCGATGCTTTCGCTCAACCGTTTCATCAGGGCACTGCAAGGCGGGGTCCTTAAGACCGAAGAGAGAGGGAACGCTAATCGGCACTAATCAACGCTAATAAAGACCGAAGGGGATCAGGTTCGATCATCGAGGATGAGCATTCGCGTTCTCAGTCATCATGCTGAAGACATTGTGGGACCGCGATGCGACTTGACGAAGTACGAAGAATTGGGGCACCGCTGTTGCACGCTGATTAACGCTGATAGAGACCGTCTTTGATTAGCTCTGATGAGCGCCGGTTAGCGTTCCCTGTTTGTATTTCTTATTACCTGCATCGCTTTCATTTTGGACTGCATCTCGACGGATCGTTCGCTTGCGGCGAAGTAACTTAAGTGACATCTCGGAACTTCATTTCCGAGCTGCGACTCCGGCAGCGGGGAAGTCGGTGAAGTTGCCGACGAGTCCCTCTTCGTTCGACGTGCGGGTTCACCAGTCGCCTGCGCAACCGATTTCAGTACTGTCGCTCAACCGTTTCACCAGGCCACGATGAGCCCTGAGGTCCGCTGAGGAATCGGCGAGCGGAGTCGTTCGGGCAATTGAGCTTGAGGGGCTTGAAGTCCGTTTCAAGTTCTTGTGTGAAGAGATCCTTGCAACAATGGTTACAAGTAATTCTCACTACATGGGGCCGTCCGCAGTTCGGCGTTTCTATCCGAAGGTAAGAGCGACCTTCGAGAAGCGGCTTCCTGCGAATGGCAGGAGCCGGACTACGGATGAATGACGAGTCGGCTCGATCCGGCAACGCGATCTGGCGTTGCTGAAGTTCGTTGATCAGAGGCCGAGCTTCGCTGAATTCACGTCTCTTCGCCGGGAGACATGCTCGGCGCGGCGAGGTCGTGATTAGGTCGCCGCTTCGGCTTGTCCCACTCGTTTAGGCGAACGGCAGATGAGGTCATATCGGTACGACGGACTTGTCGTCCGACGAAGACGAGGGCCGACGGACTGCAAGTCCGTCGTACAAAAATTCGCCGGTAGGTTTTCAACTGCCGCTCGCCTTAGCAGCTTCTGCGCTACTCGGTTTTCCTCTTCGTGAACTCGTAGCTCAGTCTCTCCGAGATTGAGCATTTTGCAGGACGAAGCTGCCTCAAGGCCGCCAGTTCGAACCCGGATACGTACTCGCAGGCGACGATTAGTAAGTTGCTTCGTCATGCAACAAAGGCCGCCTCGGAGAGGCGGCCCTACGTTTCAGTTCCCAACTCACACAGGATCGCAAAGCCGAGCCGAGGAACGGTATTGGAAGTAGGGCAAGAGCCGTTGAACCCCCGACGCAAGGTCGGGGGCGTTTGATTCACAGCCTCGGAGAGTCAAGCTACGCGGACTCACACTGACTCGTTTATGGCCCTCGGCTTTTGCCGCTTATGAGACCGCAGCATGCTCAAGACGATTCGATTTTGGTGGCAGTCACAATCTTCGTGCGCCGGGGCTTTGAGGTTGTTTGAGCCGCGAGGTTTCGTGAGAGCGGTGCTGCTCAGTTTGTTGATTGTCTTTGTGGCGATCGGCAGCGGGGCGGGAGCGGCGGATGATGAAGCCGGATTGACCGGGGCGGTGCGGTTTGCGGATCTCGATCTCAAGCTGACGCGACAGTTTCGTGATGGAGCGGCTCAAGAGGTTGATCCTTATCAGCTTCGACGCACGCTCGGGTTGAGTCCGACGGTCGCTCATTGGGGGTTCACGGAGCGGGCTGAGGAAGCGCCGGTTGAGTTTGCTTATCTGCTCGTGTTCAAGGCACCTTTGGGATTGGGCACGATGGATGTCGCGGTCAATGAACCTCAGCACTCGCGCGATTTGAAGGTGCGGGCGTTGCGAGCAGACGTGCTCGGTGATCCCGATCCC
>CAZNMS010000265.1:0-11821 GCA_964573505.1 uncultured Planctomycetaceae bacterium | reverse complement strand
CGACTCCTCGACTCCTCGACTCCTCGACTCCTCGACTCCTCGACTCCTCAACTCCTCAACTCCTCAACTCCGCAGTCGCCGCCCGATCCTCTTTCCCGAGACCACTCTCATGATCGCACTTCGCTTGCTGCTGATGAGCTGCCTCATGCTCGGCGCGTTGCGAGCGTCCGTTGCTCAAGCGGTGCGAGTCGACGCTCTCGAAGATCGAGCGGAACTCATTCAACTGTTCGACGGCAAATCGCTCGAAGGTTGGCGCGGCTCTGCGGCTCATTGGACGGCGAGCAATGACGAGCTCGTCGGTAGTGCAAAGCAGCCGCTGCCAGCGCCGCAGTATCTCATCACCGAGCGACAGTTCTCGGACTTCCGTTTGCTCGGGCAAGTGCGACTGGTTGCCGGTCGCGAGATCAAACTGTCTTTCGGCGGAGCGTGCTCGATCACCGACGAGCAGCCTTCAGGATGCGATGCCCGCGTCATCACGTTGAAAGCTGACGCGCTTGCGGCATCGAAAGACGAGTGGGCTCAGTTCGAATTGATCGTCGTCGGACAACGAGCACGCTTCGCGCTTAATGGTCGCGATGTGTCTGCTGCGATCGAAGTTGCAGCCGCGCCGATCAGAAGTGGACCGCTCGTCTTCGAACTCGGCAAATCGGATGAAACGCAAGAGGTGCGACTTCGGCAACTCATGCTTGAGACGCAGCCGGGGCTCACCTTTCAGACGGTCAGCAACGATGTCCCGCCGCGCATCTCGATTCGCGCACTCGAACGAACGGTCGATCCGACCAATCCGCAGATCGACCATTGGACGAAGCTGTCAGAAGCACTCGTCCCGGACGAGCTTCTGCAACCGGCGCGCGGCACTCGTTTGCCGCTGACGTCATTCGGCGTGCGCGATGTTGAGCGCGATGCCTATTACGCGCTCGCTCAGAAGGCTCGTGAGTTACCGCTCAACACATTGCATCGCGCGGCGGATGAATGGCGAGCCGCGCGTCGCACGTTGCCCGAGCATCGGCGCTATGTCCGTCTGAGCGACGACAAGTTCCCGTTGTTTGCGGATCTCTTCCGCAGCCCCGTCGCGTATCACGGCAAACTCGTGACGCTGCGCGGGCACGTGCGACGACTCGACGAGATGCCTGCGGACGAGAATCCCTATGGCATCGAGAAGCTCTATCAAGTTTGGCTGTTCGACGAGCACTCTCAGTCGAACCCGACAGTCATCGTCTGCACGTCGATTGATGCGCGTCTGAAACCGGAGTCCGAGACGCTCATCAATCACTGTCGCGCAACCGGCTACTTCTTCAAGAACATGGCCTATGACGGACAACGCGATCTGCGTTTCGCGCCGCTGCTGATCGCTCAAAAGCTTGAGTACTCGCCGCCCGAAGACGCCGGTTCGAGCATGCTCGACGCGCTGATGATGAGCCTCACGCGCGCCACTGGTTTGAGTCGCGAGTCACTCACCGTGATTGGCTTGATCGGACTATGCGGGCTGAGCTTGCTCGTCGTGCTGCGACTGCAACGGCGCCCCGCGCGAACAAAGGCAGTCGCAACTCCTGCAGTGAGCCCATCATTTCAGAACGTGACCGACAGCAATCGAGGAGTGAGCTTCAATTGCTTGCCGCAAGCAGAAGCCGCGAGCGAGCCGATCAAAGACAGTGGCGAGAATCCGTCCCCGCCATCAACCGCGCCGAGTCACGACTGAAGCCTGCATTGCACTCAGTGGTTGAAGGCAAACTCGGTCGAGTTCAGCAAGCTCCAAAAGATGTCTTCGTAGACCGATGCGTCTTTGACGGCGTCGCCGATCAACTCGCGCAGAGCGGTCCGTTCAACGGACGTCAGTCGACGGCTCAATGCGCGGATGAAGAGCTCGTTGAGCATCTCGTCGGGCGACTTGCCTTGATCGAGCATGCGTTTCATTTCTCCGGCAGCACTCAGCCTCTCACGCACGGTATCGCCGACGGCGAGATGTAATGTTTGTGACAGAGTCGGCTCTTTCTTCGTTTCGCAGGCGCAAACCGTTGCGCGGCTCGATCGACCGAACGTTGCGAAGAAGGGATCTCCGAACGACGGCCCTTCCGTCGAACCGGACTCGCGCGGGTAGTAGTCGATCGCTCGCGTGCCATCCGGGAAGTTCGGGAAGCGACGACTGACTCCCGTCGCTGTGACGACCGAATCCAATAAGACGTCCGCTCGCAGTCGTCGCAAATGCGCGTGCGAGAATTGGCGAGTGTCGCGGAAGTTTGAAGAGTTCGGCTTCGCACTCAGTTGATAGACCCGCGAGTTGCAGATGTCGCGCACGATCGACTTCAAATCGAACTTCACTGCAACGAGTCGCTTCGCCAGCGCATCGAGCAGCGGACCATTCACGGGCGGGTTGCTGGCGCGGATGTCGTCGACCGGATCAATGATGCCGCGACCGAGAAACTGAGCCCAAATGCGGTTCGCGAGATTGCGACTGAAGAGATCGTTCTCCGGCGCGGTTAGCCATTGAGCGAGCGTCGTTCGCGGATCGCTGCCTGCCGGAACGGAATCAATGCCGCCGAGCACCTTTGCGGGCATCGGGCGACCGTCAACGAGATGTCTTGCCGGCGGAGCGGAGAGGTCGCAGTAGATGCGTCGCTCGCGCGGTTCGACGCCGGGCTTACGACGCATGCCCGTGAAGAAACTCACGAAGCCGTAGTAGTCATCCTGAGTCCAACGATCGAAAGGATGATTGTGACACTCGGCGCATTGAATCTGGACGCCGAGAAAGACTTGCGAGAAGTCCGCTGCGAATGCTTTCGGTTCGAACTGCGGCTTATGCACGAGCATCGTGTAAAGGTTGACCGGCCCGTTCGTCAGATTGCTGCCCGACGCATCGACCATTTCCGCAACGAACTCATTCAGCGGGCGACCACTTCGCATCTGCTGACGAATCCATTGATAGAAGGCGTCAGCCGCTTTGACGTCGGTTGCGGTCGGTGCGTAATTGCCGCCCATCACTCGCAATTGCTCGGCCCATAACGCGGTCCAGTAGTCCGCGAAGGCATCATCGGCGAGCAGCTTATCGATCAACTTCTCCCGTTTGTCCGCGCGGGCATCGGCCATGAATTCGCGATACTCAGAAGCCGTCGGGGGCCGCGCGATTAGATCGCGCGAAGCTCGTCGCACGAAGGTCTCGTCGTCACACAAATCCGACGGAGCAATGCGCAGCTTCTGCAGTCGGTCAAAGACGAGATCATCAATAAAGTTGACCGACTTCGGATTCGGCCATTCAAACCCTTGCGCCGGAGGCAGCACGATGACTTCAGCACCGACAGTGAAGCGGCTGAAGCGAGCAAAGACGTGCGTATCACCGGAACCGACCGCCGTCACATTTCCATCAGCATCAATCCGCGCGACGCTTTCATTGTTCGAGAAGAACCGTGCGAGCTTTGTGACATCGCGACTCGAACCATCGCTCGCCTTCGCCGTCACTTTGAGAGCGGCTCCGTCTTTCGCTTTCTCGAACAACAGTCGCTCCGTCGAGACCTCAACCGCGACGGTCGCCGCAACATCGCCGACATCATCCGGCACGCCCGCCGCGATCCACTCCAACAACGTGCGGTAGTACTCGCTGTCCTTACTGAAGAGCTTGCCGCCGGTATGCGGGACAGCGCCGATCGCCTTGAGCAGCAGCAGACTCTGCTCGGGCACAGCAGCGTTGACGCGACGTCCGGGAATTTCAGTCACCACTCGTTCGTAATCGCCTTTCGCGTCGTAACCGAAGAGCGACAGCATGAAGCCGTCCTTACCGCGAGCCGACCCGTGACAAGTGCCCGAGTTGCATCCTGCCCGAAAGAAGATCGGCATCACATCACGTCGAAAGCTCGGTTCCGCCGCCGCAGTAGTGGCTTGAAGACCGCAAAAGGAAATCAAACTCGTAATCGCAAAGGCGATTGTCATGAGGGAGCGAAGCACAGCATGCCTTCGTTGAGAGGGAATGAATCGAGCCGGTCATCAGCATGACGAATGCCATCAAACTTACCCACTTCGCGCTCGTTTAACCGCGTGCCCATAGGGCCGCGCTTTTGTGCCTTCGCAGGCCGAACCGCTCTGCATCACCAATCGGCTGCAAAGTGGAATCCGAAATACAAGACGGGCACGGCAACACTGGCGGCGCTCGTGCTACTCGTTCGCGATTTGTTCTCGGTTTGCACAGTGTGGTGCGACGCTCCGCGTCGCGACTCCCGACGCGGAGCGTCGGGCCACAATACATGCGGCTTCGCCGCCTCGTTTGCCCGCGTGCCCATCGGGCCGCGCTCTTGCTCCGCAAAAGCTTCCTTTCGCGGAGCGAAAGGCGACTCTCGGCTGCCGTGCAGGTCGCGGGGGGGCTTGCCACAATTGGGCTCCTGTTTGAAAGGAGCCTGAAATCGTGTTGGAGCTGAAGAACCCTCATAGCGTGATGGCCGTGCTGAAGCGGCGGCCGCGTGATGTCACAGAAATTACAATCTCCGGCGGCGGAGGAAAGGCATGGGAAGAGGTCACCGATCTCGCTCTGCAACACCGCGTTCCCGTCGTGCATGCAGAAAGTCGACGACAAAGCTTTGACCGCAGTCAGAAAGCGGAACGAGTCGGCTCGGCATCGGCAGTCGTCAAAGAGCCGCCGGAAACGAGCCTGAAGCAACTCTTATCCGGCGCCAGCGAGCCCGGAGCGACGGGCTTATGGCTAGCTCTCGACTGCTTGCAAGACCCGCATAACGTCGGCGCGATCTTTCGCACGGCGAGCTTCTTCGGAGTGCGCGGCATCATTCTGACGAGCGATCGCTCTGCCCCGCTGACCGGCACCGTTTGCGATGTTGCTGCCGGCGGCATTGAGGATGTCCCGTTCGTCACCGTCACGAATCTCAAACGGACGTTTGAAGAGGCACAGCAAGCCGGCCTTTGGGTGCTCGGCTCGTCGGAGCATGCAAAAGCACCGCTCGAATCCTTCAAACGAGATCGTTGCTGGCTGCTCGTTTTAGGCAACGAAGAACGCGGAGCGCGACAAGGAACGCTCGAAGCCTGCGACGATGTCTGCTGCATCAAACCCGTTGGCGCGGTGACATCGCTCAACGTCTCAGTGGCAGCCGGCATTGCGATCTCATGGCTCTCGCGCGGCGGCTAACGCGAATCAGCGTGCTGCCGAAACAGAAGACTCTTCAATTCTCGAAACGGAGCGACGACATGTTTCGAACGGCGTTGCATTCAGTGAGCTATGCCGGGTTTTGGCCGGGGCAAGCTCGGCTTTGTCTGAATGACGTTCTCGCGCGAGCAGCTCGACTCGGGTTTGACGGCGTGATGGTGATGGCGAAACGCCCGCACTTGTCGCTGCTCGATTACGACGATGCGAAAGTCGCTCGACTGGCCGAGCGACTCGAAGAACTGCATCTCGAAGTGCCGTGTATTGCGGCTTACACCGACTTCACGATCGGCAGTGATCATCCCGAGATTCCGACTCGCGAGTTTCAGATCGCGGCCATCACTCAACTGGCTCGCACCGCCGAACGATTGAAGTGCCGATTCATTCGCGTCTTCACGGCCTACGAGCGGGCCAATGTGAGCTACGACCAAACATGGCACGTCTGCATTGAGTCACTGCGAGAATGCGCGAAGCGCGTTGCTGACTACGGAGTGACGCTCGCCGTGCAGAATCATCACGACATCGCCGCGCAAGTTGAGAGCCTCGCGGACCTACTGGAAGAGGTCGATCACCCGCATTGCAAGGCGGCGTTTGATGCATGGGCTCCGGCACTGCATGTCTGCGATCTAGTCGCGAGCGTGCATCGCCTGCGGGAGTGGATCGTGCATACGACGGTTGCCGACTACGTCCGCCGCGCGCGTCAGATCTATGTGCCGAACCTCGTGAACTATGTCCGCGAAACCGACGTCGTCCGAGCCGTGCCAATGGGCGAAGGCTTCATCGACTACGGCTCGTTCTTCGATGCACTGCGTGAAGTCGGCTATGCCGGCTCAGTGGCATACGAGATGTGCTCGATGCTGCGCGGCGGCGGCAGCGAAGAGAATCTCGATCAGTACGCGACGAAGTTTGTCGACTGGATGAAGTCGCAAACGCGACCGAGCTGAATGCGGGATGCTCGGCCTTCTGCCTTTCATCTTTCTGCCCTCAATTTTTCTGTCATGCCCCGTCTTTGGATGGCTCAAGGGGGAAGAAAAGTGACAGAAAGATTGGGGACAGAAAAATAAAGACGTCTTACTTCTCGTTGCTGACGGCATGCAGTCGCACGGGGCGCCAGAGGCCGCCGTTGGCGAGCGAGTTGTGGATGCGGATTACGAGCACGTTGTCTTTGTCCGCGTGCAGACGGTCGGCGGGGAGATCGACGGCGAAGGGCGACTCCCATAAGACGTTGATTGATTGCCCTTCAGACTTCTCGCTGTGCTCGCGCAGCAATTGGCCGTTGAGATAGACCCATGCTTGCTCGTCCGCTGAGCCGATGAGCAAGCGCACGCGGCGCGTCTTCCATTCGGGCGGCAGCTTGAACGTCGTCCGGTGCCATCCGTAACCAGTGAATTTGCCGACGGCTTCGGTCTCGGCCCAGAACGACGGGACCGGCATCGCAACCCACTCTCTCAATGACGTCTCCGGCTGCTGCCAGTTCTCTTTCGCTCCGACTTCAAGCGGGTCGGCACGGAATAGCCAGTTGCTCGGACCGAGCGGCACGGTGTCCTTCAGCGACTTCCATTCGAGCGGCGTTTCGAAGCTGTCGGCGTAGAGTTTCTCGCGCAGCGCCGTCAGCGGGTGCTTCATCGGCTGCGGAGTTGCAGTGACAGCCGCCGCTTCGAAGACGAGTTCGCCGAAGTCGTTGCGGTCATCGAGGATCTTCGTGCTGCTCGTTGCGGACCAAAGAACGCGGTCAGTGCGCGTCGGCGCGCTCCGGGTGTGAGAAATGTTACCTCGCCAAAACGAGCCGGCGTTCGGACGCTCGACCCCGAGCGTTTTGAAGGGAATCGCCAGTACCGCGAACCAGCGCTGCGACTTTGAGTCGATCCGCGATTCATACTGCCACTCGCCGTTCCAATCGGGATCGAACTTGCCGTAGCGCGGATCGAGCGGGTCACTGTTGAAGCCGTTCGCGGCGTCTTGCTTTGAGTCCGGCTGCGGACTGACTGAGAAGCGGTAGATGACGTCTTTGCCGCCGACGGGAGCGAGCAGCACTTCGATGCTGTCGCGCGAGTCGCTCGTCGGTGCCGGTGCTTCAACGCGCACAAAGAGGTGCGAGTCATTCGAGATCGCGCGGGCTACTGCTGTTGAGGACGGCGTGCTTGCGGACTTCGCTCCTTCAGTCGCGTTGAGTGCGTTTGCGGACGGCACCGGAGTCGCGACGTCGGCTGCTGCCGCTTGCTCCCAGAAAGGCGCGTCACCTGCGATTGAGCCTGCGACAAACTTCACCGTGAGCCGCTTCGCTCCGGGAAGCGGTGCGGAGCGCATCGCCTTTCTGTCCCAGTTCATGACCGAGTTCGCGAACGGCTCTTGATAGCCGTCATGAGCGAGTCGCAGATGCTTCGCGTCATGTCCGAGTTGCGGGAACATCACAAACGAGAAGCCCGCAAGCGGCGTCGGTCCATTACGCGGGGCTGCGAACATCGAGTCGATGTAGGCGTTGCGCGCGTCGATCGCGTCGAGCAGTCGGTCACGCAGCGCCAAATCCGGTTGCGTCTGATACGCGTGATAGAGATGCACGACCTTGATCAATGCTTTGAGGTAATCGAACTCGCGCCGCACGACGGCGAGTCGCTGCTTGATCTTGTCGGACTCAGCAAGCTTCTCGGCACCGACGAGATCGCGTTCAAGAGCCTGCAACAAGTTCGGTGAATATAAGAAGCCGAGAAACTGCAGCGGGTCAGTGAGATGCTTGCGCCGCTTGCCGTAGATGTCGTGATAAGTCCATGCGGGGTCGCGCGTGCCGAGATAGTTCGAGTACAGCTCAATGCCGTGATAAAGCTGGCTGTAGAACGAGATCATCGCCGGAGCCGAACGACCGAAGGCCGCTCCGCAGAACTCATGCACGAGCCCCTTTGCGGTCAGCTTCTCGGGGGCTTCAAACATGCGGCCCATTGTGTAATAGGTCGGCCCTTCGAGTCCGTAGAGGTCTCCCGGTCCGTCGCGATAGACCGACTGGATCTTGTTGGCGGTCAGTCGTTTGACCTGCGCTTCAACAAACAGCGGCGTGCGCATCGGTGTGTAGCGCGTGCCGAGATTCGGGCACCAGTTGTAGATGTAAGAAGAATAACCCTGCGGGATTGTGTGCCCGCGCCACGGTGCGATGTCTTCTTCATTCGTGCCCGTCAGCATGATCCGCGTGTTCGACGGAAAGGCTTTGAAGGACTTCGGCGGCAGCTCGGTCTGAATGTAAGACATCATCGTCACGAGCTTGCCGGGCCGAGCCTTCTCGACGCGTTCCGCTAACTGGCGATGCAGCAGCCACAACTTTTCTGCCCAGTCTTTGCCGGTGCCGTAGAGCTTGTCGCACGCTTCGCATTGGCACGCGCGAAAGCCGTCGGGCTGACCGAGATCCACTCTCTCATAGCCGCGATCAATCGACTCGATCAGATCTTTGAAGAAGAGTTCCTGCACTTCGGGATTCGAGATGCAGTACTGCGCGTTGCCCGGTTGATCCGCCGTCCGTTTGCCGCCGATGAGTGCGAAGTACTCGGGATGAGACGCTGCGTAAGTCTCGCGCGGGACCGCTCGCTCATAGGTATGCCCGCCGAACTGAGTATCGACGAGCGGGAAGCGATTGTGAGCGATGTCATAAAAACTACCCCGCGCCGGATGCGCGGTATTGAACTCGATGAGAGGCGTCTTCGACTCGTGCAGATCGCTCGGCACAACGATCGGATCGGTCTTCAAGAACTCGAAGGCCGGTGAGTTCAGAATGTCGATCTTCGAAGCATTCCCAATCGGCTGATACGGCGAGAGATCGGGATAGAGAAACCGCACTCCGACGTATTGCTGCACGAACTCGACAACGCCCTTCGCCGTTCCGAAGCGATCCCATGCGGGGCGGCGCGGCAGATTCCCGGTTGTCGGAGACGCATGATCGCGGCCGGCAATCACGAGATCGCTGCCGACAGCTTTCAGCACGTAGCCCCATCCTTTGAGCGTGCTGACCTCAATCTTCTGCTGACGAGCGAACGCTGTGTCGCCGAGCCAAATAGTCGGCTTCTGCGGATCGCGTTTTGACTCGGTGACAACTGACACCTCAGCCCCATTGGCTTTGAGCGCGACCTGCAACAACCGAGCGGTCTGCTGCAAGCCTTCGGCAACGCTCGGAGGCTGAGCGGACTCGGGAAGAACGATCTGATAGTCGCTCTGTCCGCCGCGCGCGAGTGTGAGATCCGCCGCCTGCGCGATCCTTCCGCAGACAAGCAGCACGAAGACAAACAGCAGATGTTTCATCGAGAGTTCTTCTTTCTGTTGCAGCGGATTTGCGAAGTGATGCTGCAGTTGCCGAGACACGCTCCGAGACGCACTTTCGCGGAGCGAAAGGCGACAATCACTCTGCGGATGCTCGCGCATGTAGTTTCTAATACGGCTGCGTGCTGATCTCGATCTTGCCGAGCACGAAAGGCACGGACTGCTCGGGAGCGATGACGATGTCGTGCCCCCACATTTTCGCGAAGCAGGCTTTCGAGCAGCGCCAAGTATAGGTCTGCCAGTTCGACTCTTTGCCGACGCCGAACCATTGACCGACATTCGCGTAGGCCGAGCGGCCCTGACTGTCGGCGACCTCATACCTCAGATTCATGCCGACATTGCCGCTGCCGAGTCGACGCACCGTTGCGCGGACGTAGTACTCATCAGTCTGCAAGCTCGCGAAGGACGGATGCGCGTAGAACGAGATCGGGTGCGCGATGTCACCGGGAAGAACGAGCCCGCTTGATCCGTCGGCGAACGTCACTGTCGGATAACGCGAACGATTACGCGGCACGACTCCGTTCAATTGATCCGGCAACCCGGCGTTGAAGCTGACTGTCTTCGCAAGTTGGAAGTCGCCGCCCCACGGAAAATTCTTCGCTGAGTTCGCGCGGGCTTGCTGCACGTCGCGCGAGGGGACATTCGAGATCAGCGACGGCGAGTCAGTCAGAGTCACGGTCTTGTTGGCGGCGATCTTCGATGTCGCCCCAGTCAGCAGATCGGTGACCTCAACATCAGAGCCGAATTCAATGGCTCGCTCTGCGGCATCGAGCTTGAGCCCCGCCGGCATCCATGCGACGAGCACGGGAGAGGTTCGCCCTTCAAACACAAAGCCATAGCCGCGCCCGTTCGCTCCGACCGTCGTCCATCCGGCGTATTTGGGACGTTCGCCGAGCACCGTCGTCAGAGTCTTCATTGTCTTGAACGACTGCCGCGCAGTTCCGTTGCGAGCAATCAAGCCGAAGCCTTGATCCTCACCAATGGGGTCTTGAGCTTCGAACCACTGAGTACACACAAAGCCCTGCGCGAGCGCCATTGTGTAGATCTTCGCCAGCGCCTTTGCGGCATCGATGTCGGTGATGGCGCGATCGGCTTGCGAACTCAGACGATGCCCGACTTCGGTCATCCACAATTCGGCATTGGCTTTCTCCGGAGCAGCGTTCTTCAGCACGCTGCGGAGTGCATGCCCCATCCACAAGAACGGCACTTCGCCGTCTGTCTCAAAGAGGCCGTCTGCGATCTCGTAAGGATGCACGCAGAGGTAATCGAAACGATTCGCTTTGCTCGACTGAGCCATTGCGCGGATCGTCTGATTCAAATAAGCGGCATCAAAGCTCGCGACAGTGAGGCCGACTTTCGCTTGCGGGTCAGCCTTCTTTGCGGCGTCGTAAGTTGCTGCCGCGAGTTTCGCGTAGTCAGCAGTGGTGTGCTTACCGTCGTTAAAGCCGCCGTTGCCCTCGTTCCATACTTCCCAATAGCGGACGTCGTGCTTGTACCGACCGACGACCGCTTCGACGTATCGCGACCACTCATCCAATTGCTCCATCGGAAATGCATGCACGGCCTTCGCTGACGGCGGCGAGCCCATCAAGACGGCGTTGATCTGCAAGCCGTGCTGAGCCGCAGACCTCACTAAGAGATCGCCGTCGTCCCATTTCCATTGGCCAGTTGAAGACTCGAACCCGCGCCATTCTGGAAACAGTCGCACGGTCGAGACGCCGGCATCGGCCATCTTCGGAAACCACTCAGCATGATTTCGAAATGAACTCGCCGAGGAGCTGATGCCCCATGGAGTGGTGGCGCGAACCTCAGACGATCGCACCGTAGGTTCTTGGCTGCGAATCATCACCGTCGAGCCGAGAACCATTGAGCCACTCAACAAGAAGGCCAACCACTTTTTCATGCATGCTCCAACAACGAATGAGATTGATTCCGACAAATCCGTAGCTGAAGTCGTCAGACTTCAGACGCACGTGCAAAGGCATCCGAATTCTGACGAATTCGGCTACGGCAAATTTCGACTCTGCGCCTTTTGCTGGAATCGTCCTGAGAATGAGAGGACGCCGACTTTGCGGCGGAGTCTTATGGGCAGTCGAGTCGGGGAGCGACTCGACTACGTCGCTCTGTTGCGTCGCGACAGCGGGTTGACTTGCAGTCCTCGCACGAACGTCACACATCATGCGAGTGACATCGAGTGCGTGACGGTCTCTACTCTGACTCTCAAAGACAGTGCGGGGCCGACGTTCTCTAATGACCTCGCTGCTTCTCAACCGGCTGATTCCGTTGGGTGTGACCGGCATTCCGGCGCTGAATTTGAGTCGTCTCCGTCCGGCTTGCCCGGACGGGACGAACGACTGGTCGGCTACTTGACTCCAAAACAAAGGCCTT